>NZ_JAMYRB010000004.1:0-396039 GCF_040321165.1 Mesorhizobium sp. M0500
GCGCCGGAGGCGGCGGTAGTAGTCGAACTGCCGTCGCTGGCGAGGAGGGGCGACAGCGCGGTCTTGCCATGACTGCCATCGCTGGTGGTAGCGCCGGAGGCGGCGGTAGTAGTCGAACTGCCGTCGCTGGCGAGGAGGGGCGACAGCGCGGTCTTGCCATGACTGCCATCGCTGGCGGTAGCGCCGGAGGCGGCGGTAGTAATCGAACCGCCGTTGCCGGCGAGGAGATGCGAAAGCGTGGTCTTGCCATGATTGCTATCGCCGGTGGTGGCTTCGGAAGGGGCGGTGGCAGTCGAGGTGCTGCCGCCGGTGATGGTCTCGGCCGGGGCTGTGGCGGTCGAGGTGCCGCCGCTGGAGGTGGCTTCGGAAGGGGCGGTGGCGGTCGAGGTGCCGCCGCTGGAGGTGGCTTCGGAAGGGGCGGTGGCGGTCGAGGTGCTGCCGCCGGTGGTGGCTTCGGAAGGAGCGGTGACAGTCGCGGTGCTATCGCCGGTGGTGGCCTCGGAAGGGACCGTCGCCGTAGAAATGGGATCGGTGGCCGCAGCTTCGGAAGGAGCAGTCCCGGCGGTGCTGAGATTGTGTTGCCGGAAAACGGCCTGCAGTTCCGGGGAGCTCTCAAGCGCGGTGTCGCCTCGCTGTGAACCCCAGGCGTACGCGTACTCGAAGGCGGGTGACGGAACCAGCTTGGCCCAGTGGTCCATCATGGTTTCCATCTGGGCGGCGGTGGGCACCACATATTTGCCACCCATGTCGGTGTTATAGTCGCCACCGCCAAACGTCTGGTAGCCTGGAATGATCTTGCTCGTCGGGATGCCCGATGCCTGAGCGGCAGCGACGAATTTGTCGATCATGTTGTAGTCGACCGCGCCATCCGTGCGGACAGGATAGACATCCACGCCGTAGTAATCGATACCGGTATTGGCGGGATTGTACGTGCCCGAAAAATCCGGATTCGCCGACGTCCCCAAGCTCATCATCGTGATGTAGGTCTTGGCGTCCGGCACATTGGCGTGAATCCAGTCGGATTCTGCCTTCAGATTCGCGGCGGAGGCGTAGGTGCCCCATTGGCCGGTGGGATCCGGCTCGTCGACAAGGAAGAATCCGAACAGCTTCGGATTGCCGATGAAAGGCGTGATCTTGTCGATAAAGGACGACGTCGCTCCGTCAGTTTCGTTGAGGTAGACCAAGCCCTTCATACCGTCCGGCAGCGCATTGAGTTGGTCAACAGATGAAACGTCGGCCAGATTGAATCCGGCTTGCGCAATTTCCGTGCCCGATCCACCTGACGTGTAATGCAGAGTTGTCATCCAATATTCCTTTTTCTGTTTCGACCGTGCCTACTTACAGACGGCGTATATTAGCGCCAAATCACATACCGACACCCTCTGACAGAAATATTGAGGTTTGAAGTAGGATTGAGCGTTGGAGGGGCGCTCCCTTCGAACTCGTTTCCGCAACGGTATCGACGACCAGCCAAGGATGGTTCTATTCGGGATAAGACTCGGCTGACTTGATCCGACCGTGTGGAGCTTGGCTCGAATGGCGAGGTCGAGAAGCCGTCCGACGCAGGACGGCCGGGAAATCTGAAAACCAGACCAAAAACAAAACCCGCCTAGCGGCGGGTCGTCAGTGCGAATCTGCACCGTACCCAAATTACTAGCATAGCTGCCGGCACAAAGCAAGAACAAAATGTGACACAATCGACGAAGCTGCCGATCTAGACGGCGCTTCTCCGAAATGCGAATGCGCCTCGCAGCCGGCATTGCCGCAACAGCGGTGCCGTGCAACATCGGCGGCTTGGAAGGAACCCCGGTGCTGTCTCGCCTGATCGCCGGCCTGCTGCTCGCCTGCGGATTGACCCACAGATCATGTATTCGCTTGCGCAGGCGTCGTGGGGCTACCCAGTTGCCTTTTCCGCGAGGCGACGGTTGGACTCAAACATCTTCTGCGGCATCCGCCGAAAGCTCCTGATCATGACGTTCGCGCGGAAGAGGTTGGCCGGATTGGCCGCGAGGCTGGTGCAAGGCGATATATCCCAGACACCAGGGCGCGGACGAGCGGCTTGCGTACCGGCGTCTCGATGAAGCGCCAGACGATAAAAGAGGCAAGGAGGACCCCGGCCAACACGACGAAGAATGCGGCGTTCTTGCCGACATGAGGCGCCAGCGCGTTAAGCGAAATGTAGCCGATATACTGGTGCAAAAGATACAGTGGATAAGTCAACCCTCCGAGCATCATGATAGCCTTGGATGGAGCAATCACGGAGCGGAGCAATATCGCGCCAGCGAAGACTCCGTAGACCACTATATTGGCAGCGAGGAGGGCCGGATACGAAATGGCTGCGCCAAAGTGCTCCTGCATCCAGTTATGAGAGAACATTGCGGTCTGGCAAGACACCAGGAACGCGACGGCAAGAAACAGGAACGCAGCCGGTGAACGGCCCCTTGCAACGATGTCTTCCGCGAGGATGCCGGCGGCAAACAAAGGCGCATAGTTTGTAATGAAGAGAATGCGTATCACCGGGTTCCCAAAGAAGAACTCGTTGGTTGCCGAAATTGCGAGCCAGATGGCCGCGATGGGTATTTTCCAGCGCTGAAAGGCGCCGGCAAAGATCAGCACTGCAACCCAGCCGTAAAACAGGATCTCGAGCATGATCGACCAGTAGACGCCATCCATGGACGGCCTGCCGAAGAGGCGGGCGAACATGGAAAGATTGGCTACATAGGTTGGAACATCGGTCGGAAAACGCTGATCTTTGGCGACGACGAGAACAACAAACGTCGCGGTCATGCAGACGAGGAATCCGGGATAAAGCCGGGCGAAGCGGGCGACCGCGAATTCCTGCCAGGTTCGACCTTCGGCCGACCACGCGATGACGAAACCGCTGATCAGGAAAAACAGATTGACGCCGAGATAGCCGTAGATGGCGTAAGGTGCTGCGGCAGGATATTCCACGTCGAGATTGCCCGCGATCGCGCCGCCAAAAAGATAGTGAAAGAGCACGACCGCGAGGGCTGCAGCTAGGCGCAGCAGGTCGAGTGATGGCATGCGCGCCGGAATGGCCTTGCCTGCCGGTTCCACAGCTACCTCCCGCAGCCGTTTCAGCTTTTGACAACCATCAGCGGCCTGATCCGCAATACCAGTGCTAACGCGAAGACTGCAAACCGGCGGCAGGTCAAGCCTTTACCTTCTCAAGTACGAACAGCTGCTCGCAGGACAGGAACCGCAGGACGCTAAAAGAGCGTACCAGCTTGAGCCCCGCCGCCGCGAAATCCTGTCGTGCAACGGTGAGATTGACGGGATGAGGCGCCGACATCCTTCCGGTGATCATCTTCCGCAGCCTTAGCCGTATTCTCTGGAGGCGGGTGCCAAGGCCGTAGGATACGATCAGGCGACGGCTGGCAACGCGCGCGAGCTCAATGATAATGTCGCGCCTGAGATGTGGCGGGATAAGGTGAATGAGGCGAAGGCAGACCACCGTATCAAAGCTTTCGTCGGCGAACGGCAGCTGCGTCACGTCACATCGGATGAATCCCCGAAATCCTGATTGACCTTCATATGCTGATTTAGCCAAGGCCATCATTTCCATTGAAATGTCTGCAGCCAGCACCCGACAATTATGCTGGCCCAGCACGCCGGCCAGCTTCCCGGTTCCGCATGGGATATCGAGCACCTGAGATGGAGGCGGGCTGCACCTCTCCAGCGCCTTGGCGATGCAGCGTTGCTCCCGTCGCGCAATGACGTATGACGCAACGGTGGACAGCTTCAACCGGCCTGCATAGCCGTTCAGGTACCAGCTCGCAAAACTCGGATCTTGATATCTCTGTTTTGTCGGGAGCTCATAGGCCGCGACTGCCGCGACCTTGGCGTTGTAATTGGCAGGTATAGCCGTATTTGCCGCTGCCGTCTGATGTGGCTCGAGGTTCTCGCTCATATGCCTGCTTTCATACGATTTCTCCTGCAGATGAGATCGAAGATTTTTGTCCGACACGTTCATTGGATAGCCGACCAAGCTGCCCTATTGGCGATAGAGGGGATAAACGGCCAGTTGGCTGCGTCCATCACAGAGAAGGTTTCCAGAAGGCTGGGTGTCTCGCATCCCTCGAACGGATGAGACATGCCGAACTCATGACTGCCGCGCCCTCGCGGAAGTGTGCTGGGGAATAGGGCTACTGCACATCCCTTTCGGAGACGGAACGGTAAACGGACGGTAGGCAATCCGGAAGGATAGTCACCGAAACGCACTCCTTCCGTTCACGATTTTGGCGTCCGTCGATATCCTAACGTGACCACACCGTCATTCATACGGATGGCGCGGATTCCTGGCTCGTCGGCTAGACATCCCAGGAAGAGATGGGCGTTCGCTTCAGCAAATGGACATGACGTCACTGCCAGTAGGCTTCCCTCAGTCTGGATTGAAAGATGATCTTGGAGCTATTTGGGCCGTCCGGTGCTGGTAAGACGACGTTAGCGTCCGAGCTGGTGCACGTTTTGCGAGCTCAGGGCTACTGTGTTGTTTTGCAGACCGGTGACCGCCGACATCCGGTTAGAAGGGCCGCCTTCAAACTGGTCTCCGGCTTGCATTCAAAGTGGATCGGACAGCGTTCTCTCGGTGCAGAAGTGCTTAAGATTCTTCCACCCAAGAATGAGCTGTGGGCGGCTCGCCTGAACTGGCATCTTGAAGCTCTTCTTCAAGCTTGGCGCGCGGCAATAGCGTCCAATGACACGATCTCAATTTTTGACCAGGGTATGGTGCAATTCGTATGTTCACTGGTTTTGTTCAGCGGCGTAACGGATCGTGAAAGGGTGTCGCGCGCGCTCGAGCTTCTACCCAAACCGGATCTGCTTGTCCGATTGCAGGCGCCAAGGGAAATTCTAGAGGTCCGTCTGAAGGAACGCCGGCGTAACCTCGGTATCATTCAGAAGTTCCTCGAAGTCGATCTGCAGAGCAGTCTTGATCATATTGACCACGTTAATCTCATTGGGGAACAACTTGGATCGTTTCCCGTGCCAACAACTTGCGTCGAAAGTTTAGATTCGAACGGGCTCACAGCTGCCACAGAAATGATAGCGCGTGGAGTAATCGACAAGTTCGGCGCGGCGCGGGCGAAATTTAAAAGAGTTGAAGCTTAGAGAGATGCGGTTTTGAAGCGTCGACAAGAAGATATCCAATAATATGGAAAATCGAATTATTGAAAAGAAACCGCGCGAGTTGACATGACATGCGCTTTTCTCGCTACCAGACTGCCTTGGCGTTGACGTTAGCTGCTGTCAGCGCGATATCCATAGTTATCCACGGGGCGGTGAGTGGAGAGGACGTCGCATCGACAAAGTTCGTCGCGCCGGTAGCCATGGACCTGCCGGATTACCTGCACGCCGCGAAGGATGCGGCATTTGGCACAACTTTCACCCGAATAACCAAACCCGGAATCCTCGGCGCCGGCATCGCATGCGGGAGCAAATATTGCAGCCACCGCTATTCGAGCGCCCAGGCCTGGAATTCGGATCAGAGCCTTCTTGTCATCAGCAACGGCTGCGGCGGCTTATGCTTCCTGGATGGGCGCACCTACGCCCCGCTTTTTCGCCGTGATCGATCGACCGAATGCGAATGGCATCCTCACGATCCCGACCTGATGATCTGCGTCGGTGGTCGGAAAATCTCGACCTGGGCGCCACGCACCAATCATGAGGAGGTCCTGTTTGTTTCGGCTGACAGTAGCAATCTCCAGTTCGGGCCATACAAAGGTAATCCAAGCCGTGATGGCAGCCGTATTGCCGTACGCGCGGTTCGCCGGGACGGCAAAGCGGTCGTCTTTGCCTACGATCTCAGACAGCGGCGGAAATTTCCGGAAATCGATCTCGCACAGCTTGTCGGGGCCAACGGCGCCTGCTCAATCTCGCCGCTGGGCGTCAACGTCTTATGCATTCAGAACCTGAAAGACGACACTGAACAGACGTTCATCTTTTCTGTTGACGGCGTTCTGCGCCAGAAATGGACTGAGCATCATCGGCCTGGCCATGGCGACATGACCGTCGATGCCGACGGCAGCGAAATCTATGTGGGGATCAGTAAGTCCGATCCAGACATATTCCAGGTGATCAAGCGAAGGCTGTCAGATGGGAAAGTCACCTCGCTCATGAGATATGGTGAAGCACAGCATGCCTCGCTCAGGTCGCTGGACAGGCCCGGTTGGGTGTTCCTTACCTATTCGGGCAATCCGGACGAAGTATCGAAATATCCGGCTTGGGCGCCGTATGCGCGGGAAGTCATCGCGTTGCGCATCGACGGCAGCGGAGAGGTCCGGCGCATTGTGCAGACGAAGAACGTTCCATTCGACTACTGGAGTGAGACCCACGCCTCGCCGTCCCCGGACGGTTCACAGGTGATCTGGTCAAGCAATTGGGGAGTACCCGGCGGCCCGGTTTACGATTTCGTCGCCCGTATTGACTGGCCGGAAGGATCAGACACTGGCTCGAGAGCATTAGCCGCGAGCGGTCTTCAATAACAAAACCTTCCGGTCGCCTATGGCGATATGGCCGATCGTGCTTGCTCCATTCACGCTTTTAACGCCTCACGTTCAACTTCGCCGCCATACGGCTCCGTTCGATGTCGATTCATTCAAACGGACGACGACAGTGGCCAAGCCTGCACCTAGCGTGATTGTGCAGTTTGCAAGGCTTATGACACTTGCCGGAATCCTACGAATTACAGCGATGACGTCGGGTGACGGCTTGTATCGCCAAGGGCGCTCGCGCCGGAGCTCACTGTTGATGTCACGGCCGAGAAAGGAATAGCAGATGGATACGGATAAGCGAGCCGAAGAGAATGCCTCTTTCAACCCTGAGTTGTTAGAATGGTTGGTATGCCCAATGACCAAGGGCTCACTTGCCTGGGATTCGGATCGCGATGAACTCGTTTCGAAGAGCGCAGGACTTGCCTATCCGGTTCGCGACGGCATTCCAATCCTGCTAGCCTCGGAGGCACGGACGATCACCTCCCGCGTGGTCAAACTTCGCGCATCCAGACGATGATGGGAGCCGCGCTAAAGTAGGCGGCTTTCCGACGACAGCCAGCAATGACAGGAAAGTGTGCCGCGGAGCGCGAGCCGTTTGTCTGCGGACCACTCTGCGCTCGGCACCCGGGCAGTGCCGACCTCTTTGATGCAACGCGCGGCGACCTGAACCGGCTGGGTACGGCGGCCCGCTGCCGGGACAGGGTTTGCGTCATTTAAACAGACGAGGACAGTGGCAAGACCTGCCCCTACCGTGACCTGGGCGAGATGGGTAGCGAAACCAACACCATGAAAGCAAATTCAAGGGCCGGCCACTTCGCGCGATCGGGCTACAGCGAACGGTCAGGAGACGCAGGATGAATCCGCATCTGGTGTGTGTCGGAGGCGAGGATCATGCCCTGCGAATTCCGTTCTTGATGTCGCTGCGAGAGAAGGGATTCCGTGTTACTGCGGTGTCGAGCGGCGGTGAAGCCGCATTCCTGCGGCATGGCATTCCGCATCGCAGCTACGGTTTCGACCGATTTTCCAGCAGCAGCGGAGAATGGGCCGCCATCAGAACCATTCGAAAGCTGATGGCGGAACTCCGGCCGGACATTATCCAAAGCTTCGACACCAAGCCCAACCTGGTGACGCCACTTGCGGTGCGCGGAAGCGTTCCAGTCGTGCGCACTATCAACGGTCTGGGCTGGACGTTCTCGTCCCTGGAACCGCGCGCCCTTGCCCTGCGCCCAATCTTTTGCGTACTGCAATGGCTTTCGTCGTTATGGACGGCGGCTACGGTGTTCCAGAATCGGGACGATCAGGCATTCTTTGAACGCTACCGACTGATCGGACGCGGCAGCGGACGAGTGATCCGCAGTTCTGGAATCGACGTCGATGCGTTCGCCATGGCAAGGCATCTTGCCCCGTCGGCGATGAAAATGCGCGAAGAGCTTGGGCTCCAATCCGCCGAGATCGTAATTTTTGTCGGCCGGCTAACGCGCCAGAAAGGCATCCCGACACTCCTCAAGGCAGTCCCTCGCATCCTGTCGGAAAGGCCCAATGCCCGTTTCGTGCTTGTCGGCCCATTGGAATCCGAGGGCCCATTTGCAGTGGACAAGGCTGAGATCGATCGACATGTGCCGCATGTCATCGCCTTGGGTCCACGACGCGACGTTCCTGCCCTTCTTGGCATGGCCGATCTGTTCGCCTTTCCAACACAATACCGAGAAGGGATTCCGCGCGTCCTGCTGGAGGCAGGGCTCGCGGGATTGCCTATCGTCGCCTCGATGATGCCTGGTTGCAATGAGGTGGTCGAGGACGGATGGAACGGCCATCTCGTCCCCCCGCACGATGCGAACGGCCTTGCCTCTCGAATTATAGAGGTCCTGTCCGACCGCCGGAAAGGACGGACCATGGGCGCTCGCTCTGTCGAGCTCGTCCGGACGCAGTTCTCGCTGCCCTGGGTGGTCGAGCAATATTGCGATCTCTACGACAATGTCCTTAGTGCCAAATCCCAGGGCGGCTTCGCTCGACCGGCATCGCCGGTGTTGCTTGAAGAGCCTGCTGCAAACCGCGGATCGGGTGGAGCGCGCCGATGATCCGGGACGCGATCCTGGCCTGCGGCGTGGCCATGTCGTATGCGGCGCAGCTCTCAGTTCCGGGCTTGCCCTTCGGCTATGGCGAATTGTTTCTCGCGCTTTGGATCATGCTGTCGATCGGGCGGGTGCTCGCCGGCGGTCACTTGGTAGTCAGGCCCGCCCTGATCCGTGTTGCGGGCTTCTGGCTGATCATCACGCTCGCTCTGGGTATTGGCACCATCGTTGGCTACCTGACCACGGTACTGTATCTGTCGGTGGTGATGCACGATGGGGTAGCCTACCTGCTGCTGATCTGCGTCACCTGCCTGGCCGCCGCGGAGCCCGACGCGGATCGCCGTCTGCGCAGTGCTGCCTGGTGGGTGGTCGCGATTGCGAATGCATGCTTTATTGTTCAGCTGGCACTTGGATGGGGTTGGATCCACCAATCCGGCGTCGATCCCTGGTACTGGGATCGCTTCCGAGGCTGGTCCGAGAACCCCAACCAGCTCGCGCTCTATTGCGCACTCCTTGGTCCGCTCGCCTTGCATCTTGCGACGACTACAAGCAAGCCGTGGGCGAGGTTGGCCGGGCTCAGCAGCCTTATCCTGATCATCTATGTCGGAAGGCTGACGAAGAGTGATACCTATCTTTACACGACGGTCCTGGTCGGCCTGATATTTCTTGGGCTGCGGGTTCGGACATGGCTCGCAGCCGGTGACGGCAAGGTCAGCCTGTCCCGGCAAGTTACCCTCCTGCTGATGATTGGCTTCCTTCCGTTGGCCATGTCGATGACGCCTTACATCGTCACGGAGGTGGGCAGCGTCGAACAGTTCGCCTTGAGTCTTACCAAGGACAAGGGCGGCGAAGCGACCGCCGAAACCGCTGCACTTCGAATCCATCTCTGGGGAGATGCATTGGGCAAGGGCCTAACGTCAGGATCCCTGGGCCTTGGTCCTGGCCCGCATCTGGAGCGCCCGCCCATTTCCTACAGCCAATTTCTGCCCCGGCCTTTCGAGGCTCACAACACGATTCTCGATCTGTACACTCAAGGTGGTTTGGTTGCGGTCCTGGCCCTGGCCTGGATTGTCGGCGCGGCGGCTTTATGCGCATGGCGTGCGAAGCTCGATGCCCTGTTCGTGCTGGTGGTGTCGATCGTCATCTTCGGAATGCCACATCTGATCATCCGCCATCCAATCGTGTGGTTTGCGCTTACCATTTGCCTTGTTGCCGGAACGCCGCGAACGATTTCGGCAACCTCTAGCGACCTGAGGTGATGGCATGTGTGGGATTACCGGAATTCTCCTTGCACCCGATGCCGCCAACATCAAACCGCTCAGGGCAATTGGCCAGATGACGACGGCCCTTCGTCATCGTGGGCCTGATGGCGAAGGCTTCTGGATCAATCGCGAAGCCGGCATTGCCTTCGGCCACCGACGTTTGGCTATAGTCGACCTATCGGAAGCAGGACGCCAGCCGATGCATTCGGCAAGTGGCCGATATGCCATTACCTTCAACGGCGAGATCTACAATTTCCGCGATCTGCGCCGCGAGCTTGAAGACGCTGGCCATCGGTTCCGTGGCGCCAGCGATACCGAAGTGATGCTGTGCGCAATCGAGAGCTGGGGTCTCGACACCGCACTCACGCGCTTCGCTGGCATGTTCGCATTTGGATTGTGGGATCTAAAGACCAGGACCCTCCATCTCGCCCGCGACCGAATGGGCAAGAAGCCGCTCTATGTTGCTGCAACGCGCGATGCGCTCGTTTTTGCCTCCGAGTTGAAGGCAATCCATCGTTTTCCAGGTTTCTGTCAGGAGCTCGATCTCGACGCGGCCGCGACAATGCTTTCGAAAGGATGGGTACCGGGAAACTGTTGCATCTGGCGAGGCGTGTTCAAGCTACCTCCGGGCTCGGTCCTGTCTGTGACGGCGGCGGATTTTGCCGAGGCGCGCAGCGCCGCATCCCTTTCGCAACGCGCCCGACACTGGTGGTCGCTGTCTGAAATCGCCGCGAACGGTCGACAGAATCCAATCGCCGGTACCGACGAAGAACTGACCGATGGACTCGACGATCTGCTTCGACTTGCCGTCCGGGAACGCATGATAGCCGATGTGCCGCTGGGTGCCTTTCTGTCTGGTGGCCTCGACAGCTCCACGGTTGTGGCGCTGATGCAGGCCCAATCGCCAAAACCGGTGCGCACATTCACGATCGCTTTCGGAGAAGGCGGGTTTGATGAGGCTCCCCACGCGGCGGAGGTCGCGCGGCACCTGGGCACCGATCATACTGAACTCCACCTTTCAGCAGCCGCTGCGCGTGAAGTCATTCCGGAACTGCCGCGGATCTGGGATGAGCCGTTCGCCGATGAATCGCAGATACCGACTTTGCTCGTGGCGCGGCTCGCTCGCCAGCACGTTACGGTGGCGCTATCAGGCGACGGTGGCGATGAATGCTTCGCCGGTTACGCTCGTCATTTCATGGCTGCGCGGTTGAAACGACAGCATGCGCTGCCGTCGCCGCTGCGTCACGCGCTTGCTGCAGGGGTCGGATTGCTGGCCCGTGCAGCGCGTCACGATTTCGTCGGCAAGCTGCCGCTTTCGGCGAGTGGACGGCACGCGCTGCGGAGCGACCGGCTGCATCGCCTCGCTCGGCTGCTCGCTGCGCCAGATGAGGACGAATTGCATCGACGGCTGACCGGAGCATCGACCGGGAGCCTCGCACTCCACACGCCGCCCACATCAATTCAAGGGTCCCCCCGGCTTGATGGCCTGCTGTCCCGTCTCTTGTACGACGACATGGCCGGTTACCTGCCCGACGATATATTGGTGAAGTTGGACCGCGCCAGCATGGCCAATAGCCTCGAAGGCCGGTGCCCGCTTCTCGACCATCGGGTTGTCGAATTCGCCTGGCGGCTGCCGGCACATGCGAAGGTCCGCAATGGCAAAGGCAAGTGGCTTCTTCGTCAGCTGCTTAGCCGCTATGTTCCGCAACGGCTGATCGACCGGCCGAAGCAGGGTTTCGATGTTCCCATAGCAGTCTGGCTGAGCGGCCCGTTGCGCATCTGGGCCAGCGATCTAGTCGCCGATATACGCCTCTCCGGAGATGGGATCTTCGACTTTGCGAAGGTCGAAACCTGCTGGCGCGACCATCTTGACGGAAGACAGGATCATTCTCGCGATTTGTGGCCCGCGTTGATGTTCCAGGCCTGGCGCAACGAGGCCGGGCGGTCCGCCGGGCCGGCAACGGGCATGTCCACAGCGCTCGAACTGACAGGAGTATGAGATGGAAGGTTCCATAGTCAGCCGAATTCACCTTCCGCGCGCCACTGAAATGCACGTGCCGACGCGCGAGATCAATCCGCGCATGAGGCCATTCCTGCGCGAACAGGTCGACGCGCAGAGCCCCTTCCATCAACTCCTCATTACCATCGCGAGGAGAAAATGGTTCCTGCTTGCAATGGTGATTTTGGGCGGAGTGTTGGCTGGGCTTGCGGGTTTTGTGCGTCCTGTCCTGTTCGAGGCGACCGCACAGGTGATTGTCGATGCTCCGGGCAGGAACGCGGCTCCCGGAGGTGCGGATTCTGCTCAGGAGATGCTGGATGCGAGCATTGATGACCACTTAACCATGCTCTCTTCGCAGGGGCATCTGCGTCGCCTGGTGGCAGCCCTACGCGAGACAAAGATCGGCAACATTGCTGAGCAAGGTGATGATGTCGGAAATTCCCGCGCCGCCCCGGTAGGCGGCAACCTGCAGAACATACGCACCTTCGCAGCTGGTCTGCTAGAAAGGATTTGGCCGCAGGGCAGGCCGGAGGCGGCCGATGCAGCCGAACTCAAGGCATTGCGGAAGGGCATGAGGGTTGGACAGGAACTGAGATCAAGGGTGATCACCGTCGGCTTCACCGACGACGATCCGGCGCGAGCCGCCCTGGTGGCCAATACGTTCGTCCAAGTATACATCGACGATCTCGCACAGAAGCGCAGGGCGTCAGACAGGCTGGAACTCGCCTCGATCGTCGCCAGCCTGCCGGTCGTACAAAGCGACCTGGCGAAAGCGACCGACCGCCTGGAAAAGTATCGACTGAGCCATGGCGCGGTCGATCAAGGTGCGGCGGATAACGCTGCCAAGGAGACAGCCGAACTTAGTCAGCAGATATCCTTGTCGAAAGCGGATCTCTCAGCGACGGAATCTCGCCTTCAGCACATCGAGGCTTTGCGAGAGGAAGGAGCATCGGTGGCGGCGTTCGCCGAAGCGATCGGGTCTCCGGTATTGGCCGACATGGCGGCCCGCCAAGCCAACGACAATGCGGATGCGGGCCTTAGCACTGCGATCAACGGCGAGATCGAACAAGGCACTGCTCGCATTGCGGCGGAGGGGAACATCTACCGTGCCCAGATCGCTGCTCTGGAGGGCCGTAAGAATGTGCTCGATGCGGTGGTGGCCGACACAGCCGGCCGGCTTTCCGGCTTGAGTGCGCTCGAGCCGCAGGTCAGCATCCTGACGCAGCGATACAACCAGCTTCTCACCCAACAACAGGATCTGGTGCAGCGCATCGCAACTCCCTTGCCCGGGGTCTCGATCCTTTCAGCGGCATGGCCGCCAACGAATCCAAAAACCCTGCCGCCCATCTTTCTTATTCCGCCCGGCATGATCGTGTTTGGCCTCATTGGCGGGGTCTTCGTCTTGGTCCGCAGCCGTCTCAATCAGACCTTGCGCGGCGGGGCCGAAGCTGAAGCCGCGCTCAGGGTTCCGTGCCTGGGGCTGATACCGGAAGCGCCCACAATTCACGCGAAACGACTACAGCAGCTGGTTCTCGGCCAGCAAAACTGCAGCTACAGCCGAGCCGTCACTTCTCTCCTTGTCACCGTGGCTCTCAACAAAGCGAGAGGCCGTGCGTCGCACGTCATCCTCGTCACGTCCAGCGTCCGGCATGATGGCAAGACCGAGCTCGCATGGAGCCTCGCCTTGGCAGCTACCCGACTTGGGGGACGAGTGCTTTTTCTCGATCTTGATGGCACGGGCGCCCGCCTCACGAACGAGTTTCTGAACGAATTCGGTGCGTTCAAGCCGCATAAATCCTTTGGAGACTATATGAGCGACCGTTGTCCGCTGCACGATGCGGTCACGGGAATGCCTGAAATTGGAATCGACTTCATGGCACTCGCACCATCAGAGGATCTGCTGCCGCAACTGTCCATGATCGACGGGTCCCTGGTCACAGATGAGCTGCGCTCGATGTACAGCATCGTCATCATAAATGGACCGCTGGGACTTGGAGGACCTGAGGCCAGGCTACTGACGGGCTGGGCTGACGCAGTTCTTTTCGCTGTTCGCTGGGCCAGGACGCGTCGCAGCATCGCGCGTGGTGTTCTGCAGTTGCTGACGGAGGACGAGACGGCTCAGGTCCCCGTAGGCAGCGTTCTCACGCAGGTCAATCTTAGGAAACACGCCGGCTACCGGTTTGGGGACAGCGCGGATCTCTTGCTCGAGAGAACATCATGAATGTCACATGCGGGATTCCGCGTAACGACCGCCACGGCATTCGACCTGTCGAGCGGAAGATAATATCGACGATCTCGCAGTCCGGAGCAGGGTCCGCGGCCAAAGGCGATCAAGGCGAAGAAATGCGCGACGCCGGCGCAAAAGACATCGACGATTTCAGCGATCCGAAGCTCGCCCGCTTCCCTGCGGCCTCCGTTGCTCCAACGAATATGGTTTTGCCGCACAAGGAGGACACGGGCCGGGGTCTCGGCTATGCCAGCATCTTCGCTCTTTTGGTCTATATCGGGGGTGCGGGCTTGACCAGCTTGGCGCAGTTATTGATTGCGCGCATCGTTGGCTCCACCAGCTATGGCATTTACTCCTATGTTCTGGCCTGGACCTCGGTGCTTGCCTATCTTGCAACGCTTGGTTTCCATGTATCCTTGTTGCGTTTCGTCTCCGCCTACAGTGCCAAAGGGCGGCTTGACCTGGTACACGGCGTAATCAGGTTTGCTCTGCAGAGGTCGCTGGCGGCGGCGACACTATTCGGCATCGTTGGCGCCGCCTTGATCTTTTTCTTTTCAGATCCTTCTCACAAGGAGCTTCAAATCAGCCAGCTGCTAGGCATGGCAGCAGTGCCTTTGGTCACCGCCTACGCTTTGGGCGCAACACTTGTTCGTGCTTTCGGCGGCGGTGTCTCGGCCCTCCTGCCGGAACGCATAGTGCGCGACGGCCTCTTGTTGACGTTGCTGGGAATGGCGGGCTTATCCGGATCATGGACCCCCAACGCACCCTTGGTGATGCAGGCGGTGCTGGCAAGTTCAGCCATCACGGTCGGCCTGGTGTTCGTCATGGCGACAAAATTTCAGCCGCCTGGCTTGCGGCAGGTTCAGCCAGGCGACGAGTCGCGGGAATGGTGGTCCGCGGTTCCGCCAATGATGCTCATGGCTGGGCTCGATGTTTTCATCAGCCGGGCCGGAGTCATGGTGCTGGGCTGGACGCATCACATTCGCGAAGCAGGCATTTTCGCATTGGGATTGAACGTCGCCTTGCTTGTGAGCCTTTCCCTGGTTGCCGTCTCTACGATGTTTGCGCCGACAGCGGCTGCCCTTCATGCCCGAGGCGATCGGATGGCTCTGCAGCAGCTGTTTTCACGGGCCGCCCTACTTTCCTCTGGTGGGGCTCTAACGATGGCCATCCCGATGCTTGCGATTATTGAACCTCTGTTGAGCTGGTTCGGCGGGGATTTCAGTACCGCGGCACCCGTCGCGCGGATACTCATTCTCGGATATGTCTTTGTCGCGCTGTGCGGACCCCAGATGCTCCTCTTGATGATGACCGGAAACGAATGGGCGGCAGCCGCAACCATGATCGTCGGCGCTGCGGCCAGTATCATAGGCTGTGCCACAGGAATTGCGCTCTACGGCGCGCCGGGCGCCGCAGTGGGCCTCGCGCTTGCGTTGGCGATTTGGAATGTGGCGATGTCGATCTACATCAGCAAACGGCTGAAAATTATCCCTGGGCTGATCTTTGCGCTAACATCGTTCAGAACGCACGCAGTCGAAGGCCAGCGGCGACATTGGTTCCTGCGCTGATTTGAGACCGTCGCGCCCCGATACGCGACGGCATCAGCGTTCAGGAATTTCGAGTCCAGGGTTGTGTGGGATAGAGGCTGGCGAGTGCGGCTTTGTGGCCGACGCGTTACACGCCGAGTGGCAGATCATCGCCCGACAGGGCCCGCGGCCTACACGGTGGCCTCATTCACCAACGTCTGTTGCCGTACGCTGGCCGCGGCATCCGTTCCATGAAAGTCCCGGTACCATTCGACAAAGCGTCGCACTCCGTCCTCTAGCGGTGTTGCCGGGGCGAAGCCGACGGCCTGGCGAAGATCGCTGACGTCGGCGCGCGTCTCCAGAACGTCGCCAGGCGGCAACGGCACATCCACGCGAACTGCCCGGCTGCCAAGAGCGGTCTCGATGATCGAAATCAGCCGGTTGATCTCCTCGGGCCGGTCGTTGCCGATATTGTAGACGCGATACGGCGCGGAACTTGTGGCAGGGTCGGCGGTGCAAGGGTCCCAATTCGGATCCGGCTGCGGCGGTGTAGCAAGTGCTCGAACCACGCCCTCAGCGATATCGTCGATATAGGTGAAATCTCGCCACACGCGGCCGGCATTGGCTACTTCAATTGGTTTGCTCTCGACGATCGCGCGCGTGAACAAGTAGACGGCCATGTCGGGCCTGCCCCAAGGGCCATAAACGGTGAAGAAGCGCAGTCCGGTCACGGGCAGGCCGAACAAATGGCTGTATGAATGCGCCATGAATTCATTCGAACGCTTGGTGGCGGCGTAGAAGCTGACGGGATGATCGGCGCCGTGATTTTCGGAAAACGGTATGGTTCGATTCAAGCCGTAGACGGAGCTCGAAGAGGCGTAGACGAGATGACCGACGCCATGATGCCGGCAGCCCTCAAGGACGTTGAGAAACGCCACTATATTCGATTGCACATAGGCGTGCGGGTCAACAAGTGAATGACGCACGCCGGCCTGAGCCGCGAGATGGACGAGGTGTGAGGGGCGAACGTTTGAAAACAGCAACTGAACGCGCGCGGCATCCGCCAGATCCATTCGTACCGGCGTGAACTTCGCCTCGCTACAGAGGCGTGCAAACCGCGCTTCCTTGAGCCGCAGATCGTAATAGGGCGTGAAATTGTCGACGCCCACGACTTTGACACCAAGACGCAAAAGCCGTGAGGCCACGTGAAAACCAATGAAGCCTGCGGCGCCGGTGACGACGATCGGTCCTGTCCGTGCAAGTTTCTTCACCGCGCGGTCCGAACGGGATCGAGCGATTTCCATCTTCTCCGCTGCGGCAAGGACAGAATCGCTGCATAGATCGTTGTCCACTTGTCGCCTTTCGAAATCCGTTCGACAGTACCGAATAGCCGGTCCGGGATTGCGGCTTCCGATATTTACGCTGGCGCATCGAACCTAGTGGAGTGCGCAATGCGGTGCACGACCTGCCAAGTCATGACACGCCAACTTGCGTAGTTTGAATCCCGGGCGGATGCCGACGTCCGGCGATTGGATCTAAGTGGCCGGCCTTACGGCAGGACCGAAATACGCCCAAGAAGGGCCACCAGTTCCGCCTGGCGTTTTGTTTCGGTCTTGGCGAACAGCGAGGCAAGCTGGGAACGGATCGTGGTGCGGCTGAGACGCCAGCTGCGAGCGATCTCCAAAGGTGCGTCGCCCTGGGCCAAGCGCAAGGCGAGGTGCGTTTCTGCGCTCGTCAAGCCAAACATTCTTTGCAGCGTCCGAGGATTTGGCCCCGACCTGTTGTCGCGATCCAGCAGCGCCACAATGCTCGTTCCGTCGGGAGCGATAACGCCGTTCTCGTTCAGTATCACCGGTCGGTCGCCCCTGCTGCGGATCACCACCCAAGACAACGAGCCCGGCAGGAATTGGCCCGGAACATTCGCGATCAGCCGCCTTAGGGCGGCCGTAAGTCCGCTCGCCGTGTCGGCCGCTTCGCCCTGGCGCTCAAGCGTGGTTTGGGCGGCTGCGTTCCACTCGACTACTTTTCTTTCGCGATTCAGCACGAGATAGCCACAGCCAATGCGATCAAGCACGCCGGTTATGGATTCCAGACTGCGGCCTTTTGGTTCGGCGAACCTTGCGTCCAATGGATCCGATGCGCGATCGGGAAGGTGACCAGAAGAGGGCCGCGTATTCCGCGCTTCAAAATCATACTTGGTCCTCGTAACAATGTACCGATTGCTCGAAGAAGCATCGACCTGTCTATCGATCAGATTCATTTTCTACCCCTAACCCAAAGTTTCACACGCCCGAAATAAGTATTCGGGATTCATGTAGTCTTCTATGTGTAGCTGGATTCTAGTCTTCTATGCGCTGACGGATAATACGTTCATCACCACCTTGAAAACTTAATATGATCCGACAGTTCTAAGGCAGCTCTTAGGCCCCGCTGCGTCCGATAAAATGCGCGCTATGATAGCGGTATGGCAATCCGGCAGTGGTACTAAGCTGTACGTTTTTTGCTCTAGTCTCGACGGGCTAGTCAGAAGGTTGTAGTCTGTGTCCATGAGCTCGCAGTCGCGCAGGTCGAATTCGAACCCGTCGGGCAGATTGCTAACTCATATTGCCTCTGCATCGGTGTTAGCTGCCACACTGATATTTGAAATAAAATCGTCAGCCTATATTGGGCAAGGCGCCAGTTTTCTGGAATTTATTCCGGCTATTATTATTATCGCCTATCTCGAAGACCGCGTACCGGCGCTCGCTGCGACCATTCTGATGGTGGCTGTCGGGCTGTGGGCACGAGGACACGATCAGATTTCAAGTGGAGATTGGGCACGCGCAATCCTGCTTCTGGTTTCGGGAGGCGTGATTGCCATGACCTTCCATCGTCTGCGGCAGGACTTGCGTGAGTTGCTGGAAGTCGCGGAGGCCAGGCTCGCTGCCGTCGAGGCGACCGAAAGCCGCTATCGTTGGGCCTTCGAACGTGCTGCCATGGGATTCGCGAACACCAACAAGAAAGGTGAGTTGCTGCAGTCCAACAGACGCCTTTGTGAGATGACCGGGTACAAGGAGGAGGAGCTTGCCCAACTGCAGCTCGATACGCTCGCCCATCCGAACGACCGGGATACCTTGGCGCAATTGCTGGCGAGGCTGGGCAATGACATTTCTTCGTTCGTTTCGGAGGTGCGTCTGTCACGAAAGGACGGTACGGCATTCTGGGCCAGGCTAACGCTTTCTTCGTCCGTGCCCGAGGGTGGCCTCTCGGAGAGCATCTTCGTGGTGGTCGACGATATTTCGGAACGACGCGCTGTTCACGAAGCGCTTCGGGCCCAGAAGGAATGGCTGGACCTCGCTCTGTCTGCTGGACGCTTGGCCACGTGGCGCATAGACCTTAAAGGCGGGATAGTCACGGGCTCGGACACGTTCTGGGACATTCTCGGCCTGGCCCAGGCCAATAGCCGCAGTTTGGAGGAGCTGTCAGCTGTCGTTCATCCGGCGGACTGGCCAAAGCTGGCGGCATCGAGAAAGGCCGCACCATCGGTCACGAATTACGATGTTGAGATACGCGTCCGCCGACCGGACGGACATATCCGCTGGGTTGCGCTGCGCGGAAGGGAGGAAAGACATGATGATGGTGGACAGCGGCTTGGAGTGGCTGCCGACCTGAGCGAGAGACGACAAACCACGCTGCTGCGCGCCGCGGCAAAGAAGCGGGAGCGCATCATGCTCGAACAACGTCACAGATTCGGCAACGTTTTCGCGGTGATCACGGCGCTCGTGAAAATGGTCGATGTTCCCGGAAACAACGTCGCCAAATACAAGGAAATGCTGATCGACCGGATACGCGCGCTCGAGGCAACCCATCTGCTTCTTTCACGCAACGGCAGCGTATCGGGGGCGATAAACGATCTCGTTGCGCAAGAATTGCACCCATATATTGGAACACGTGCGATATCGGTCAGCGGTCCTTCCGTGGCGATGTCGGGAGGCGCCGCCGAGAGTTTTGCAATGATCGTTCACGAGCTTGCCACCAATTCCATGAAATATGGAGCGCTTGCCGATCCAAAAGGCCGGATCGACGTAAGCTGGACGTTCGCACCTGAAGAAACAGGCAGTGATATCGTGTTCGAGTGGGTGGAATCGGGGCGGCGTAGGACCTCAAGCGTAGTCCGTCATGGCTTCGGTTCCATGATAATCGGAGTGGATGGAGCGCCGCTTGTCGGTCACTCTCCCAGGCTGGAAATGTCGGACCAAGGGTTGCGGTATTCGCTGCGGCTGTCACGCAAGGAAATCGGATTGTAGTGCAGTGCTCCAATCGGAAAGCAGATATCTAAAGGCAAGTCGCGCTGAGCGGCCTTTGAGATGCGCAGGGTTCCTTCCAAGAATGTCGTCGGCTCAAAGCTGCGCCTCGGCTTTGGGATATGCAGTAAAATGCATGAGGAGTCTTGGGACGCCGTTTGCACGTCCAAAAGGACGCGCGGCGCTCTAGCTGGCATGTCTCGAAAGCCAAGTCTTCAGCATAACGGCAGCCTCGGTCCGATTGCGTACCCCCAATTCACGCAGAACCGCAGCAGCGTGGATTTTCGTGGTCGCCTCTGCGATTTCCAGATCGCGCGCAATTTCCTTGTTTGAATAGCCTTCCGCCATCAGCTTGAGGACTTCCTTTTGCCTCGAAGTCAGCCTGCCAAGGTTGACGCCAGCGGTACGCCTCTGTGGGCCTTTGTCGTCGGAATGGGTATGCGCGTGGGTTGTTTGCGTCGCTCCCGGGCGTGACAGAAGTGCAGGAACATAGATGCGGCCGGAGAGGATTTCATTGACGGCCAAAACAACCTCTTCGTCCGTCTGCGATTTTACGATGTAGCCGTGAAGTCCGATCGACAGAGCCGTGAGTATTTCCGAGCGTGAATCGTTTCCGGAAACGATCGCAAATCGCGTGTCCGGATAGGCAGACAGGATCCCGCCGAGCACTTCTTGATTGAACAGGCCCGGCATATTCAGATCCAGGATCGCAAGATCCACGAACGACTGCTCTGCCAGCAAACTGAGCACCGCGTCGAAACAGGACGCTTCAAAGATCTCCACACCTGGAATGCCTGCGGTCAGTGCCAATCGCAAGCCGCGACGATACAAGCCGTGATCGTCGGCGATGACGATTCGATACATTGAACTACCCCAACGCCTATCTGAATGGATTGAACGGTAATGGCCTGAAAGTCGTGGCCATCCACTCGTCGATTCATCCAGCCGACGCTGCAGCACCCCCAACACCGCAAACGCCAGATTTCTAATATAATCTTAAATGACGGGAAACGCTCCTCTTTTTTTGCCCCTTGTGAGCGAAACCCGCCGAACGTCGTCGAATATACGTTCTGACCTTTTGGACAGCTGACAGACCGGCCGGTCGTTCAGCAGTGCTATAGGTCTAAAGATATAGAACAGCAAAACGGCTGAATTGTTACCATTCGAATGCACGACGACATCCACCCTGACGGCCACATACCATCCAGATGCAATGTCCGGATCAGGGGACAGTGGAGAAATCTCACCGGTCTTCTACGGGAAATCTCACCGGTTCTTCTGAGGGGACAAGAACGCGTTTCCCGGGTGCTGACCAGGGCAGGATAGCCGGCCCGTGACGATAGCGTTCAGGCCGAATGAACAAGGGAGGACCAGGATGAAAGCGGTTATTCAATGTGGAGGAATGGGAACACGCCTCCGCCCCTTCACTTCGGTCTTGCCGAAGCCGCTCATGCCGATCGGCGCACGGCCGGTTCTCGAGATGCTTCTGAAATGGTTGCGACGCAACGGCATTCAGGAAGTTTATATTACAACCGGGTATCTCGGCCACTTGATCCGCACCGTGTGTGGAGATGGCTCGCAGTGGAACCTGAAAATTCGATATACGCAGGAGATGGAGCCGCTTGGCACCATCGGGCCACTGTCTTTGATCAGGGATGAACTGACGGAGCCATTCATCGTTCTCAATGGCGATGTCCTCACGGATCTAAGCCTCAGTCGATTTGTAGCAGCGCACCGTAAGCACACCGATCCAGTGACGATCGCAACAGCCTGTCGCCTGATCAAGATGGATTTCGGCGTCATCGACGAAGTCGACAATACCGTGCAGGTCTTTCGCGAGAAGCCGACGCTTTCGCATCTGGTCAGCATGGGAATTTACTGCATGAACCCGGATGTTCTGCAGTTTATCCCATCCGGCATACCCTTTGGGTTCGACGACCTGATGCTGCAGATGATGCAGAACGGCACAACCGTGCACGTGTACAAACATGAGGGTCTCTGGCTCGATATCGGGCGCGTCGACGATTTTCAGAACGCACAGGCCATTTCCTGGGAAGACCAGTCGGCCTCGATCGAGGTCACTGCGACGGCTGCATGATGAAGTCACGAGCCCGGTTCCCACAGTTATCAGTCTAGGAGGTTGTGATGCTCTTGGTCAGTGCCCCGATCTTGGGTGTGCCGGAGAAGACTGCTTTGACCAAGGTCATCGACAGCGGCTGGCTGACCATGGGGGAGCAGGTACGAGCCTTCGAACAAGCTTTTGCCGACGTTCATGATGCGGAGGATTGCGTCGCGGTCAGTTCTTGCACCGCAGCGCTTCATCTCATTTTGCACGCACTTGGCATCGGACCGGGCGACGAGGTGCTGGTGCCATCCTTGACGTTCGTGGCGACCGCAAATGCGGTCCTCTATGTCGGTGCGACGCCGGTTTTCGTCGACATCGAGTCAGCCGACGTGCCGCTGATGTCGATCGTGGAAGCCGAAGCGAAATGCACGGCCCGCACCAAGGCAATCATTCTCGTTCATTTCGCCGGCTACCTCGCCGATCGGGAACAATGGCAGAGGCTCGCCCGTGCCCGGGGGCTGCACATCGTCGAGGACGCGGCGCATGCGCCGGGCTTGAAGGAGGTGGGGACATTTGGTGCCGCAGCCGCCTTCAGCTTCTACGGCAACAAGAACATGACCACGGCGGAAGGCGGGGCTGTGATCGCCAGGGATGCCGGTCTGCTCGAGACAATCCGCCAGGCGCGTGGACATGGGATGACCACCGGGACGCGTCAAAGGCTGAACAGCCGCACCCCTCAGTATGATGTCACCATGCTCGGATTCAACTATCGCATGGATGAATTGCGGGCTGCGATCGGACTGGTCCAGCTGCAAAATCTGCAGGAGTGGAATGAGATCAGGCGTATCCTGGTCATGCTGTATCGCCGTCTCATAGCGAAGCATTGCCCGGCCGTGACCATCCCATTCCACGAGCCGCGGACGTCGGCCTACCACATCATGCCTATCCTTTTGCCACGTTACGCCGACAGGCAAGACGTCATCGACGCACTGCGCGGGCAAGGGATACAAACCACTATCCACTACCCGCCGGTGCACCAGATGACGCTCTATCGTGAGCTCATTCCCGGTACTCACTTACCGCGCACTGAAGATTTCGCGCAGCGCGAACTGACTGTACCGCTGCATCCGCAGATCACCGCGCCATTGGTCGAATCGGTAGTCGTCGCTCTTGCCGCGGCGGTCAATAATTGCGCCCAGACAGGAACAGCCGCATGAATGCCCTGGATCTAGCCATTCACCGGTCTAACGTCTCGAGCGCCGCCCATGGGTCTGCGAGACGAGCAATCGATCTTGTCATTGCGGCAGCCGCGGCGATCGTCTTCGCCCCGCTGATGCTGCTGATTGCCGTGGCGCTGCTGCTGGAAGGCGGGCGGCCCATCTTCTTCACACAGACCCGCGTCGGGGCCGGTGCTCGCCCATTCCGCATGTACAAGTTCCGCAAGTTCAGCGTTCAATGCGACCCCGGTGGCTTGGCTCTGACCATGGCCGATGACAGCCGCATGACGCCGATAGGACGGTTCCTCGCCGTCACCAAGTTCGACGAACTGCCACAGCTTTGGAACGTCTTCAGAGGCGAGATGGCAATCATCGGACCACGCCCGGAGAGCCTTGCCTTCGCCGATTGTTTTCGCGGGGGCTTCGAAGACGTTTTACAATACAAGCCAGGCTTGCTGGGTCCAGCCCAGGTTCTCTTCCGGCATGAAGCCCGTTTCTATCCGCGATCGGTGGACCCGCTACTGTTCTATCGCCAGGTTCTGTTTCCTGCCAAAGCCAGGCTCGACCTTTCCTATTATCCGCAGCGCACGATCGGCTCCGATGTTGTGTGGATGGTGCGCGGCTTGCTGGCGGTGCTTGGCGTGGTTTCGCCGCCGCCGATTGGACCTTGAGAGCAGGTGGGACATCCGCGCTCTCGTGGATTTGCAAAGTCAGTGCCTCACGTCATAGGGGGAACGCTTGGGTCATGGCATACAAGGGCAGGAAAGTTCTGGTTACGGGTGCCGACGGGTTCATCGGTTCTCATCTCACCGAAGCACTCGTCCGCAGCGGCGCCGACGTCACCGCGCTGGCACTCTACAATTCCTTCGACAGCCACGGCTGGCTGGACGATTTGCCCGACACCATACGACGCCAGTTGAATCTCGTCCGCGGCGATGTTCGCGACAGCGCGTTCCTTAACCGGATCGTGCGTGGCCAGGCGGTCGTGTTTCATCTCGCCGCACTGATAGCTATCCCGTATTCGTATGCCGCTGCCCAGTCCTATGTGGAGACCAACATCCTGGGCACGGTCAACGTTCTCGAAGCGGCGCGCCAATGGGAGACGGAGCGTGTAGTGCACACTTCGACAAGCGAGGTTTACGGCACCGCGCTGACAATGCCTATCAGCGAATCCCACCCGTTGCAGGGACAGTCACCATATTCGGCATCCAAGATCGGCGCGGACATGATGGCGGAGTCCTACGCCAGATCGTTCGACATCCCCGTGGTCATCATGCGGCCCTTCAATACGTACGGCCCGCGCCAGAGTGAGCGGGCCATCGTACCGACCATTATACGCCAGGCTCTCGACAAAAAATGCCCGGCGATCATGGTGGGAGACACAAGCCCGATCCGCGATCTTACTTTCGTGGAAGACACCGCGGCGGCGTTTTTGACCGCAGGTTCCGCCGAGCTCGAATTTGGCCATGCCTACAATGCCGGAAGCCAGCGCGCTGTGACGATCTCGGACATATTGGATCTGGTGATCGAGTTGAGTGGCTGCAAGAAACCAATCCACCGGGACGAGCGCCGCCTGCGGCCGCAGAATTCCGAGGTGCGTGCCTTGCTGGCCGATTCTTCGCTCCTCGAAAGCAAGACTGGATGGCGTGCCCAGACCAGCCTGCGCGAAGGCTTGGAGCGGACCATCGGATGGTGGCAAGGGCGCCTCAGCGAAGGCCGGGTGCGACACGAAATGGGTTACATGACATGAGCTTTCGCCCGGGAGGATTGGCTCCGCTGTTGATTGCGGCCGCGGTATCGCCGGATTCGAGCCAGAAGGAGATTGTCGCCCATGGTCCTCGTTGATCGAATCCTTATTGTCGTGCTCGGCATGCTGGCTGCCATGGATACGGCTGCTGCAGCGGAACCGCGGGTCGCCTATCGACTTTCTGCCGGCGACACCGTCGAGATTGGAATTGCTTCCATCCCGGAGCGAACGCAACGTGCGGTGGTCCAGATGGACGGCACGATCGCGCTTCCCGAAGTCGGTATGGTTTCGGTGGGCGGCTTAACTCCGGCTGAACTGCAAACGCGCATGCAGACGATCTTGCCGACCAAGATATTCCACCAGCGTCTGCCTGATGGGCGGGAGCAAATGATCGTCATCAAGCCGACAGACGTGACCGCCGTGGTTGCGGAGTACAGGCCGATCTATGTGACCGGCGACGTGCTCACTCCCGGACAGCAGGCCTACCGCCCGCTGATGACCGTGCGGCAGGCGATTGCCGTGTCAGGCGGTTTCAGCCTTTTGAGGTCCCGGGCAAACCAGGTTGGCCCAGATCCGGTGGATCTGCGGCGCGATTACGAGTCGCTTTGGGGGGAATATACGAGAGATTATTTTCATAGCGCCCGCATCCGCGCCGAACTTCAGGACAAACCGACTTTCGACATGCGGCCACCACAAGGATCTCCCTTGCCGGCAAGTTTTGCGTCGGCGATCGCGCAGGCTGAAGCGGAAGGGCTGAAGCTCTCGTTGGACAACTTCCAGCAAGAGCAGGGCTTTCTGGATAAAAGCGGCAAGGATGCCGCCGCACAAACCGAGACCTTGCTCAAACGCGAGCAGGCCGAAGCGGATGGGGTGAAGGCGGACGAAGACGATCTGGCGCGCGTAAGGAAAGCGTTTGAGTCCGGAAATCTCACCAACAACCGGCTCGCCGACGTTCGGCGCGCTTTGGTTCTCTCTTCCAGCCGGGCACTCGAAACGTCGGTTGAGCTTATGAGAGCACGACGTCAGCAGGACGATTTTGCCAGACAGCACGAACGCAATGACAACCAAAGAAGGATGGGTCTGCTGATCGAGTTGAAGGATACCAACGTGCGCCTTGCCGACGTCAGCGCAAGGCTTCGCGCCGCCAGCCAAAAGTTGCAGCCCACGGGAGCTGCCGCACTGCCGTTGCCGGTTGCCGGCGAGAAGGTCCAGGCCGAGGTCACGATCATTCGCAAGGTCGGCGAAGAATGGCGAAAACAGCTTGCCCAAGAAGACACCGAGGTCATGCCGGGAGACACGATCGAGGTCAGATTCAGCAGCGCTCTCGAAAATGCGGCGACCCGATAGATCGGGCCGCGTTTCGCAACCGCTTTACTGCCTGAAGGCCCTGGAAAACTGGTCGGTAAGGGGCTTCATCAAGTAGGACCAGACACTGCGCTCGTCGGTTCTTATGTGGACTTCGGCGGGCATGCCCGGTTTGAGTATTTTCTCTCCTGTCAGGCACGTCGCTTCATTCTCGACGTCGATGCGCGCCGAAAAAAAGGAAAGCTGGCGTTGCTGATCCTTGATCAGATCCGCTGAGACGCGCTTGACCGAGCCTTCGCAAGCAGGTGTGGTGCCGGCGTCGAACGCTGGAAAGCGGATCGACACCTGCTGTCCGGGATGAATCTCATCGATACGCGACGGAGGAATGGAAGCGTCGACGACAAGGTTGTCGGAATCGGGCACAATCATCATGAGCACCTCTCCTGCGCCAATCACGCCTCCTACGGTATGGACCGAGGATTCTTGTACTGTGCCCGATTGCGGGGCACGAATGTCTGTCCTGCTGAGTTCGTCTTCGGCCACCACCTGGCGCTCGCTGAGCTCGGTCTGCTTGGCTTCGGTTTCGCGAAGTTCGTTGGTCACGTCGCTCCGCATTTGTTCGTCGAGCTGAAGCACCTGCAGGTCCGTTTCACTGATGTGAGCTTGTACCTCTGCTATCGCTGCGACAAGGCGTCCCGATTCGCCGCGAGCCCGGGTCTTGTCCAGGCTGACATTGCTCAACCTCTCCTTGGACACCAACTTCTTTGCGTAGAGAGATTCGACATCCGCAAGGTTCTTGGTCAGCAGATCCAGAGACTCGTCCGTTGCGGACTGCTGCGATTTGAGGCCATCGATCTGACGTTCCAGCTGCTTCGCGCGGCTTTGTAATTGTGCCTTCTGGCCAGCCAGCGCCGCAGCACGGCTTTCAAATAAGGCACGCTCGCCACTGACAAGTGCCGCCACTTGCGGGTCGCCCATTTGAGCGCGAAGGTCGGGCGGGATCTGCATTTCCGGCAGACCCTGGCGCTCGGCCTCCAGTCGGGCCAGACGAATGGTGGCGCGATTGAGGTCCTCGGTGATTATCTGCAGGTTTGCTCGGGTCAATGTGTTGTCCAGCCTGACCAACACATCGCCGGCCTTCACATGATCGCCGTCCTGCGCGAAGATTCCGCCGATGGTGCCGCCGGTTTGATGCTGGACTTTTTTAATGTTGCTTTCGACCACCACGGTTGCGGGCGCAATCACCGCGCCGGCAATCTTGGTCAATCCCAACCAGAGCCCTCCGCCAAAGATCAACAGCAAGCTGGTTGCCAGGCCCAAGAGCAGATTGGCCCGGATGCCATCCGGCTCTGGCTTCGTCTCCAACGAACGGCTTTCGCCACCGGCTGCGACGTATGACGACACGGCAACAGCAGAGCGATACCTCGCATATGTCCGGCTGCACCTTTGTGCGGCGGAACGACAATGTGCTGCTAGGCTCCGGACCAGAGTACCCCAGGGTAGATTGGCTCGAATCCCATCCGGCTCCGGCTTCTCCCCGGTCGGCTGGCCTTCGCCGCCAACCGCAGCATATGACGACATGGTCACGTTAGACACTAAGCAATACCTCACGCATGCCCGCTTGCACCGTGCTGCAGCGGAACGACAATGTTTGGCTTGTCCGGGCGCGGGAAGGGCCGGATCACATTTGCCAGAACGTCTTCGCGCGAGCCGAACGAATGGAGCATCCCGTTCGACAGGACGAGTACCTGATCGATGTTGACGAGAGCGGAGGGGCGATGCGCAACGACGATCACGATACCGCCGCGCTGACGCACTGCCAGGATTGCGCCGGCCAAAGCAGCATCACCGTCTGCATCCAGATTGGAATTTGGTTCGTCAAGAACGACGAGGAATGGATCGCCGTAAAGTGCCCTGGCAAGCCCGACGAGCTGCCTCTGCCCAGCCGAAAGGGCCGCGCCGCCTTCTCCGATGCGTGTTTGAAAACCCTGCGGAAGACGCATGATCATCTTGTCCACGCCCGCAGCCTTGGCAGCTGCCAGCACGCCTTTTGCGTCGCGCTTGCCGCCGAACCTCGAAATGTTATCGGCGATCGTCCCGTCGAACAGCTCAACGTCCTGCGGAAGGTAGCCAATATGAATGCCGAGCAGTTCTGAATTCCACTGATCGAGCGAGGCGCCGTCCAATCTTACCGTGCCACGAAGCGGCTTCCATGCCCCGACCAAAGCGCGCACGAGCGTGGTCTTGCCGGAGCCGCTCGGGCCGACGACCGCCAACCCTGCGCCTCTCGCCAAGCGGAAGCTTACATTGAAGATGGTGGGCTTCTGCAGGCTTGGTGGCGCGACGGTCAAATCCTCGACCGCAAGCTCAGCCTTCGGGCCGGGCAGTTCCATTGGCTCTTGCTGGCTATCAAAAGCATCCAGGGCTGCCGACAGCTCGGTATAGCTTTTGCGGGTTGCCAGAAACCCTCTCCAGTTTGCGATCGCCACATCGACCGGCGCCAGCGAGCGGCCCAGCAATATGGACGATGCAATGATCACGCCAGGCGAGGCCTCGCCGCCGATCACAAGGTAGGCACCAAGCCCTAGCACACATGATTGCAGGGCCATTCGGAGCGTCTTCGACAGTGAGCTTGCTGCGCCGACGACGTCGGAGAGCCGTTCCTGGTTCTTCAGATAAAGATGACTGACCTCGTTCCAGCGCCGGCTAAGCGGGGCGGAAAGGCCCATCGCCTGAACAACCTCTGCGTTGCGGCGGCCGGAGTCGGCCAGAAGCCGCTGCGCTACGAGTGTCTCAGATGCACGAGCCGCAGGTTTGCGGCCGATGATCTCGGCAACCACCGTCAAAAACACAACGGCACATGCCCCGAGCGTTGCCAGCACGCCAAGCGCGGGGTGCAGCAGATAGATGACCACCATATAAAATGGTATCCAGGGAGCGTCGAATAAGACTGTCGGCCCAAGCCCGGAAAGAAAGCCACGTAGCTGGTCCAGATCACGAAGCGGGTGTACCCGGTTCGCATCCGGCCCGGCGACGAGGGGCAGGGAAAGCGAGGCTGCGAACGCTTTTTGCTGCAGATTTCTATGCAGGCGGCTGCCGATGCGGACCAACAGGCGAAGCCTCACGAAATCGAGGAGCCCATAGGCCGCGTAAAGTCCCAGCATCCCGACTGTAAATCCGACAAGAGTCGGCACGCTCTGCGAAGGCAGCACGCGGTCATAGACCTGGAGCATGTAGACGGAGCCGGTCAAGGCGAGGATATTTATCAATGCCGAGAAAATGCCTACGCCGACGAGGCCGTGCACACAGCCGAACATTGCGGAGCGGAGATCGAGCGAGCGCCCTTTGGTCGACTTCATGATGTGCGCTCGTTGACGCGAAATTGCCGCGCAATCTCGTCGATTCTTTCGATGAGGGACAAACTTTAACCTTCCGGGAAGCAGCAGCCCCGCCCCGCTGCTGAACATTACGAATTGCTTACATACGTGCCTTCTTTGATTAAAATGTAGCAAAATCGTGACGCCAGGCTGAGAATTCGGCAACTGGCTCGCCAGGCTGGGGATAACCGGGTCGGGTAAGGAGATATTCCTAATCATGACACGGCGCAGAAGCTTATGGTCATCTTTGTAGCATCAAGGCTTCAAAGCGTCTGGGGAGGGATCGGTTTTGATTTTGTCGATCGAGAGTTAAACGGTTTTGAGATACACTTCATCGGTACGCAATTGTCGGCCACCAACGCCGGCTAAATCGGGAGGCGAGTGTCGTGAGCGAAGAGATCAACGTTGCCGATGCCTACGGCAGGGGGCGCAGCACCTTCATGGGATTGCAGTTGCTGGTCTCGCCCGGTGCGCTTGTTCCTCGGCCGGAAACGGAACTGCTCGGCAAGGCCACTCTCGATGTCCTGAGCCAACTGAACCTGCCGGTGCCTCGCGTTGTCGACATGTGCTGTGGGGCGGGCAATCTGGCGTGCGCCATCGCGCACCACGCTCCCACCGCGCGCGTGTGGGCAAGCGATCTTACCGACGGATGCGTGGAGGTCGCGCGCCGCAACGTCACCCATCTTGAAATCGAGGACCGGGTAACGGTGCTTCAGGGCGACTTGTTCAGCGCCTTCTCAGGGTTGGAGCTCGACGGCACGATCGACGTGATCGTTTGCAACCCGCCCTACATTTCGGAAAAACGGCTCGAGGGCGACCGTTCGCATCTGGTCGAGCTCGAGCCGCGTGAAGCATTCGCAGCCGGCCCCTACGGCCTGAGCATCCACATGCGGGTGCTCAAGGAGGCGCCGCGCTATTTGCGGCGCGGAGGCATCCTGCTTTTCGAGGTGGGGCTTGGCCAGGACCGGCAGGTCATGAGTTTGCTCGAGCGTTCCAAGGCCTATGAGAGTATCCGGGCAGTCACCAACCAGGCCGATGAGGGCAGGGTGGTTGTGGGACATACGAGGGCGCAGGCGTAAGCATCGCAGCCGCGGCAGGTAGACGCGCTGTCGCGGCTAGAAACGGCCGGGAAGTTGAAACAGAGTTGCGCGAGATTTCGGCGATCAGTTTCTCTTGCGTCAGTTTCTCTTGCGCATGACGTATTGCGCAATTCCCTCGATGGAATCGAGATTCTCCGGCAGCAGCTCGCTGTCTTCAACCGTGATGCCGAAGGTCTCCTCGATGAAGCCGATAACCTCGAGCACACCCGTCGAGTCCACGATGCCCTGGTCGAGGAGCGAGGTGTCGCTCTCCAGGCTCTCGGGATCGGCTATATAGAAATTCGAAGCCAGGAAAGCGCGAATTTGTTCGCTGCAGGTATCGGTTCTATCCTTGGTAGATAACATTGATTTCGCCTCCGGTACAAAAGATGAATGCTGATCAACTTCGCCCTGGTACCGACTCATGACAGGGCCGTTTTTTTTAGCTTACCCGTGTCGGTCATCGGCAGACTGGGTACGATGACGATGGACTTCGGAACCATGAAGTTTTCCAGCCGTCTCTGGCACTCTTTCTGCAACTGCTTTTCACCGATCATGCTTCCCTGCTCCATCACGACAAATGCCTTCACTGCTTGCCCGAGCAGCTCGTCCGGAACGCCGATGACCGCGGCTTCCCGTACGCCCGCAATGTTCATCAACACGTTTTCCACCTCCTTCGGCGCTATCTTCTCTCCGCGCGATTTTATGATCTCGTCGCCGCGACCGACGAAGTAGAGGTAGCCCTCGGCGTCCATCCGGCAGTAGTCGCCGGTGTATAGGACCTGCTCGCCCGGCAGCGGGCCGGGCTTGAGCTTCCTGGCTGTCGCCTCCGGCTTGCCCCAATAGCCCTTCATCACCGTCGCTCCGCGGATGACGAGCTGACCAACGATGCCGGGGCCGACCCGCCTGTCATGCTCGTCGACAATCCACATTTCCGTATTGGGGATGGCGATCCCGACGCTCGACAGCTTTCGCTCCAGATCCTCCGGCGGCAGGTAGGTGCAGCGCTTGCATTCGGTAAGGCCGTACATCGAATAGATGCGGGCGCCAGAAAACAGCTCCTGCAGCAGGAGAATGTGCTTGAGCGGCAGGGCGGCCGCAGTATTCGTGACGTAGCGAATACTCGAAAAATCCTGATCCCTGAGAGACCTGAGCTCCCCGAGTGCGGCGAAGATGGTCGGTACGCCGGGAAAACCCGTCACCCTTTCTTGCTTGATCAGCCCAAGGATCTGCGCCGGGAAGGCGAACGAGCGCTCAAGCACCAGCCGGGCGCCCGCACCGAATGCCATGATCATCTGGTAAAGACCGTAGTCGAAGGCGAGCGGCAGGACATTGAGGATCACCTCGTCTTCGGCAAGCGCCAGGTATGAGGAAATCGAGGCGCACGCGGCGATCATGTTTCGATGCGTCAGCATCACGCCCTTGGGCTCGCCCGTCGAGCCGGACGTATAAATGATCGCAGCGAGATCGATGTCGATGCAGCGGCGCGAGGGCGGCGTGCTGCGGGCTGCCGCGACCGCGGCGTCCCAGCGCACAGCATGCGGCAATTCTTGCAGGTCGCTGTGTTCGATCGGCCCGGAGACGATCATGCGGCGCAACGATGGGCAATTCCGCGCCGGCTCCCTGAAAATCGAGTGCAGGTGTTTGTCGGTGATCAGTGCCGTCGGGCGGCAATCGTTGAGCAGATAATCAAGCTTGTCGCTTTTGGTGAGCGGATTGACGATGCACACCACGGCGTTGGCCTTGAGCACCGCCCAGAACGCAATGACGGCCTCGACAGTGTTGTCGGCGAAGACCACCACGCGATCGCCACGCGCAATTCCGGCATCGGTCAAATGGTGCGCTATGGCGTTCGAACGCATATCGAGATCGCCATAAGTGACACGTTGATTGCCGCACACCAGGGCCACCTTCTCGCCGAGCCGGCTGGCAGAGTGGGTGAGATAGTCATGCAGGAGCGGTACGGCGCCATGCATCATGCGAGCACCTCTTCGCGGTGTTCGCGGTCGATATCGATGCTGAGCTTGAGCGTGCGAGCCCCACTTGGAAGGCTCGCGATAAATTGCCGATGAAGAAGCTGCGTCGACAGCACCCCGACAAGCGCCATATTGTCGGAGTTGGACAGGTCGCCGTCGCCGGCGCTGGCCTGGCACTTGTTCAGGAGCCGGGTAACCGACTTGGGATCGAAGACGTTCGCTTCGCGCAGCGCCGCCTCCGAAAGTGCTTCGCGAATGTAGGCCGGAGCGCCATCTGCGACAAAGCAGAGCGCGTTGGGGGCCCGGTAAGGCTGCTTCTTGCGGGTGACGATTTCCGACGGCACGATCGGTTGCGCTACGCGCTTCAGCACATGCTTTTCATCGAGCACGCGCAGCTTGTAGGCGGCAGGAAGCGAATTCGCGAGTCTCACGAGTTCATGATCGAGGAACGGGAAGCGCCCCTCGACGGAATGAGCCATCAGCATTCTGTCCCCTTGTGAGGAAAGCAGGTATCCCGACATCAGCGTCTGAATCTCTATGTACTGGTCCTGCGCAAGAGAGCCCCATCGCGAAAACTCCGGCGGCAGGCGGGCAAGCAGCTCGGACACGGCGTTGCGGCGCTCCGTTTGGGCGCGCATGTCTGCCGAAAACAGCCGCTTGATGGCGCTTGTGGTACGCCAGCGCGTGCCATGCGCAAAACCAGGCGCGTCACAGGCGTGGATGTCGCGCCCGAAGAACTGGCGTGCCATCGCCTGCTGCTGCACCGGCGAGCGGCTGAGATAGGGATAGAGGCGCTCCAGCAGCCGCGAGCGTCGCGTCGAGGCGGGCTGGCGTCCCCAGAAGCGGCGGACCTTGCCCTCGCGGAACAAATCGTAGCCGGCGAACATTTCGTCGGCCCCTTCGCCGGTCAGCACGACCTTGATGCCGTGCTGGCGCACCAGTCTCGAGAGCAGGAACAGCGGCGCCGGCGCGGTCCTGAGGATTGGCCGCTCGGTGTGGTAGATCACCTCAGGGAAGATGCCAGCGATATCGCTGCGCGAAACAACCACCTCATGATGGTCACTGCCGGCCACGCCGGCAACCAGGCGCTGGAAATGCGTCTCATCATACTCGGCGTCGGCAAAACGCAGCGAGAAAGTCTGGAAGCGCTCGCCCGCGAAGCGTCTCCCCAGCGTGGCGACCAGCGAGCTGTCGAGCCCGCCGGACAAATAGCAGCCGACCGGCACGTCGGCGCGTACTATCCTGAGCGCCGTCGCGGCTTCCAGGGCGCTGCGCACTTCCTCCACCGCGTCATCAAGCGAGCCGGTGAATTCATCATCGCCGGGTCCGTCAACCTCTGGATAGTCAGGCTTCCAAAAAGCCCGCTCCCGGACGACGCCGCTGTCATAAATGCGGACATGCCCCGGCGTGAGTTCGCTTACTCCTCCAAACACGCCTTGTGGCGGCGCGACAGTCCAGAGTGTGAAAGTCTGATCGATGCCGGCTGGATCGAAGGCGCGGGGTATATCCGCATCGGCCGCGAAAATGGCCTTCACCTCGCTGGCGAAGTAAAGCCGTCCGCCATGCTCGCAAAAGTGCAGCGGGCAGATGCCGAACCGATCCCGCGACAAGACGAGACGACCTGCCACGGAGTCCCAGATGGCGACTGCCCACTGCCCATTCATTCGCTCGAAGGCGGCCTCGCCCCAGGCATGATAGGCATGGACGATGACCTCGGTGTCGCTGCGTGTGCGAAAGCGATAACCGAGCGCGACCAGGTCTTGTCGCAGCTCGACGTAATTGAAGATTTCGCCGTTGAAGACGATCCACATTGTGTCGCCCGCGCCGGCGAGTGGCTGCTGGCCGCTTGCGAGATCGATGACGGACAGGCGGGCATGCGCCAATCCCGCACGTCTGTCCCGGTAAAGGCCGCGTTCGTCCGGGCCGCGATGCGCCAGCGCGCCCGCCATGCGTATCAGCGCATCGCGGGAAGGGGGCGCCGCTGCGGCGCTCAGCGACACAATTCCGGCGATGCCGCACATCGCCTAGCCCTCGCCCATTGAAGAGGACACCAACGGCCGCGCGTGAAGATAACGTGCGGCGCGCCGCTTGCTGTCGATATCCTTGAAAACCTTCTGGACCTGCATCACGGTGAGGCCGGTTGCCTCGGCGACGTCTTCGTCGGCGATCCCATGGTTCAAGCCGTAGAGGCACAGATCCATCAGATAATAAGGAAGCGCGAAGTAGAACTCCTCCTGACTCTGCGCCATCGAGAAGGTGTCTGTGGTGGGCGGTCTGCGCCGGACCTCTTCCTCCACCCCAAGATATTCGGCCAACTGGTAGACCTGGGTCTTGTAGAGGTGGACGATTGGCATCAGGTCGGCAATTCCGTCGCCCTGCTTGACGAAGAAGCCCTGGTCGTACTCCAGGCGGTTCGGCGTGCCCGCTACCGCGTAGTTGAGGCGGTCGGCATGGTAGTATTCGGTCATCTTGCGCAGGCGCTGCTTGTAGTTGGTTGCAGCGACGATCTGCAGATAGGCTGCCGACGGCAGGCGCACCGTGTCGGTCCTGCCCTCGGGGTCCTGAACCGTGAGGCGCGTGATGTTGAGACCGTTGCTCTCGAGAACCGAGGCGAGCACCAGCTTGCATTTCCAGCCGTCCCCATATTCGGGAACGACGGTCTGGATTGCTTCGGTCTGCCGTCTATAGGCGCCGATCGCTTCCAGGGCCGGCGTTATATCCTCCAGGATCGTTTCGATACCAAGGTGTGCGGCGACAATGCGGCCGAGCCTCAGTGAGTCGCCGGAGGAATGGCGCTCCGGCATGAATATCCCGAGGACCTTGCCTTTCCCAAAGGCGCGAACACACAACGCCGCAACGACGGAGCTGTCGATGCCGCCTGAGAGGCCGACAACCACCCCTCGACGTCGCAGCGTGCCGAGGACCTGCTGGCCCAAGATCTGGACGATGCGATCGACTTCCGCGCCAGCGTCGAGCACCAGGGCGTCTTTGCCGAATGTTGAGATCAGGTCGATGGCTTGTACTCCAGTTTGCGAGACTCGATTGGCGAATAGGTTTTCGCCACCGCTTTCTCGATAAGGGGACGATTGGTGGTAAGGTGAGGCTCTACAACCAGATCGATGTGGCTGCCGACGATCGGAATCACGTCCAGATGGGCGAAGACGCTATCCCAGCCGATTGCCAGAGGCATTCCGGGTCGAGCACAGCGGAACAGGGTGCCTGTGATCGGCAGAGCCGGCTTTGGCTCGGCCACCCACTGGAAGAAGGCTTGCGCGCGCAAAACCTCTTGCAGTTCCAGTTTGGTTCTAAAGCTCGTCGCGTTGAACTGTCCTTGAGCGAAGCGGTCGAGAAACTGGACCAGTTGTGCCTCGCGCTTCATTGCCACGGCGACTTTCGCGAGGGCGCGGCATGCCATCCGGTAAGCGGACACGCGGTTGGTTCGGATTCGATTGAATGTGCGCGTAAACGTCTCCCAGCGGGCGCTTCGCTCCCCGACGAGGCTGGTGTCGAGGATGCCGAGGAACTTTACGGTTCGCCCCGCTGCCAGCAGCCGCGCCGCAACTTCGAAGGCAACAGCGCCGCCGAGCGAATGGCCGAGAAGTCGTACATGGCCCGAGGGTTGGGCGCGGCGGATCTGGTCGACGGCGGCGTCGGCCATATCGGCGAGGCTGTCTTGTCCGCGCAGTATCATAGCCAGGGCCGGATACCTGATCGGGGCAACGCGGGTCACCTTGCCCATCGCTGCTGCAAAGGCTGCAAGGCTCGGGCCATAGCCGACGGACCCCGGGAACAGAAAAAGAATGGGAGGGTCGTGCTTCTGGGCGCGCGCGCTTTGATCGCCTGCCTGGGCGGACACGACCGCCTTGACCATTTGCTCCAGGCTCATCCCGACGGTGAAGGCCTCAAGGCCGAGTTCCTGCCCGATGGCGCTTTCGATTTCCATGACGCAGTGCAGCAGCTTCAGCGAATCTCCTCCGGCGTCATCCCAGCGTCCTGCCGCCACGCGCGTATTGAGAATGCTGGTCCATGCCCGCTGGACAACCTGCTGCGCGGTCAGCTTGCCTCGCGGCTCGAGCGGACGCGCGGTCGCCGCTGTCTCTCTGGCTGAAAGATCCATCTCTGCAAGTGTCGTGATGTCGACTTTGCCGCTCGGCAGACGCGGAATCTCGGCGATCGTGTGCAACCGCAAGGGACGCAGCGGCGGCGGCAGATTGGTCCTGACAAGCTGGCGAAGCTCGTCCGAAAAGGTCGCTTCGGCCGAGCGCCGAGGAACAGCAAAGGCGACAAGCTCATTCGCGGCCGTCACGATTGCCACGGCATCCGCGACAGAGGGTGGACAACGCAGCACCCGTTCGAGTTCGGCTGGCTCGACGCGTCGACCGTTGATTTTTACCTGGCGCCCCTTGCGACCGACGATGTGCAGTAGGCCTTGATCATCAAGTCGAACGAGGTCACCTGTCGCGAAAATCCGAAGGCCTGGATCGTGCGGGTCTGATGTTGCCGGCACAACCGCCCCGTCCTCCCAATGGCCAAGCAAGACATACGGGCTCCTGATCAGAAGCTCTCCGCTGCGGCCCGGTTGAACGCGGCGGCCCGCTTCGTCGACAATTGCGAAGGTGATTCCAGGCAGCAGCCAGCCAACTGGAACCGAATCTCCATGCTCTGGCCAGTCTCGCGGCAGGAACCATTGCGAGCCGGTGGTCTCGGTTGACGAGTAACCGATCTGGATAAGGCACGTATCGGAGACGGCCTTGCGCAGCAGGGCGATGTCGGTCCAGGGCACCTTCTCGCCACCGATCCGGGCGACTCTGAGTGAATGGAACGCTTCTGCAGGTCCGTCTGCCATAAGCGCGCGAAGCAGTGCCGGCACCAGATAGGTGATTGTCACGTCTTCGGATCGCACCAGGCGTTGAACGGCGCGCAGGCCGACCGCTTCGACTTCGACCAGATGCAAGGTGGCGCCGGTGAGAAGAGCAGCAAGAATCTCCCGGCACCCGGCGATTGTGGCGGGTCCGGTCAATGGCAGGAAAACATCATCCGAGTTGATGTGGCACGCATCGACATATTGCTGGACCCGGCACAGCAAGCTGCGCTGGCTGTTAACGATGCCTTTGGGCCGGCCCGTACTCCCTGACGTATAAAGCACGATGGCGGGCGCATCGACCGAGACGGAATAAGAACGAGGCACTTGCCCAGCCTGCGAGGCCGCACTGGTCGACACATCGATCCAACTGACCAGGTGGGGCAATCCATCGGGTCGGACATTGCCCTCGCCCAGGACAGCTGAGAGCCGCGCCCCGGCCACGATTTCAAGGATACGCGAGCTAGGATCTCGCGCGTTGAGTGGCACCGAAGGCCGCCCAGCCGTCATGCTTGCCAGCATGGCAATGGGATACCAGGCCGAGTTGGCCTGAAGAATCCCTATCGCCTGTCCGTCTGGGACGGTCGCCGCGATCTGGTGGGACAGCGTCTCGACTGACCGGAGGAGCTGGGAATAGGTCAGACGATTGGCGCCGTCGCTGATTGCAAGCTTGTCGGGGTACTGGCGGACGACATTTCTCAGGTGATCGAAGGCCGCAATGTTGGTAAAATCGACGCCCAATCTTTGAAATGGGCGCAGTACGGGACCACCCTGATCCAGTGCGTATTGTGGGACACTGGACCAATTATCGGAGGTCGTTGTCTGACAATCCACCGCTAGATCCTGATCCGCGACTTCTGATCCCAAATATGCCGAAGACATGAGTTGCCTACGCTAAGATTAGGGTCACTTATCGCCCCCCGCCCCAATCTTTTCATCGATCATTCTGATGATGCCCTGATCTTCCCTCAAGGGCGCTTGGTTAGTCACTTCGCCTGTTTCGCAAGCCGCCGGCCGAGCCAATCATGCCGGGCTCGCTGGCTGTTGTGGTGCGCATGACACGGACACATGCCAAGGCGGGCTCGAAGACCAAGGTGGGGTCGAAGATGGAATTGCCGCTATTCAGGCATATTGCCTATTCGGTGGTTCTTCCGGACGACACCGGCGATGCTTCGGTGTCGGAATAGCTGCCGGGGACGAAACAATAGGCATAGATCTGTCCCCGATTTTCGTCGGTCACGCGGATCCAATCCTTTTCCCACGTTCGGAAGGTAATACGCCCGCCCGTCATCATAGCTGCGGCTCTGAACGGACTCGGCGCGTTGACAACGCGCACCGAGATAACATCGTCGCCGTCCATACGCTCGACGAGATACGTCTGCATGAAAGCCTCCCCATGCCCCGCTAGATCACCCGCACTTTAACGCCGGCTAATGAATTCGGTTGCAACTGCTTGGCGAAACTTTGGGTCCGATACTTTCCGTACCCACCGGCAACTTGGTCCTCCGTATCCGTCAGGTTTTTCAGCGACGGGATGCCAGTTCAGGGGAGGGCAGGCTGATTGCGGCCATGCCGGCGACATGCCAATCTGCGCCGCAACGTTAGGCCCCTGCCTCCGCGGGCAATGGAAAAGGCGCTCGAATGGGCTCCTTTATGCTGTCCGTGATCTGGCATTCTGCCCGTGATTTGGCCTCATCGGACGACCCTGCAGGCCTTTGCGGGACATCCACATAGCGTGGCGTCGCCATCACCGAGGCATAGCAATGTGCGTCGGCAGAGAAATGGGACGGTTCGAGGTTTTCTGAACCTGCCTCACGACGACTGCGTCGTGTCGACGATCCGTTGGAACAGAAGACCTGGCGCTGGAACGTCAATCGTATTTGGCCAGGAAGCGCCCGACGGCGCTGAGGCAGTCGTACTTTTCCTCCACATGCGGCATGTGGCTGGAATTCGGGAAGACCAGGCCTTCAACGTACGGGATAAGATCCAGAAAGGGCTGGACGCAGGCCTCGGTCGCTTCGTCGTAGAAGCCGCGGAAAACCAGGGTCGGCGCCTCGATCCGATGCAGGCGGTCGACGATGGTCCAATTCCGCATCGTGCCGATGACGTGGAACTCATTGGGACCGTTCATGGTGTGATAGACGGTCGGATCTTCCTCGATTGCCGCAAATGTCCGGGCGACCTCTGGCGGCATCGGAACGACGCGACAGACATGACGGTCGTAGAAAGCCTTCGTCGCCGCAACATATTCGGGGTGATCGGTGGTTCCCGCCGCTTCGTGCCGGTCGAGCGCACTTTGCACATCGGCTGGCAACTCGGTGCGCAATTGCCGGGCTCCTTCCACCCACAGCGCCATCGAGGCCAGCGAATTGGCCAGGATCAATGCCTTGAGCCCCTCAGGGCGGCGCACGGCGTGCTCGGCCGAGAGTATGCCGCCCCAGGACTGGCCGAGCAGGGCATAATGGCCGGCAATGCTGAGATGGGCGAGCAACGCATCGAGTTCGCCCAGGAAGAAATCGACGGTCCAGAAGTCGCCGCCCTTGTCCGGCAGATGGGTCGATTTGCCGTTGCCGATCTGATCGTAGTGGATGACGGCTCGCCCGGTTCCGGCAAGCTCCTTGAATGAGTCCACATAGTCGTGGGTGCAGCCCGGTCCACCATGAGCGACGACCAGGGGCAGCTTGCCCGACCCGAGGTCCCCGGTCACACGGTACCAGGTGCGATAGCCCTTGTAGTCGCTAAATCCTTCGGTGATCGCATGTGCCGTCACAGTCCAAGCTCCGCATCATGGCGCGGCAGGAGCCACTTTGGTGCACCCCTCCCAAGCCTTGTTTGCGGCCGACGGTACTAAGCGGCCCAGCGCATTTACAGCTAGCACTTTTTATAGGTTCGCCGGTTATGGGTTTGCCCGAGGCAAGGCCGATCCCCCGCAGGTCGCGAGCCTCAATGCTCCGGTTCGAGCAGCCGGTAATGGGCGGCGAGCGCGATGGCATGGAAGCGGTTGCGCGCGCCAAGCTTTCGCGTCGCCGCGTTGAGGTGCAGCGTTGCGGTAGGCACCGCGCGGCCAATCTCACGCGCGACCTGCTTGGCCGTCAGTCCGGCAGCGGCCAGGCGCAGGCACTGACGTTCGCGCGACGTCAGATGGACATGTTGGCAGGTGCGGATTCCGGCGTCGAAACCGGCGTAGGCGGAGTCATGCAGCAGATGACCCAGATCTCCGATCTCGGCGATCAAGGGTCTGGCTTCGAGCTCGAACCCGGCCTCCGGATCGGCACGGATCGCGGTGAAGGTGGCGAGATCGCCGCCGGCAAGGCGAATGGGTACGGTGACGCCGCAGGTCATCCTGGTGTCAAGCAAATAGCTGACCACAGGATCGTGCTTGGACTGGAGCACGCGCTGCATGACGGTGCTCTGAACGCCGCTGTGCGACCAGAGAAACGGTCTCGATACGGTGAGCGCGGCCTCCTGCACCGGGTCAAGCTGATAATATCCGCCCTTGCACCAGAGATCCTGCATGTCGCGCGGCACGTTGCGCAGAGCCATCAACGAGGGCGTGATAAGCTCGCCCTTGTGACTGACCGGCACGGGCGTATAGTCGTAGATGAACGCGGTGAAACCGATGGGCTCCAGCACCTCCGTTGCCACCGCCATGGCAGCGTCGATGCTCATTCCGGTTTGGAACCGGCTCTCTAGATCGCCTGGAAGGCTTTGCATCGGGCAAGCTTACCCGCTGATGATTGCTTGTCAAATAGCCATGTCGGCCGGCTGCTCAACAAATAGGCGGGGATAAGCCTGTCCGACCCTATCTATCTTAATAGCTATCCCGTCCGGCTTCGCTCGCCGTAGTCTTTTGTGATTGGGCCAAGTAGCGGACACCGTTCGCAAACCCAGACTGTTTCAGCCGCGCAATGGTCGATCGATCGGGTTCAGCGCGGCAAAAGCCGACACGCCTCCATGAGGGAATAAATATGCGACCCCAAAAAGCATTTGCAGCGTTGATACCCTGCCTGGCTCTGCTCGGCGTGATCATGATGTCGCCGGCAAGCAGTGCCTTGGCCACCGAGGGCAAGCCAGGCGGCACACTCCGACTGCTGGCCAATGCCGCGGCAGGCACCGCCGATCCGCACATCAACTACACGCTGCAGTATTTCCAGATCAATTATGTCCTCTACGATGGCCTGGTGACCTACAAGAAGGCCGGGGACAAGACTGGCTTCGAAGTCGTCGCGGACCTGGCGGAAAGCCTCCCGCAGGTCGAGAACGGCGGCAAGACCTACGTCTTCAAGCTGCGCAAGGGCATCAAATTCGCGGATGGCTCGGATGTCACCACGAAGGACGTGGTGGCTTCGTTCCAACGCATCTTCAAGATCAGCGGGCCGACGGCCGGGACCTTCTACAAAGGCATCGTCGGCGCGGATGCGTGCTTGAAGGCCCCCGCTGCATGCACCCTCGAAGGTGGCCTGTCGGTCGACGATGCGGCCGGAAGCATTACCTTCAACCTGGTCCAGCCGGATGCCGAGTTCCTGCAGAAGCTGGCCGTTCCACACGCGTCGATCCTGCCGGCGAGCGCGCCGCTGAAGGACGCCGGCACCGATCCGATCCCGGGTACCGGACCGTACATGATCGCCAGCTACGACCCCAACAAGCTAATGAAGATTGTGCGCAATCCTCACTTCAAGGAATGGAGCAAGGAAGCGCAGCCGGCCGGATATCCGGACGAGATCGACTATGAATTCGGCCTTACCGACGAGGCGGCGGTGACGGCGGTCGAGAATGGCCAGGCGGACTGGATGTTCGACCCACCGCCGTCCGACCGTCTCGCCGAACTCGGCACCAAATATGCCGCGCAGGTCACGGTTCACCCGCTGACGGCAATGTGGTATGCGCCGATGAACACCAATCTGGCGCCGTTCAACGACATCCGCGTTCGCCAAGCCGTGAACTTCGCGATCGACCGCGCCGCGATCGTCAAGCTGTTCGGCGGCAGCAATCTGGCGCAGCCGGCCTGTCAGATCCTGCCGCCGGGCTTCCCGTCATTCGCAGCCTATTGCTCGTTCACTGCCAATCCAGGTGAGAAGTGGTCGGCGCCGGATATGGACAAGGCCAAGCAATTGGTCGCGGAATCGGGAACCGCAGGTCAGGAGGTGACGATCATCACCGAGGACACCACGGTCTCCAAGGCGATCGGCGTCTACCTGCAGGATGTGCTCAACCAGCTTGGCTACAAGACGTCGGTCAAGCCGATCTCGCAGAACATACAGTTCACCTACATCCAGAACACCAATAACAAGGTGCAGATTTCGATCTCGCAATGGTTCCAGGATTACCCGGCGCCATCGAATTTCCTGCAGGTCTTGTTCAGCTGTGCCTCGTTTACGCCGGGCTCCGACGCCTCGGTCAATATTTCGGGGTTCTGCGACAAGTCGATCGACGCATCGATGGACGAGGCAGAGGCAGCCACCATCGCCGATCCGGCCAAGGGCGCGACACTCTGGACCGCCATCGACAAGGCTGTGACGGACAAGGCTCCGGTCGCTGTCCTGTTCACGCCAAAGCGCGTCGATGTGATCTCTTCCAGGCTGAAGAACTTCACCTTCAGCCCGCAATTCTACTGGATTGTCAGCCAGTCCTGGGTGGAATAGCCGACCGGAGCCAATGCGACGGAGTGCCGCTGGCTCTCCGTCGCATTTCCTTTTCCGGCGGATCAGCGCATCTTCCAGGCCGCGATTTTTCCCAGGCAATCCTGTTCATGGTCAATGTCATTGCGGACCAGCCTGCCATCCCGGTTCGCCGGGCCACCGATGGCCCGTGGCGCACCGCTTGGCGCAAGCTGAAAGGCGATCGTTCGGCAATATCTGCCTTCGCCGTGCTCGTCGTCATTGTGATCGCCTCGCTCGCGGCGCCGCTTTATGCGCGATACGTCTCCGGCACCGATCCATTTGCGACCAATCTCAATGGCGAGATCGTCGTCGATGGGGTGACCCAGCCGGTGCTGCAGCCCTCCACCGAAGGCCTTGGCCTCGGCATGACGCCGGTCGGGCCGACCTGGCGCATCGGCCCCTATATGCTCGGTGCCGACAACCAGGGCCGTGACGTCGCGGCGCGGCTGCTTTACGGCGGACGGGATTCGCTGTTGATCTCGGGTGCTGCAGCCGTGCTGTGCCTTGTCCTCGCGACATTCCTGGGGGTCGTTTCCGGCTTCTTCGGCGGCATCGTCGACATCGGCCTGTCGCGCATTCTCGACGTGCTCTGGGCTTTTCCGATTTTCCTGTTGGCGATTTCGTTGTCGATCGTGCTGATTGCGCAGAGTATCCAGATCGGTCCGTTCGAAATCCGCTCCGGCAGCCTGTGGCTACCGGTCTTCATCATCGGCATCGTCTATGTGCCCTATGTGGCGCGGCCGATCCGCGGCCATGTCCTGACCTTAATGCATGCCGAATTCGTCACCGCTGCGATCGGCCTTGGCGCATCGCCCTGGCGCATCCTTTTGCGCGACATCATGCCCAATGTGGTGACCCGCATCATCGTTTTCGTGCCGTTGATCCTGGCGCTCAACATGATGACGGAATCCTCGCTGTCGTTCCTGTCGATCGGCGTGCAGCCGCCGGATGCCAGCTGGGGCACGATCATCCAGGACGGCCAGGGCCTGCTCTATTCGCGGCCGGTCGTGGCACTGGCGCCGGGGCTAGCCATTGTGATCACGGTGCTGGCCCTAAACATTCTGGGCGACGGCGTGCGCGACGCGCTCGATCCGAAATCCTCGCCGAGGGGCGTCTAGTGGTTGCCGCGCTCGGCTTCCGGCTTGGCCAGATGATGCTGGTTATGTTCGGTATCAGCGTCGTCGCTTTCCTGATCTTCTTTGCGACGCCTGGCGCTGATCCATCGGCGCGCATTGCCGGCCGCAATGCTTCGCAAGAGACGCTGATCCAGGTGCGCCACGATTTCGGTCTCGACCGGCCATTGCCGGTGCAATATGGGCTGATGATGAACCGGCTTTTCGTCAGCCGCGATCTCACCTCCTTCGTCAATCGCGGGCAGCGCGTCATTCCGACCGTGATAAGCGCCATTCCCGTGACGCTGTCGCTGGTCGGCGGCGCGGCAGTGCTGTGGGTGCTCGGCGGATTGATCGTCGGTGTGATCGCAGGCGCAACGCGCGGTACATTCATTGATCGCGCGCTGATGATCCTGAGCCTGGTAGGCGTGTCGATCCCGGTCTTCTGGCTGGGCGAGGTCGCCAACCTGCTGACGCAAAGCCGCTGGCACGACAGCTGGCTGTTTTCCTGGGTTCCTCCGCTCGGCTACATCCCCCTGACCGAGAATCCCTGGGGCTGGTTCAAGGCGCTCGTCATTCCGTGGTTCACGCTGGCAACCCTTTATGTCGGCCTCTACGGCCGGGTGCTGCGGGCAAGCCTGATCGAGATGATGCAGGAGGATTTCATCCGCACCGCCCGAGCCAAGGGGATCGGCGAGCGGCGGGTGGTGCTGCATCATGGCCTCAGGACCTCGCTGGTCGCATTTGTTACCATGTTCGGCCTCGACTTCGGTGCCCTGGTCGGTGGCGGCGCGCTGCTGACCGAAGTGGTCTTCGGACTGCAGGGCGTCGGAAAACTGACCTACGAGGCGCTGCAGACGCTCGATCTGCCGATGATCCTTGCCACGGTGATCTACGCCGCCTTCTTCGTGGTGATGGCAAACTTCGTCGTCGACGTGGTCTTCGTCATAATCGACCCGAGGGCTCGCGATGTCGGCTGATGCTCCTCTTCTGGTGGTCAAGGACCTCACCGTCTCCTTCCGCAGCGACGAGGGCCTGGTGCGCGCGGTGGGAGGTGTTTCGTTCTCCGTCGAGCAGCGCGAGATCGTCGGTGTGGTCGGCGAATCCGGTTCGGGCAAAAGCCAGACCTTGCTCGCCATTATGGGGTTGATCGACAGCCCCAACGCTATCGTCTCCGGTTCCATCCGTTTCATGGGACGGGAGCTGATCGGGCTCAAGCGGCGTGCGCTCGATGCCATTCGCGGCCGCCAGATCGCGATGATCTTCCAGGATCCGATGTCTGCGCTCACCCCGGTGCATACGATCGGCAACCAGATCGGCGAGCAGGTCCGCGCGCATGAAAAAGTGTCGGCGAAAGCGGTACGGGCGAGGGCCGTGCAATTGCTGGATGCGGTCGGCATCGCAAATCCGGATCGGGTCATCGACAGCTACCCGCACCAGCTTTCCGGCGGTATGCGCCAGCGCGCGGTGATTGCCATGGCGCTCTCGTGCAACCCGGCGCTGCTCGTCGCGGATGAACCGACTACAGCCCTCGATGTTACCGTGCAGGCGCAGATCCTCGAACTGATCGGACGATTGCGCGACCAGTTCGGTTCCGCTGTGATCCTGGTCACGCACGATCTTGGCGTCGTCGCCGAAGTCGCGGACCGGGTACTGGTGATGTATGGCGGACGCTTTGTCGAGGAGGGCGGCAAGAGCAGCGTGTTCCGGGCGCCGCTGCATCCCTACACATGGGGCTTGTTCGGCTCGATCCCGCCGATGGAGGGACCACGTCCAGCCCGGCTCGCTGCCATTCCGGGAATTCCGCCATCGCTCTCCAACCTGCCGAAAGGCTGCGCCTTCAGCCCCCGCTGCGCCTTTCGCCACGACGCCTGTCTGGTTCAACTGCCGATCATGCAAGGCGAGAGCCATCGCGCCGCGTGCCTGTTGCCGGAGCCTACGCGCAGACAATTCGCTGCCCAGAGGCCTGGCGGCGTGGTGGAGATGCAACGATGAATGCCAGGCCACGCGAACGTCCGCTGCTTCGTGCCGGCGACCTGTCGAAGCGCTATAGCGTCGGCCGCTCGATCTTCCCGGCGCAGCGCCGGACCGTGCATGCGGTTGATACGGTGTCGCTCGACATCTGGCCCGGGGAGACCCTCGGCATCGTCGGCGAGTCCGGTTGCGGCAAATCCACGCTTGGCCGGTGTCTGGTGCGTCTGACCGAAATCAGCTCGGGGTCGCTGGAATTCGAGGGCCGCGACATCAGCGACGCCTCCCAGCGCCAGCTTCGTCCGTTGCGGCGGCAGATGCAGATGGTCTTTCAGGATCCCAGCGCTTCGCTCAATCCGCGCCGGCGGGTCGGCGATCTGCTGGCCGATCCGTTCCGCATGCATGAACGCCTCTCGGCATCGGAAATGGCGGACCGCGTGGCCGAGCTCCTGCGCCGGGTCGACTTGTCGCCCCAGCACGCATCGCGCTACCCGCACGAATTCTCCGGCGGCCAGCGCCAGCGTATCGGCATCGCCCGCGCGCTGGCGCTGCGGCCACGGCTGATCGTGGCCGACGAGCCGGTCTCGGCGCTCGACGTGTCGATCCAGGCGCAGATCGTCAATCTGCTCGCCGACCTGCGCGAGGAGTACAACCTGACCTATGTGTTCATCGCCCACGATCTTTCCGTGGTGCGTCAGATCTCGAGCCGTGTGGCGGTGATGTATCTGGGATCGATCGTGGAGAGCGGGCCGACCGACGAGGTCTTTGCGGCGCCCAGACACCATTACACCGCGGCGCTGCGTTCCGCCGTGCCGATACCCAGCATCGACCGGGCGCGGCGCGGCCGGCTGGTGCTCAAGGGTGATCTGCCCAGCCCGATGAACCCACCCTCGGGGTGCCGGTTCCACACCCGTTGCCCAGCTGCCACCCCGATCTGCCGCAGCGAGCGCCCGCTTCTCCAAAGCATTGGCGAGGGCCGCCTGGTCGCGTGCCATCATCCCGCCGACGGTTGACTAGGGGAATTCTCGTTCAACGATATCGGATCAGGACCGTTCAGCCGCAATCGTCGCTTCGGCGAGAATAGAGGCCGATCTGGACGCCGCACGATCCGACGCTATGTTGCGCTTCGGCGCTCAAGGCGATCGTTTTTCAGTTTGCCACGCTCACCGACGTCACCTGGCAGATGTCGGGCGAGGTGATCCTGATGACGCTCCTCGGCGGCATCGGCACCATGGTCGGGCCGATCATCGGCGCCAGTTTGGTCGTCGGCCTGGAAAACACGCTCGCCACCTCGAACTTTCCGGTGACCATCGCCACCGCCCTGACCTTCATGGTCTGCGTGCTGGTTTTCCGGCGCGGTATTGTCGGTGAGGTCTATGCGCGGTTTCTCGGGCCAAAGGGTGACGCGAAAGACTGAACGGCTCAGTTCCGCCTCGCTAGGCGATGCGTAAGCCTTGCGCGTCGAGAAGCACGCAGCCCAGCGGGTCGAAGCAGACATCGACCGCTTCGCCTTCACGCAGCGGCTGGCCGTCGATCAACGTGTTGGCGCGCACCAGCGTGCCGGCGCCGATGTCGATCTCGTAGACCGCATTGCCGCCGAGATAGGAGGTCGAGACGATCCGTCCCGCCAGCCTGTTGGCAGCACCGGCGGTACCGACGGTAAGCTTCTGCGGGCGAACGACAACGGTGACCGCGCTGCCGGTCGCGAGCGCCTTCGGCGCGGCCGCCTTTACGACATGGCCGGTGGCCAGCGCGATCGTCGCCATCTTGCCGTCCATCGCTGTCACGCTGCCGGGCAGCATGTTGGCCTTGCCCAGGAAATTGGCGACGAATGCGGTGGCCGGCTGGTCATAGACCTGCGCGGGGGAGCCGATCTGCTCGATCAGGCCGGCGTTCATCACGACGATGTGGTCGGACATCGACAAGGCTTCTTCCTGGTCGTGCGTCACGAAGATAGCGGTGATGCCCGTCTCCCTCTGGATTTTCTTGATCTCGACGCGCATGTCCTCGCGCATATTGGCGTCGAGCGCCGACAAGGGCTCGTCCAGCAGCAGCACTTCCGGCTCGAAGACGATGGCGCGGGCCAGTGCGATGCGTTGCTGCTGGCCGCCCGAGAGCTGCGACGGCAGCTTTGTCTCGCTGCCGGGCAGCCGCACCATATCCAGCGCCTTCTTGACCCGGCGCACGATTTCCGGTTTCGGCACGTTCCGGTATTTCAGGCCGAATGCGACGTTGTCGAAGACGTTCTTGTGCGGAAAGAGCGCGTAGTTCTGGAACACCAGACCAATGTTGCGCTTGTAGATCGGGATGTCGTCGACCCGCTTTCCGCCGATCGAGATCTGGCCACCGGAGATGTCGACCAGGCCCGCGATCGAGCGCAGGATCGTCGTCTTGCCGCACCCGGACGGCCCCAGCAAGGTGACGAAACTACCCTTGCGGATCGCCAGTGAAAAATCGCGCACAGCGGCGAACTTGCCGTAGAAAATATCGATGTCGCGAAACTCGACCGCAGGCTTTCCTATCGGCTGCCGCTCGCTCTGGGCGAGCGGGTCGCCATCAGCCCCGGCCGAAGCCGGCCGGGGCTGCTGGTCGTGGCTGTTGTCGTCATGCACCTTTCGACACCCTGTCCCATTGCTTGGTCCAGGCGTCTTCGTTCTTCGCCCAGTAGAGCGGATCGGCGAAGGTCAGCGATTTCATCGATCCAGTCGGGTCGAAGGCCGGAAGCGCCGCGATCTTGTCGGTCAGCTTCACCTTGGTCGGGTCAAGCGATGGCGGATAGTTCTGGCCCTCGGCGACGGCGATCGACGTGGCCGGATCCAGCATGAAATTGATCAGCTCCTCGCATTCGGCCATCGGCGATCCCTTGAGCACCAGCATGTCCTCCATCCATGCGTATGAGCCGGCAGGGTCGAGATAGCCGATCGGCTGGCCCTGCTGCTGCAGGGCGGCGACACGTCCTGACCAGGCGTCAGTGACGACGATCTCGTTTCGCGACAGGAGGTCCATGAGTTCCGCGCCGGAACTCCAGAACTTCTTGGCCAGGTCGCGGGTCTCGCGAACCTTGGCCCAGACCGCATCCATGTCCTGGATGTTGTTGGGGTCCTGTTTCGTCTGCAGTGCCGCATACCAGACGCGCGTCGTCATATCGGCGTAGCCGCCGATCTTGCCGGCATATTTCGTGTCGGTAAGCAGGTTGGCGCCCTTTTCCTTGGCTTCTTCCGGCGAGATGACCTTGTTGTTGTAGGCGATGCCGGTGGTGCCGTAATCATATGGCACCGCCGACAGCTTCGGCGTGATCTTACGGAACGGCTCGATCATGGCGGTCAGCACATTCGCCATGTTCGGAATGTTCGCCTCGTTGATCTCGGAATTGAAACCGCCATTGACGTATTTGATATAGTAGTTGACGCCGGAAGAATGGACGATCTGGAAGTCGCCTGGTTTCGACGTCTTGATCTTGGTGATGATCTCGTTCTCGTCGCCAAAGGTGCCCTGGACGACCTTGACCTTGGACTTGGCGGTGTAAGGCTGGAACGCGTACTTATCGATCGCCTCCTGCACCACGCCGCCCCATCCGTCGAAGCGCACTTCCGAAACCGCGGCGAGCGCCCGTCCCATCCAGGGCATGGAAAGCCCGGTGGCGGCGGCAGCGGCGGCCGTCAGCGTCAGGAACGATCGGCGGCTGATGTCGCCATTGGCATAGCGTTCGTTGAGCCGTTCCAGTCGTTTGGTGGTTGTCAGTTTCATTTCCATTCTCCCATTTTCATCTTCACTTGCCTGCCTTGAACCAGGTGAGGCTTTGCAGGACGAGCCCGCCAGCCAAGGGAATGCCGACCGTCAAAAGGATCATGACGGTTCCGAGCGCGTTCACCTCGGGGCTGATCGAGATCTTCAGCATCGAAAGGATTTGCGTCGGCATGGTCTCGACGCCCGCCGGCCGCCAGAACAGGCTGGCCGAGGTGTTGTCGAACGAAATGGTGAAAGCGAGCAGAACACTGGCAAGCACTGCGGGAATGAGCAGCGGCAGCGTGATTTCGCGGAATGTCGACACACGCGGCGCCCCGAGCGAAAGCGCCGCCTCCTCATAGGAACGTTTTATGCCGACCATGCGCGCCTGGACGATCAGCACCACGTAGGGGAGCGTGAGCAGAATGTGGCCGAGCACCAGCAGCGTCATGCTGCGCGGCTGGTCGACGGCTTTGATCATGACCAGCAGGCCGACGCCGAGTATCGTTTCGGGGACCAGCGCGGGAAGAATGACAAGCGTGTTGATCGCCTGCTTGCCACGGAACTCGAAGCGCACCAGCGCCAATGCCGCCATGATGCCGAGCAGCGTCGTCACCGTTGCCGTCACCAGGGCAATCCACATCGATGTCCGGAAGGCGTCGAGAACCGGCTCGTTGGTGAGCAGCTTTTCGTACCATCGCAGGCTGAAGCCGGTGAGGGGAAAGCCGCCGAACATCGAGGCGTTGAAGGAAAGCACGACCGTGGCGAGGATCGGCGCAAACATGAAGATGTAGACGCACACCGTGATCGCGCCGGTCAGCCGCCACGCCCATCTGCCTTCGCGATTGGGATGATCCGCTCTCATGCACTGAGGCCCTTCATGATCTGCGATAGGCCCATATAGCGGCTGTAGGCGGCCGCGGCCGCGCCGAGCAGGACGAACAGGACGATGGAAAGCGTGGCGCCCATCGGCCAATTGAGCTGCCCCATGATGGTGTCGTAGATCAAGTTGCCGAACAGCGCATCGCGGCTGCCGCCGAGCAGCTGCGGCGTCACATAGGAGCCGGCCGCCAGCACGAAGCAGAGCAGCAGCCCGGCGCCCAGCCCCGGCATCGATAGCGGCAGGGTCACTTCGCGAAACGCCTGCGCGCTGGTACAGCCCATCGAGCGGGCGGCGGCGATCAGCGTGCGGTCGATGCTTTCCAGGCTGACATAGACGTTCAGGATCATATAGGGCAGCAGAAAATGCAGCAGCCCCATGATGACGGCGCCCTCGGTGTAGAGCATCGGCAACGGCTCGTTGATAACCCCCAGCCTGATGAGCACGACGTTGATCAGCCCCTGTTCGCCGAGAATATGGATCCACGAGAATGTCCGGATGGTGAAGCTGATCCAGAACGGCACGATGAGCAGCAGCAACAGCAGCCATTTGTGCCTGAAGGTCGTGGCCCAGATGAAATAGGCGGGGAAATAGCCAAGGATCGCGCAGATCACAGCGGTGATGGCGCCGACGCGAACGGTCTTCCAAAGAAAACCGTGATAGTAGCTGTCGGTGAGGAATTCCTTCCAGTTGTCGAAGGTCAGCACCGCCGATTCCACCCCCGCGGTGACGAAGGTGAAAAACGTGTAGACCGTCATCATCGCGATCGGCAGCAGCAGAAGCAGGGTAAGCAGTAAAAGCACAGGCGCGACGAGGACCCAGGCCAGTCGCTGATCGTATAATTTCCACCCTTTGGTCACGACCCGTCCAACCACTCTATGTGCAAGCCGCCATCACCGGGCTCGGCTCCGGACTAGATTGGGCGATCGGCGTTCAGGTGTCCACTCTGCATATGGCTCCTGCACAAATTCTGTGCAGGGCCACCGCGCGACCCTCGCCCTGCCGGATTCAACAAATTGCCCGGCGTTCCGCCTGCACATTGATTAAATCAGATATCCCGATATACAGGGTAATTTCGGATATAGATTTTACATGGGCCGGGCAATTTCATGAGTCGCAATTTTCTGGTGATTGAACCTGAGGAAGGCATTGCCGTGCTCAAGGGGCTTGCCTCCTCGGCGCGGATCTCGATGCTGAAACTGCTGCATGAGAAGGGGCCGATGAATGTCAACGAAATCGCCGCCGTGCTGTCGCTTCCGCAGTCGACCGTCTCGACCAACATCCAGGTGCTGGAGGATGCGGGGCTGATCCGCACCGAGAACCTGAAAGCGAAGAAAGGCAGTCAGAAAATCTGTTATCCGACGGCCGAAGAAGTGCTCGTCGTGTTCAAGAGCGAATATCGTGCGGTCAAGAACGACGCGATCGAAGTGTCGATGCCGATCGGGCTTTATACCGGCTTCGAGGTTACCGCGCCCTGCGGCCTTTGTTCGCCGGACGGCATCATCGGTCTGCTCGATGTGCCGAACACTTTCCTCGATCCGGACCGCATGAAAGCCGGTCTGCTATGGTTCACGCGCGGTTTTGTCGAATACCAGTTCCCCAACAATGCCAAGCTCGCCAATGCCGAGATCACCGGACTCGAAGTTGCGATAGAGCTGTCTTCGGAAGTGCCGGGCACCAGCGCCGATTGGCCCTCGGACATCACGCTGACGATCAATGGCGTCGATGTCGGCACCTGGACGTCGCCGGGGGATTTCGGCGACAAGCGCGGCGTCTTCACGCCCTCCTGGTGGAAGCTCAAGGGCTCGCAATACGGTAAGCTGAAGAACTGGCGAATTGCCAATGACGGCACCTATGTCGACGGCCTCAGGATTTCCGAAACCGGCGTCGCCGCACTCGATCTGAAGAGCCATCATTCAATCCGCGTCCGTATCGGCGTCAAGGACGACGCCAAGCGCCCTGGCGGGATCAATATTTTCGGCAAGGGCTTTGGAAATTACGATCAGGACATCCTGCTCAGGATCAAAACTGGTTGATATCATGAAACCGGGTTCTGAAGATAACGCAGCAATTTCAACTATCTGGCTTTCTGCTGTGCCAAAGCGTTCGTCTAATTGTCCTACATTTGGGTATTTTGGCTTGACGAAGGGCTGCTAATTCCTCTTTGATATCGGGCAAGATGATTTAAATCATCGTTTGTGATATCGATGGGAGGAATGCATGAAGGCAGCCGTTACGGCTCATCCGCATTATGTCGTCTCGGAAATCGATCCGAGGCTCTACGGATCCTTCATCGAGCATCTGGGGCGGGCAGTTTACACCGGCATCTATGAGCCCGGCCATCCGACAGCGGATGCCAACGGCATGCGTCAGGACGTCATCGATCTCGTCAGGGAACTCAATGTTCCGATCGTCCGCTATCCCGGCGGCAATTTCGTCTCGGCCTACAATTGGGAAGACGGCATTGGTCCCAAGGAACAGCGCCCAGTGCGCCTCGACCTCGCCTGGCACACATCGGAAAGCAACGAAGTCGGCCTGCATGAATTTGCCGATTGGTGCACCTGCGCCAACACCGAGATGATGCTTGCCGTCAATCTCGGCTCGCGCGGCCTCGACGAAGCCCGCAATCTGCTGGAGTACGCCAACCATCCCGGCGGCAGCAAATGGAGCGACAGGCGCATCGCCAACGGCCGCAAGGAGCCCTTCGACGTCAAGCTCTGGTGCCTCGGCAATGAAATGGATGGCCCCTGGCAGATCGGTCACAAGACCGCGGACGAGTATGGCCGGCTGGCGCATGAGACGGCCAAGGCCATGCGCGCCTTCTCCAAGTCACTCGAGCTGGTGGTCTGCGGCTCTTCGAATGCCAAGATGCCGACCTACCCTGAATGGGAAGCGACGGTTCTCGACCATACCTACAACGAGGTCGACTACATCTCACTGCACATGTATTTCGACAACGACGCCAACGACGCTCCGAACTATCTCGCCATGAGCGAAAAGCTCGACGACTACATTGTCTCGGTCGCCGGCGTCATCGAGTATATCAAGGCCAAGAAGCGCTCCAACAAGCAGGTCTACATCTCGTTCGACGAATGGAACGTCTGGTACCATTCCAAGGAGCAGGACAGGAAGATACTCGGCGGCAGCAACGGCTGGCCGTTCGCCCCGCCGTTGCTCGAAGACATCTATAATTTCGAGGATGTGCTGCAGGTCGGCCTGATCCTCAACACCTTCATCCGCCGTTCCGATGTCGTCAAGATCGCCTGCCTGGCACAACTGGTCAATGTCATCGCGCCGATCATGACCGTTCCGAATGGCCCGGCATGGCGGCAGACGATTTTTTATCCCTATCTGTTTGCTTCTAACTATGGTCGCGGCAATGCGCTGGATCTCAAGGTGGAAAGCCCGACCTACAAATCCAGCGTTGCGGGCGACGTCGCCTATGTCGATGTTGCCGGCGTGCACGACAGGCAAACCGGCCACGTCACCTTCTTCGCCGTCAACCGCCATTCGAGCGAGGCAATCGAAACAGTGGTCGACCTCACCGGCTTCGGCGCGGCGGAGATCGTCGATCACCAGGTGATGGCACACGCCGATCTGAAAGCCGTCAATTCGGCCGAAAACCCTGGCAATGTCGGCCCCAGGAAGGGTGAGGGCGCCTCGCTCGCCGGCGGCAAGCTGAGCCTGTCACTGCCGGCCTATTCCTACCAGGTCATACGCCTGAGGCTCTGAGTTCAGGCGGATCATCGAGAAAGCGCAAACGCTGAGGAGGAGCGTCGACGTGACGGCCGATATCGAGATCAGGAACGTGAGCAAGCAGTTCGGTGCCATGACGGTGCTGGATCATCTGTCGCTCTCCATAAGGGCACGCGAATTCATCGTGTTCCTGGGCCCGTCCGGCTGCGGAAAATCGACGCTTCTTCGAATGATTGCCGGGCTCGAAGCTGTCGACAGCGGCGAGATTGCCATCAACAACGAGCGCATCGATCATCTGCCACCGGGCAAGCGCGGCATTGCCATGGTGTTCCAGTCCTATGCGCTTTATCCGCATATGACGGTGCGCGACAACATGGCCTTCGGCCTTGCGAATATCGGCGTACCAGGCAAGGTCATCGAGGCGCGCATCAATGAAGCCGCCCGCATGCTGGAAATGCCGCATCTGCTCGATCGCAAGCCGGGCCAGCTCTCCGGCGGTCAGCGCCAGCGCGTCGCCATCGGCCGTGCGATCGTCAAGGAGCCGAAGGCCTTTCTGTTCGACGAGCCGCTCTCCAATCTCGATGCCGCGTTGCGCACCCGCACCCGCATCGAGCTTGCCCAGCTTCACCAGCGGCTGCAATCGACGATGATCTTCGTCACCCATGATCAGGTCGAGGCAATGACGCTGGCCGACCGCATCGTCGTCATGAACAATCGCAAGATCGACCAGATAGGTACCCCGATGGAGATCTACGAGCGCCCGGCGACCAAATTCGTCGCGGGTTTCGTCGGCGCGCCGGCGATGAACTTCGTCGATGCGACGCTTGACAGATACGGCAAGAACGCCACGGCCAGGTTTGCGGACGGCGTCTCGGTGCAGACCGAGATCGCCTCCAGCCAACTGACCGATGGCAAGTACACTTTCGGCATCCGTTCTGAAGACGTGCGCATCGTTGCCGCCGGACAGGGCAATGCCGGCGGCGTGGTCGATGTGCTCGAGCGGCTCGGCGAACGCACCCTGATCTACGCGCGGCTGGGCGATGGCCAGCAGATCGTCGGCTCGGATGCCGGCAACAGCCGCGTCGCCGTCGGCGACAGAATCGGGCTCGCCTTTGATGGCCAGAAATCGCATCTGTTCAACGAGACCGGCCGCGCCTGGCATGCGAGGGAGGCCTGAGATGGCTGACCGGCTGGCGATGTCCCCGACCGCGACGCTTGCTGTCGGCGTCAGAGCCCCTACCGCCGACATCTATGCGCCGCAATGGCGAAACGTCATTTTCGTTGCGCCATTCTTGTTCTTCTTCACCACGCTGCTGCTCTTCCCGCTGCTCTGGGGGATGTGGCTGAGTTTCCACAAGGCCGACACGTTTTCGTCCGGAAATTTTGTCGGTCTCGGCAATTACGCCAGGCTGTATCACGACAAGGTCTTCCTGCAATCGATCTGGAACACCTTCTATTTCGTGCTTCTGACGGTGCCGACGCTGGCGCTGATCGGCCTTTTCCTGGCGCTTTGCCTCAACCGCCGCACGCGCACTGCCGCGGTTTTGCGGACGCTGTTCTTTTCCTCGTCGGTGCTATCGGTCACCATCGTCACGCTGATCTGGCGCATCGTCTTCATTCCGAATGTCGGCCTGTTGTCGACGATCTACGGATGGTTCGGCGCAACGGCTCCGGCCTTCATTTCCGATCCCAGCCTGGCGATGGTCGGCATCGCCATTGCCACCATCTGGTGGTGTATCGGCCTGCCGATGATGCTCTTTCTCTCGGCGCTCCAGCAGATTCCACAGGATATTTACGAGGCGGCAGCGCTGGACAATGCCAATCGCTGGCAGACGCTACGCTCGATCACGCTGCCGTCGATCAAGCGGACCTTCATCCTGGTGATCATCATCCAGATCGTGCTGCAATTCCAGCTGTTCGGCCAGGCCTGGCTGATGACGCGCGGCGGTCCGAACAACCTGACCAAGCCGATCGTGCTCTACATCTACGATACCGCATTCCGTCGCTGGGATCTCGGCCTGGGCGCCGCTGCATCGGAAATCCTGTTCATCCTCATCCTGGTCGCGGCCATGGCCCAGTACCTGGTGACACGCAGCAGGGGAGACCAGGCATGAGCGCCACAGCAGCTTCCATCAAGGGCCGGGCATTTGGCGACCATTTGTTATTGGCCCTGGTCATCCTGCTTTCGATCGTCATGATCGCGCCGGTTCTGTGGGTCATCGGCCTGTCACTCAAGGACAATACGGAGCTGATGGCCGATCCGAATTCGGTGTTTCACGCGCCCTATACGCTGAAGAACTACATCAACACCGTCGGCACCTCGTCGGTGTTCATCTGGGTGCGCAACAGCATCATCGTCTCGGGCGGATTGACGCTCGGCACGTTGATCCTGTCGTCGCTCGCCGGCTACGGTTTTGCACGGCTGAATTTCCCCGGCCGAGACGTGCTGTTCGTGATCGTGCTGTTCGGTCTGGCGGTCCCGGAACAGGCCGTGCTTGTCGCCCGTCACCAGATCTTCAGCATGCTGAAGTTCCACAACACCTATCAAGGGCTCATTCTGCCGGGCCTTTCGGCTCCGTTCGGTGTCTTCCTGATGACCCAGTATTTCAAGGCCATCCCGAAGGAGCTGGACGAAGCCGCCATGCTCGATAACGCCAGCCGGCTCAGAATTTTCTGGAAGGTGCTTCTGCCGCTCACGCTGCCTGCGCAGGCGACGCTCGGCATCTTCACCTTTCTCGGCGCCTGGAACGACTACTTCTGGCCGCTGATTTCGGCGACGAAGAAGGACATGTTCACGCTGACGGTCGGCATGGCCTCGACCCAGACCAACTTCGCCCAGTCCGAAGGCATCGGCTTCCTGATGGCGCAGGCGGTGTTCGCCGGTGCACCGATCCTGATCGTCTACCTGTTCTTCCAGAAATACATCGTCACGGCGGTCTCCGGCGCTGCGGTGAGATAACGAAGATTGCCTGACGGCCGGGGGAATGCGCAGCGATTGAAGCACGAAAGCCAATCCAGGGTGGAGCGGCGGAAACTCAGTAGGAGGAACTGATATGAAACTGAAGAAAATACTGTTTGCAGCAGTCTCTGCGGGCGCAATGATGCTCGCAAGTCCAAGCTTCGCGGCCACGGAGCTGAGCGTGCAGCGCTTTTTCGGCGCCTGCGATGCCGATTTCGGCACCAACACCGATGCCACCAAGGCCGTTGGCGAATGCGGCATCATCACCTCGCTAATCAACAAGTTCAACGCCGACAATCCCGATGTCCATGTCAACGTCACCACCGTGGAATGGCCCGGCTATGATCAGCTGACCGCGCAGTTCGCTTCAGGCGACGCTCCGGACATCGTCACGATCCATGAATCCGTACTGTCGGATTATCAGTCGAAGGGCCTGTTGATGCCGCTCGACGATCTCTTGAAGTCGGTCGGCGTGACACCCGACGCCTTCACCGACGCGGCACGCAATGGCGCCACCAAAGACGGCAAGGTCTATGGCCTGCCGATCGACAGCTGGACGATGCTCTATCACGTCAACATGGATCTTTTCAAACAAGCCGGCCTGGTCAATGCCGACGGCACGCCGATTTTTCCAAAGTCGCCCGAGGAACTGCTCGCCCAGGCCGAACAGTTCAAGCAGAAGACGGGCAAGCCTTATTTCGTCCAGAACCTGACCAATGAGACTGCACTCTACACACGCAACCTCTACACCTATCTTTTCCAGCAGGATTCCGATTTCTTCGCCGATCCGAAGCATGTGAAGTTGAATACGCCGGAAGCCAAGAAGGTCGTCGAGATGTACAAGGCGATCTTCGAGAAGGGCTACACCACCAAGGACCTCGATTATGGCGGCTCGATCAACGCCTTCCTTGCCGGCGAGGGTGGCGTCCACCTTAACGGCACCTGGGTGGTCGGCGATTACAACGCCCAGTCCGAGACCAAGGGTACGGCGCTCAACAAGGGCGGCTATGCGGTCTATCCGTATCCGCAGCTGTTTGGCGGCGCCCACGCGCAATATGCCGACGGCCACACCTGGGCCGTTTCGCAGAAAGACCGCACGCCTGAACAGATCGCGGCCATCGGTAAATTCCTGAAGTTCTTCGCCGACAACGACTTCGAATGGTCACGCACCGGTCACCTGCCGGCCTATAAGGCCGTCATCACCTCGGACGCGTTCAAGGCCCTGCCGCATCGCAACACGATCTCTGCGGTCGCTGATCTCGGCAAGCCGCTGCCGTCCGCCGTACAGCGTCAGTTTGCGATCCAGGACATTATCGGCGAAGAGATGAGTGCAGCAATCAGTGGCCAGAAGGACGTCGACACCGCCCTTGCCGACATGGAAAGCCGCGTCAACGAATTGCTCGCCAACATCTGACCACGGTTTCGAAAGGCCCTCCCAAGGCCCCCGCGGCTGGAAACGGCCGCGGGGTTTTGGTGAGGGAGTGGTTATTGTCCTCGAATTGCGAGAACTTGCCGGTGGCGACCGGGTCAAACACGCCAACCACGGCGCCGCAACCTCGGCAGCAGCCGACGCAAGCCCTGGCCGGAGGATTCCGTTAGAACGCCGCGGCCATGGGCATTGCGACCTTGTTGGGGATCTGGATGTCGATCTCCAATCTCGACGTCGTTTCGCCGTGATCCATGCTCACCTGCAGGAAATCCTGGTCGACCTGAACATGCCGGGCGATCACCGCCATGATCTCCTCGCGCAACACCGAGACGAGATCGGGCTGGTTGCGGCTTCGACGCTCGTAAGCCAACAGCAGTTGCAAGCGTTCGCGCGCCACCGGCGCGCTGCCGCGGCGCTTGAAGATATCGAGCAGGTTCATGCTGCCCTCCTTCCCAACAGCCGGTCGAGGAGGCCCCTCCGCTCGAAAGGCAGAATGACCGGCAGGTCCTCGCCCTCGAGTCTTCTTGCCGCGTCGATATAGGCGCGTGCGGCGGGGTTGGTGTTTTCGCTGAGCGTAACCGGCGCGCCCACATTGGATGCGCGCAGCACGTCCTGGCTCTCGGGAATTATTCCCAGCAAGGGCGTCGACAGGATCTCGAGCACGTCATCGATGCTCAGCATCTCGCCGCGGGCAGCGCGCGCAGCATCGTAGCGCGTGACGAGGACGTGTTTGACAATCGATTCACCTTGCTCGGCTTTCATCGTTCTGGAGTCGAGCAGGCCGATGATGCGATCGGAATCGCGGACCGAGCTCACTTCCGGGTTGGTGACGATTACCGCCTCGTCGGCAAAGCGCATGGCAAGTTGCGCGCCCCGCTCTATGCCGGCTGGGCTGTCGCAGAAGACGTAGTCGAAAACCGATCGCAGCTTGTCGATGACATCGGCGACGCCTTCCTCGGTGAGAGCATCCTTGTCGCGCGTTTGCGAGGCCGGCAGCAGGAACAGCGTTTCGAGTCGCTTGTCACGGATCAGCGCCTGCGAAAGCTTGGCGGTTCCCTGAATGACGTTGACGATATCGAAAACAACGCGCCGCTCGGCACCCATGATCAGATCGAGGTTCCGCAGGCCGACGTCGAAATCGACGAGAGCCACCCGCTTGCCGGTTTTCGCGACCGCGGCGCCGAGAGCGGCCGTCGAGGTCGTCTTGCCGACACCCCCTTTGCCGGATGTGACAACCACTACCTTGCCCATATTTGTGCCTCCAATGTTGTTAGTTGAGCGGTGCGACGCAAAGTGCGCCGTCCTCGAGAAAGGCCTGTACCGGCCTTCCTCGCGAGGAGGCGTCCATCTCCTCGGCAGTGCGGTACCAGCCGTCCACCGCCAGAAGTTCGGCTTCGTTTTTCCGGCAAAAGATGCGAGCCGCGGAATTTCCCGTGGCGCCGGCGAACGCACGTCCACGCAGCGTGCCGTAGACGTGGATCGATCCTCCGGCGATGATCTCGGAACCGGAACTGACGGAGCCGACAATGACCACATCGCCATCGGGATGAAAGATCGACTGGCCGGAGCGGATCGGTGCCTTGATCATCAATGAGTTCGGCGCCTGCGGCTCTTCCGTCTTGGCCTCAGCTGCGGCCTTCGGGTGCGGCTGCACGTAAAGCGCGTCGGCGGTGGCCTCCTTGGCGCCAACGAGGAGCGGCGGCAGATCGGCATCGAGAGCTACATTGCCATCGGCCTCGATCGCGTAGATGCGAATCCCGCGCTCCGCGAGTTGTAAGACCAGATCCCGCATCTCGCCCACCTCGGGCTTGAGTATATTCAGATCGAGCACGACCGGGCGGCCGGCAAAGAAGCCGGGAGAGTTTTCGGTCCAGTGATCGAGGCTTTGCAGCCATTCCCCTAGCGGGGCCTCAGGGGTGAGGGTGAAGGCTACAAACGAGCGCGCTCGAAAGCGTATGGACTTGTTTTGGATGGGAGAGACGCAGGTCACAGAGGCGAGTCCTTACTGATTGGTTAAGGCTAGCCCGGCATGGTTAACGAAAAGTTAATGGCGGCTTCCCGAGGCGTTGGCGGAGGCATTCTTTTTGCCCCTGATCGCCCCGCCGGCGCCCTGCTTCCGATGCACGACGAGGTCCTCCTCGCGGCTGCCTGGAGGCGCCTCCAGTTCACGAGGTCGGCCGACCGGTATATTGTTGCCGGAATGCCGGGCCTATTAAGGAGTTATCGATTTGACAAGCGTTGCCAAGGGGCCTGTCGCGGATCGCGGTCGCGCTACCTATGACCTTGGCGCGACCGCCATCTTTGCTTCCAAATCAGACCCGCGCTTTCACTATTGCCTGTATGTGCCTCCCGCGGTTGGGGAAGGGGCCAAAGTCGATCTGATGGTCGCTGTCCATGGCACCGGCCGCACCTCTTTTCTTGGATTCCGCGATGCGTTTTCCGAGTTCGGACGCTGGAACGGCTGCGCCGTTTTGTGTCCGCTGTTTCCAATCGGCGTTCTCGGGGATGATGCCCGCAGCGGATACAAATATTTGCTCGAGGGCAACATACGCTACGATCAGGTGCTGCTCGCCATGGTTGAGGAGGTCAGCGCCAAATACAGTCAGGATTGGAGCCGCTTTGCCATGTTCGGATTTTCCGGCGGCGGGCATTTCACGCATCGTTTTGCTATCCTGCATCCCGACAGGCTCTGGGCGGCCTCAATCGGCGCGCCAGGCTCGGTGACCTTGCTCGATCCGACGCGTGACTGGTGGGTGGGCATTCGCGATCTGCCGGAGAAGTTCGGCATCACCTTCGATGCCGCAGCGCTGGCAAAAGTGCCTTTCCAGATGATCGTCGGCGACGCTGACCTGGAGACTTGGGAGATCACTCATGTCCAAGGCAGCACCCATTGGATGCCGGGCGCCAACGATGCGGGGCGAACACGGCCGGAACGCCTCATGGCATTGTGTCGATCGTTCGAGGAGGCGGGGGCGCGCGTGCGCTTCGATTTGCTGCCAGGCGTATCTCATGAACGGGATGCGGTTCTCGATTCGGTCAAGGATTTCCTCGCCCAACAACTCAAGGAACGAGGGAATGCCTCACGATAAATTCGTTGCGCCCCAGCCCGTGAAGAGATTATCGCAATCAAAGCCCGACCACGTCGACCGCATCCAACCGCGATCTGCTGGCAGTGCGTAACGACTAGAGCAACGCTTCGTATTGATCGCCAATCTTGTCGACTGTGAAATCCGCCGCCCTGTTTTTCAGCACGGCAGCAGGGGTGGGGTGGTCCAGCATCTCGGCCATCGCCTTCGCCAGGGCCGCGGCGTCACCGACCGGCACCAAGGTGCCGAAACGGCCGTCAGCGAGTATTTCGCGCGGGCCATGCGGAGCATCGGTGGAGATTACGGGGACACCGGCGGCCATGGCCTCGACCAAGACGTTGCCAAAGCCTTCGCTGGTCGATGACAGAACGAACAGATCGGCCGCGGCATAGCAAGCCGCGGGATCGTTGACATAGCCGGCAAAGAGCACGTCCCCGCCTATGCCTGTCTCTTCGGCATAGGCGTGCAATTCGGCAGCCAGCGGACCTTCGCCGAAGATAACAAGCCGGGCGGGGCGGCCGGCGCGCAGGGCAGCGAAGGCCCGCAGCAAAGTCCGGTGGTCCTTGACCGGCACCAGGCGCCCGGCGGTGGCAATGACCGGCGCATCGCCCATCGCCGCCAACGCTGCCTGCCAGGCATAGGAAGTCCCCGGCGGTGCTTCAGCCGGCGGCAGCGGGTTATTGATGACGACGACCTTGGATTCGGGGAAGCCGCGGGCGATGATGTCACGGCCGACACCCGCTGAAACGGCGATGGCTTTGGTTGCGCGCGCTGCAACCAGCGCGGAAAGCCAGATCGCCAGCCTCGCGCCGAGGCCGCTGGCAGGCAGCGAGGCGGCGGCATGGAAGCTTGGAAAGAATTTTGCCCGGCTTCTGGCCAACATGAGTGACAGCGCCATCACCAGATTGGCGAATTCCGGGGCGCTATAGACCGCATCAGGATCAAGGCGGCGGAACAAATTTGCGCTTCGCACGATGCCTTTCAGCGTCGCCGACTTGGCGTAACCCTCGCCGCGCAAGAGAAGGCCGAAGTCGACCAGATGCACGGCAGCTGAACGCAGCGCGGCGTTAGGGCCTTCCGCGTTCCAGGTAAAAAGCGTGACCTCGTGGCCACGCGACGCCAGTTCATTTGCCATCAGGACGAAAACACGTTCGGCGCCGCCGCCCCTCAGGCTGGCGATGTGGAAAACGATGCGCTTCACCATGCCTTGCTTCAGGCTCGGCTGGCGGCAAGGCCTGATCGGTTCGGCGGCCGGCGCATGTCGCGGATGATGCCCATGCCGATGGCCAGCAGCATGCCCAGGGCAAAGCCTGCGAACGCTCCTGCGCCTGCCACCAGGGCAGTGCGCGGGGGCCATGAGCGCGCTGGCGGGGGCACCGCGGTCGAAATCACCTGTACGTTTGTGGTGTCGATCTGCTCGCGCTCGCTGATTTGGCGCGCACGTGACAGGAAGCTCTCATAGACCGCTCTCTTCGAGGCGGCATCGCGTTCAAGTTCACGCAGGGCGACTTCGGATTCGCTGTCGGTGAATACATTGCTCTTCAGATCGTTCATCCTGGCGTTGAGAGAAGCCAACGAGGCCCCGGCCTTGTCCAGGCTGGCCTTTGCCGTGCCGATGGTGCGGGAGAACTCGGCCCGGAGTTGCGAGTTGACGGTCTCGAGTTCCGTCCTGAGCCTGACAATCGTCGGGTGGCGCGGACCGAAGGTCATCGACTGTGAATCGATCTGCTGCCGCAGGCTGTTTGACCTGTCGCGCAGCGCCGCGAGCGCTTCCGAAACCGTGGGGTCGGGATTGGCCCCGTTGATACCGGAGGCAACCAGGGCGTCGTAGCTTGCCTGCGCGGCGATAACACGCGATTGCGCATCGACGATTTCGCCATTGAGCTGCGTCAGCGTCTGCGAACTGACGAGCTGGCCATTGCTGGACGACAGGTTGTGGCTGCGCCTGTAGCTCTCGACCTTCTCTTCGGCTGCCTGCACGTCGCTCTTGAGTTGGCCAAGCCGGCTGTCAAGGGCAGCCGCGGCACGGCTGGCGCCGGCAGCTTCCGCCTTAGCCAGTTCTTCCTGGAAGTTTTTGACTATGGCCTGCGAGATCAGGATCGCCTTGGCGGTGGTTTCCGCAGATACCGAGAGGGTTGTGACAAACGAGGTCGGATCCGCGATGGCGTCTACCCGGTCCGCCAGGTTCTTCAAGGCGATGAGCCTCGGGTCGGGCTTCGCCACAGCGCCGGACGAGGATGTGCTCCGGTCCGGATCGAAAAACTCCGGATCGTGAGTCAGATTCAGTTCGTCCACCACACGGGAAAGCACGTTGCCCGAGGTCAGGATGCGCTGCTTGCTGCGCGTGCTGAGCAGTTGGCTATCGATCTGGCCCGGTTGCGAGTAGAGGTCGTTTTCCACAACCTGCAAATTGGATGGGTTGATGAGGACCTCGGTCGTGACGGTGTAACGCTGCTTGCTCAGCAATGCATAGGCGCCGCCGACAATGCCGCCGATTACCGCCAGCATGAAGGCCAGGGCGAGGCCGGCCCGCAGCCAGACGAACAGGCGTCGAAAATCGAGCTCGAGGAAATCGCCGATCTTGTCCAGGGTCACCGTTGCGACAGGCTCTGGAGGTTGCGGCGTCACCGGCGCGGAGCTTAGCGCCGCGACTGGGCCATGCTGTTGCAGCAATGCCCTGCGCCGTGCATTGGCGATACGCTCGAATGCACTGTTATTGGAAGCCGTCGCGGAGATGGGGGGTGTGCCGGAACCGGCAGACATGGTGACAACCCTTGTTAAATCATTACGCTTGGCCTGCTCTACAGAAACATCGTTAACATCTTATTTTCCAAGTTGGCCCATTTTACCGCTCACGCTGTCCGTCCGGCGGACGTTGAAGGGATTTCGTTGCCCAGAATGCCGTTCGAATATCGCCATTTGGATGGGCCATGAGCTATCCCGCTGCCGCTTCGGAACGATTATCGTCCAGCCGAGCGCGCCGTCAGAACGCGCTGTCGCTGCTGTTTTTCCTATGCGCAGCGTTCGCGCTCCTGCTTCGCTTTACGGTATCACCGCAGGTGATGAACATGGTCGTCGACTATACGGCCCAGGGAGGCTCGTTCTACGAGAAGCTGCATTTCGGCACCTATGCGATCATCCTGCTGCTTCCTATCGTTCTTTTCAGCCGGCCGTTTCTGCTGCACGGCGACGAAATTGGAATATTCAAGGCGTTGATCCGCTATTCGGTGCTGATGTTCGCGCTGGTGCCCTATCTGTTCGTTACCGGCCGTGCGGGCTCCTCCGGGTTCATCATCGATACCTATCTGGTGGCCGGCGCCACAGGCCTGTTGATGCTGGCATTGAATGCAGAGGTGCGGCGGGCGCTGGGGGACGTCGTGCTTGGAATGGCGATCCTGAGCGCTGTCATCGGCACCATCGAGGCGGTGACTCAACATCGGCTGTTGCCCTATGGGTTGAACGAACTGCAATTCAGGCCAACTGGCCTGTCGGCCCATCCGCTGGCACTGGGCGCGCTCTGCGCCACAACCATCGGATTCGTGCCGCTGACGCACTGGCGCATATGGGCGCGGGTGATGGCGATCTTCCTGTTGTTCATCGGTTGCGCTGCATCGGGCGCTCGCGCCGCGCTGATGCTCGCCACCGGCGAAATCCTCATTCTGCTGCTGTTCGTGCCTTGGCCGGGCCTGTCGCTCAAATATGAGCGGCAGGCCAAATTTGTCGTGCTGATGTTCACCGTGACGGGTGGCGCGGTGCTCGTAGCGGTACTGTTTGCGGGCGGTCTGCTGAATCGGTTCAGCAACACCATCTTCGACGAAAACTTCATGGCCCGGGTGACCATTTATCAGGTGTTCGGACTGGTCAGCTGGAACGACATCCTGTTCGGCATGAACGTTGACGACCTGCTGGCGATCGTCCGGCAGAAGCTGCATCTGCCCTACATCGAAAGCGCGCCGGTGGTAATTATCTTGCTCTTCGGCCTGCCCATAGCCCTGCTGTTTACAGCGCTGATATTCTGGTTCGTCTTCCGGCTGCTGCGCGGGGCGCCGCTGCCGGCATGGATCGGCACCATAACGTTCTTGCTTGCCGCGCTGTCAAACAACGCGCTTTCGTCAAAAACGCCGGACATGACGATCATCGTGGTGTTGCTGCTTGCCTACAGGAAGCAGCCCCATGGAGGCTCGCTCGAGAGCATGCCTTCGGCTGCTGCATCCAGCCCAAACCCGGCTGGATCTCGTTAAGCACGGACCTCGGATCCGGTCAGCCGGCGCTGTCCACGACCTCGACACCGCCCGCGCGATTGAGCGTGTGAATGCCGGACCGAGCCCATGCCGGCCCGGGATCGATTGAGCGGGGCAGTTCAAAACGGACGTCGAAATCATCAAGCCGATCCAGCCGCATCAATCCCAGGCCGCCGCCATAGGCTCTAGACCCGTTTTGCACCGGCAGCAGCAAAGCGTCGCCCTGGCGGATAAAGGCGCCGCCCGGCCGAGTGGCGGAGTGGTCGACTGCGACGGGATTGAGCGCGTGCGCAGCCCACGGCCCACGCAGCGCCGGGGCGGAATAGACGGCCATCGTGTCGGACGCGCTGCCGTGACCGAACCGCTCAGTCCCCAACAGCCAGAAGCGACCGTCGGATTCGAGCAGCGTGGCGTCGTTGAAATCCCTGTCCGTCATCAGCACCGTATCGCGTACCCAGCGATCCGGAAACTGCTCGGCACGGTAGAGCACCAGTTCTCGCGCCGTAGCGCTTTCAGGGATCATGAAAATCTCGCCGGAGTGAGCAAACACCTGCGGATATGACAGGTGATGCGCTTCCTCCAGCACCACTTTCGGCACGCCGAAAGTGCCGTCGGTGCCAAGTTCAGCGACAGAAATCACCCCGCGGCCGGTGGAGTAGGGAAACTCCTCGACAAACAGAAAATGACGGCCGTCGCGCTCGAGAACGAACGGATCGGCGTAGAAGCGCTGCCCGTCATCGGCAAGCACGGTGAACGGCTTACCATCCAGCTGTCCGGTTTCGGCGACGCCTGGACCGTCGATCAGCCGATAAGCAACCTGCCAATAGAAGGGGCGCCGACCACGTCGCAGTTTTTGCACGGCGCGGTCGACCAACCCCCTGCCGAAAAAGGGCAGATAGTGCCCGATAAATCCGCCTTTCTGCAGGGGCGGCGCCGGGCTCTCGGCAATCGGCGCAAGTTTGCCCGCGGAAAAGCGGGCGACACATTGGGCAATCAGGGAGATGGCGCCGGCGAGCAGGTCGTTGCTGGTTCGAGACAGCCACAACCGGTCGCTGATCATCGGCCGCGCTCTGGCGACGGCAACGCCGTCGAGCCGAGCGGTGAGTTCGGGCAGCCGCCCGCTCGCCAGCATCTCGGTCATGCCCGCGGCAAAGCTGCTTTGGCCGCAAAATTCGAGCGTCAGGACAGGCGTGCCCCGTCGTGCGGCGGTAGCGGTGAGATCGACCATAAGATCGACTGGGCCGGTGTCGCCGGACGGCAACGGCCGGGAACGGCTTGCCAGTGAGGGGCCGAAGCGCCGGCCCTCGAGCGCCAGCACGTTATCCATCGTGCGCGCATTGGGTTCAGGCGTCGGCGCGCGGCAACTCGAAACCGCATGTCCAGCTGCACTCAACCGCGCCAGAAGCTCATTTTCCCAGCGCCGGGATGTGTCGGCGTGGCCGATGATTAAAATATTAGTCAATCCAATATATTCTTTTTCAAGACTACTGTCATAGACTACTTGTCAGCCCAACCTTTCACAAGAGTTAAACCGGGAGAACGCGGCCTTGGTTGTTAATCATATATTAAGAATTGAGATCACGAAGGCGCTTTCCGGCGCTATTATGGCTCTTGCGGGCAATAGTCGGCATGTCCCGAAGGCTGCAGGCGACCAGGATCAGCGATGAACGTCCTTTCACGTCCAAAACTGCCATCCAGGCAGAAACTGCTGATCGTGTTCGGCACTAGGCCGGAGGCACTCAAATGCTTTCCAGTGGCGCGTGCCGCCCTTGCTCATCCAGGCTTCATCACCGAAATATGCATCACCGCCCAGCATCGTGAAATGGTCGACCAGGTTGTCGAGCTGACCGGCCTGCCGGTGCATCACGATCTCAACATCATGCAACCCGGCCAGTCGCTGTTCGACGTGACCTCGCGCGTGCTCCTGGGCATGGCCGAGGTGCTGGAAAAGTCGCAGCCCGATATCGTCATGGTACAGGGCGACACCACCACGGCAATGGCCGCGGCGCTGGCTGCCTTCTACAAGCGTGTCCCCGTCGCTCATGTCGAAGCAGGATTGCGCAGCCACAACATCAACTCGCCGTTTCCTGAAGAACTGAACCGCAAGATTGCCGGCGACATCGCTACCTGGCATTTTGCGCCGACCGTTCAAGCGCGCGACAATCTCATCGCCGAAGGAAAGGCCGAAAGCACCATCTTCGTGACCGGCAACACGGTGATCGACACGCTGTTGCATTTTTCAAGCGCGATCGATGCTGACAGGCTGATGAACGCGAAGCTCGCTGCCCGCTTCCCTTTCCTCGACCCTTCCAAGAAGATGATCCTCGTCACCGGTCATCGCCGCGAGAATTTCGACGGCGGCATCCAGCGCATCTGTACGGCATTGAAGGGATTGGCGGCGCGCGGAGATGTGCAGATCGTCTACCCTGTCCATCCAAACCCCAATGTGCGCTCAGTGGTCAACGCAGAGCTGGAAGGCGTGCCGAACATCCACCTGGTCGAGCCGCAGGACTATCTGCCGTTCCTGTACCTGCAGAAGCAGAGCTATCTGGTGCTTACCGATAGCGGTGGCGTGCAGGAAGAAGCGCCTTCACTCGGCAAGCCGGTGCTGGTAATGCGCGAAAATACCGAGCGACCCGAGGGGATCGTGGCCGGCACCGCCCGTCTTGTCGGCACCGACGTCGAGAAAATCCTGTTCAACGCCAATCGCCTGCTCGACGATCAGGCTGCCTATTGCGGCATGGCGGAACGACACAACCCATATGGCGATGGCCGGGCCAGCAACCGGATTGTTGAGGAACTGCTGCATCATGGCTGAAATCAAAACCGTTTCCGTAATCGGCATGGGCTATATCGGCCTGCCGACCTGCGCCATTTTCGCCAGCCGCGGGCTCAACGTCATTGGCGTCGATGTCAACCGAGCGGTGGTCGAGAAGGTCAACCGCGGCGAAATCCACATCGTCGAGCCGGACCTTGACGGTCTGATCCAGAAGGTCGTGGCGAACGGCAAGCTCATGGCCTACAGCACGCCGCAGCCGGCGGACGCCTATATCATCGCCGTGCCGACCCCGATGACCCACGATCATAAGCCGGACGTGACCTACGTGCTCGCGGCGGCACGAAGCATCGCCCCCGTGCTGAAGCGGGGAGACCTTGTGGTATTGGAATCGACATCGCCGGTTGGAACCACGCGTATCATGACCGGGCTGCTTGCCGAGTTGCGGCCTGATCTCAAATTTCCTGTCCAGCATGGCGAAGACGCCGATGTGCTGGTCGCCTATTCGCCCGAGCGTGTGCTGCCGGGAAAGGTGCTGACCGAGCTGATCAACAACGATCGCTCGATCGGCGGATTGTCCCGCAAATCGTCGGAGCGGACCGCGGCACTCTATTCGACCTTCGTCACCGGCGACCTGTTCATGACAACGGCCGAAAGTGCTGAGCTGGTGAAACTGACGGAGAACGCGTTCCGCGACGTCAACATCGCCTTTGCCAACGAGCTTGCCGCCGTGTGTCAGGATCTGTCGCTCAATGTATGGGAAGTGATCGATCTCGCCAATCGACACCCTCGCGTGAACATCCTCCAGCCGAGCCCGGGCGTTGGCGGTCACTGCATTGCGGTCGATCCATATTTTATCATCGACGCCGCACCCAACAGCACGCGGCTTATGGCTTCGGCACGCCGGATCAATTCCGAACGGCCCATGTCGGTGGTCAGGGATATTGAGGCCTTGCTCGACCCCTCCCGCAAACAGACGATCGCCTGTCTTGGCCTCAGCTTCAAAGCCAACATCGACGATTTGCGCGAGAGCCCGGCCGTCGAGGTGGTGAAACTTCTGTCCGATATCCCCAATGTGAAGATCATTGCGGCTGAACCCAACACAAATGCGCTGCCGCATGAGCTCGAGGGCAGGGGCATCGTGTTCACCGACGCACTTTCGGCCATCGACAAGTCCGATATCGTCGTCCTCCTGGTCGACCATCGGCAGTTCAATCTGGTCGACCCCGAAGCGCTCAAGGACAAGAAGCTCGTCGATACGAGGGGTCTGTGGACGTGGCGCAAGGCACGCAAGCCCGACGCCCGCATCGAAGGCAAGAAACCAGAGGTCGCACAAGTGACGCTTGCAAGGGAGCAGGCCGCATGAACGCGCACGCCCCGGCATGGGCGCAGCATTCCCTGTTGGCATCACGGCGCCGGGAGTTCCTTGGCGCACCGATCCATGCGCTGACCATGGCCGAGACACTGGCCATCGCCGACGAGGCGATGACCCTGGGGCGGCCGCTGCATCATGTGGTCGTGAACGTCGCCAAGCTGGTGACCATGCGCCAGAATGCCGAGCTGCGCGAGGACGTGGCTGGGGCGGACGTGGTCAATGTCGACGGCATCGGCGTGCTTTGGGGTGCACGTCTGTGCGGCGTCGCGCTGCCCGAGCGGGTGGCGGGCGTCGACATCATGATCAATCTGCTGAGCCTCTGCGCGAAGCGTGGATTCAGGCCGTATCTGCTGGGGGCCGAACAGCACGTTCTCGACGCGGTTGTAGTGAGACTTGCCAAGGACCATCCGAGCCTCGTCATAGCGGGAATGCGCAACGGCTATTTCAAGCCGGAGGACGAGGCCGGGATCGTCGCGGCGATCAACGCCTCGGGCGCCGACTGCCTGCTGGTGGCCATGCCGACACCGCGCAAGGAACGCTTTCTCAAACGCTACCGCGATGAACTCGCCTCAAGCTTCGTGATGGGCGTGGGCGGCAGTTTCGACGTCTATGGGGGCAAGGTTGCCCGTGCGCCGAAGCTGATACAAGCGGCCGGCCTGGAGTGGCTGTTCCGCGTCGTCCAGGAGCCGCGACGCTTGTGGCGCCGCTACTACGATACCAACACTGCCTATGCAGGGCTGCTGTGCCGAGAGTTCTGGGAGCGTCGCTGGCGCCGAAACGCCGGTTTATAGTTTCGCGTTCCCCCACAAAACAGGCGTTGACCCTGGACTTCGCTTTACGCGATCCGTAGCCGCGCTCGCAGCTGGGCGACGAATTGCGTCGCTGCCACAGGGTGGAACAACGAGGTCAGCCCGAAGAAAACCGCAGCACCGGCAGTGCCGCCGGCGACAAGCGAGAAGATTGCCGGCACGTCGCCGGGCACCATGCTGGCAAGCTTGGCGGCCACCCCCGTGCTGAGCGAGATGACCACCGAGACACCGATGTCGCGCCATGGCACCGGCACCGGTGTGAGCCGCTCGCTGATGATGATGCAGGTTATGGAGCCCACCACCGAGCCGCCCGCCAGCGCCAAAGCGGCGCCGATCTCCGCCATCGGGGGGATCAACAGCAGGGACAATGCGATTGTTGCCACCGAGCCGAAGAGATTGGCGATGATCAGCAGCCACGGCCGCTTGTGCGCGTGCACTACGACGCCATAGACGAAGCTGGTGAGGTTGGCGCACAGCACGCTGAAGGCAATGATCGGAAACAGCAGGCCGAAGCGGCCGTGATATTGCGAGGGCAGCATGAGCTCGGTGATATCGCTGCTGAGCGCGACCAGCATCGCTGCAATAGGCAGGCAAAGCCGCATCATCAGCGCCATCAGTTGCGACAGCAGCCGGCCCGACGCCGCGGGCCCATCCTCGTCGAACCGGCTGACCACCTCGGGAAAGGCGCCCATGTTGATGGCGTTGGCGACCATGTCGATCGGCTGGCGGGCCAGCGCATAGGCTGCGGCGAAGATCGCCACAGCGCTGGCATCGTAATAGATCTTGAGGAACAGACGCTCCGCGCTGTTGAGCCCGAAGCCTACCAGCGCCATGATGATCAGCGGCACACCGAGCGCAAAGAAGTCCCTGTGGGTGAAGCGCGGCGGACCGGCAACGAGCCGTCGCGATGCCATGATGCCCGCCACGATGCCGGCAATCAAGGCGCCGAGGCTCGAGCCGAGCGACACCGTCAGAAAGCTATCCTGAAAGACGAGGATAGCGCCGATCGGTAACGCGAGTTGCAGCAGGGCACGCAGGGCTTCTAGCATCGAATAGACCGAATGGCGCTGCTGCATCTGCAGCACCGTCAACGCGAAGCGGCTGATGGACCCGGCGACCAGATAGCCGCAGACTGCGATCGCGAACTCGACCCAGCGTTCAGGCACGATCACCGCCGACGCGCCTACCGATATGACCAGCGCCAGTGCCGTGGTGGCAAGCAACACCTGCCCGGCCAGCATCAGGCTGCCGCGGCTGACTTCGCCCTTGCCGCCAAGCCTGAGCAAGGCGATGCGCAGCCAGTTGGTGACGGCAATGTCGGTCATTTCCCCGACGGTCACCACCAGGGTGAGCAGGCCATACTCGGTCTGGTCGATCAAACGCGTCACGACGACCAGCAGGAGCAGCGCCGAAATTCGCGTCAGCAGGATCGCCGGAGCATAAATGAGCGTGGAACGGAGCAGCAAGGGCGTGTCCCTGGAAAACTCACCTTCGACTAGCCGCCGACTGGCGGAAAATCCAGCCCGATGATGCCGAAGGGTGAACAGATTCAGTTTGAACTAAAAGATTTGCCGTAAACCTTATCGGGAACGTTTGCTTTGCAGTTACCCGGTCTGTGTTATTTAGAGTACCATCATGTTGCAGCGCCTCATATCCGATCGAAAAATACATGTCCTGGTCGCGACGCCCTCGGGCGTTTCGGGGCAGGGCGGCATCGACCGCATCATGGGGGCGCTGAAGCAGGAGTTCGAACGGCAAGAAATCACCGACATCGATGTGCGCTTTCTTGCCAGTCGTGGCCCGGGGCATGTCGGACTTTCGATCTTCTATATGCTCGGTTTTTGCTTACGGATGCTTAAAGCGCGTCTGGCTGGACGCGCCGATGTCATTCATATCAACATCTCAGTTTCCGGCAGCACCTACCGCAAGATGGTGATCGCCGCCTGCGCACGGCTGCTGTCGATACCCTATGTCCTGCATTTGCACGGGGCGCAGTATCAGACATTCTGGAAAGCCGACCGCGGTTTCATAAGCCGCCGTATCAAAGCTCTGTTCGAGCATGCCGATCGGGTGATCGTTTTGGGCAGACTTTGGCGCGATTTCGTCGCCAGCCGGGCGCCGGGCGCAGCCGGCAATATCGTGATCGTGCCCAATGCGACCGAAGTCCCGTCGCTGGCGCATGTCGGCGGCGGCGACCATGTGCATATCCTGTTCCTGGGCCGCATCGGCGACCGCAAGGGCGTACCGCAATTGCTCGAGGCACTGCACCGCATGAGCCCTGTCAAGAATTGGCGCGCCACGATTGCCGGCGATGGCGAAGTCGAGGCGGCACGGGCAAAGTCAGCCGCGCTGCGGATTGCAGACCGGATCGCCTTTCCGGGTTGGGTGGGACCGGACGATGTCGCATCGCTGATTTCTTCGGCCGATATTCTGGTTCTTCCATCCTTCGCCGAAAATTTGCCGATGTCGGTGATCGAAGGCATGGCAGCCGGTTTGGCGGTGGTGGCGACCCCGGTTGGCGCCGTCGAAGACATAATCACCGACGGGCAATCCGGGCTGCTGGTGCCGCCAGGCGATGTTACAGCGTTGACCGAGGCGCTGAGCCGCCTCGTGGAGAACCCGGCACTGCGGGCAAAGCTTGGTGCCGGTGCCATGGCCGTGCATCGGGAACGGCTTGAGCTCGCCCCGTTTGTTGGCGCAATCTGCGATGTCTGGCGGTCGGCCGTGTCAAGCCGTCAACCGGTCAAGCGCTGAGGCCGACGATCGCGGCGGCGCGTCGAGCCTGAATTCGCGGTGGAATATCTCCAAATTCAACAGCGCCCATATCAGCTTTTCGTGGTCTGCAGCACGCGTGGTGTGTTCCGAGACGATTTGATCTAGCTGTTTCGGACTCAGATAGCTGCGAATGACGGAGTGAGGCGAGCAAAGATGGTCATGCACGTAGTTCCTCATCGATCCGCGAAACCATTCGGCGACCGGTACCTTGAACCCGACCTTGCGGCGGCTGAGAATTTCCTCCGGGAGGATATTGGCCATGCTGTCGCGCAGGATCTGCTTGCTGTGCAACCAACCCAGCCTGTAGCGATCGGGCAATTTGCTGACGAATGAAACCAGGTCGCGATCGAGGAACGGCATTCTTCCTTCGATTGAACCGGCCATCATCATGTGGTCGCCTCGTTCCAGGAGATTGTCAGGCAGCCACGATGTCTGATCGAAAAACAGCACGCGGCGAAGATGGGAGGCCGCAGCGCTTGACGAGAACGGAAAGTCGTTGCGCTCATAACGTCGATTTGCGGACGCGCCGATCAGGCAAGCGCGCTGCTGCGCCGAAACGGCTCCAAACCAGGAGACCATCCGGGCGGCAAAGTCCCTTTCGCCCGCGGTGCGGGCAAACGTATCGACCTTGGCCGACGCGCCCGGCATGGCGCGTACCAAAGGGGAAAGGACGTTATCGTGCAGCGAGGCTGGAACAAGCGACTGGTAGATCCCGGCCAGTGATTCCGCGCGATGCTTGGGATAGCCGCCGAGAAGCTCGTCGGCTCCTTCTCCGGTGAGCACCATCTTGATGTCCTGCGAGGCGCGCTCCGACATCAGGTAAATTGGAATATCGCTGCTTTGCGAAACAGGTCCCCCGCGTTGGCGAACCATCGCGGGCAGGTGATCCATCAGATCGCCTGGCTGGATGACAAGTTCGCAATGATCGGTCTTGAAATGATCGGCAACGCGCCGGGCGAATCCAAGTTCGCTATAGGCTGCGTCGTCGAACCCGACGGAAAACGTGCGAATGGGCGTGGCGCTATGCCTGGCCATCAGGGCGACGATAGCCGAGGAGTCGAGTCCTCCGGAGAGAAAGGCTCCAAAAGGTGCATCGCTGCGCATCCTGATCTCGACGGAATGGTCGAGCAGTTCCAGAAATCGCCGCTTGGCGGTTTTTCGGTCGATCCGTTCGGTCAGGGCCGCCTGGTCCGGAGGCGTATAGTAACGCGTTTCCTTGACTACCCCCTGCGACCAGACAGCATAGCTTCCGGGATTGAGCTTGCGAATCTGTTTAAAAAGCGTGCGTGGTCCCGGCACATAACGCCAGTTCAGATACTCGTCCACGGCATCCAGATCGAGTTGCTGCGCATCTTGCTGCGCCGACAACAATGCGTTGATCTCCGAGGCAAACAGCAGCAATCTTTCGCTTTGCATGAGGTAAAGCGGCTTTTCCCCGAAGGGATCCCGGCCGAGGATCAATTCCTGCCTCTGAGCATCCCAGAGTGCAAAGGCAAACATGCCGCTCAGCCGGTCGAACATTGACAAGCGCCACTGATCGTAGGCTCGGAGCAGCACCTCGGTATCGGAGCGCGTTCGAAAATGATGGCCAAGGCCGATCAGTTCCTGGCGCAACTCGATGTAGTTATATATCTCTCCGTTGAAAATTATTTTGAGACGACCGTCCTCAATCTGCATCGGCTGATTTGACTCGGGCGCCAGGTCAATGATCGCCAGGCGGCGATGGACCAATGCCAATTGTTGCTCGCCGGTATTCAGGTCCAATATCTCGGTGCCTTCGGCATCGGGACCGCGATGCCGCAATGCGTTTGACATTCTGGCGGCCCGCTCTTGTGGATTTTTAGCCCTTCGACCGATCCATCCGGCAATTCCACACATCGTTCCCCCTAGGCGCGCGCATTCCTCACTTCAGTACAACAAATGTGTTAAACACTTCGTGCCAACACAACCCAACCGCGAGAAAAGCTGCCACAGGCCGTTCCTCGATCAGGCCCGGCGGTCAAGGTTCGCCGCCGGCTATTCACCGGTGAGAGGGAGTGACGGCACCTATGGCAGGCCCAATGCCTGCAGCATCTCCGGGTCGGGAACCGGGGGGCCATCGGGCGGGATGAGGCTCATCCCATAGGGATTGGAGAACTCCCAGACAGACCATGGGATCGCGAAGCGTTCGGCCTCTCGGCGCACTGCCTTGAGATAGCGCGAACGGTCGGCCTCAAAGGCGCCCATGCGGCCGTCCGCGGACATGAGGATAGCGCCGAATTCGCCCATGAAGAGCCGCCGGCTGGGAATGCCATGGCCTTCAGCCCAGTCGACAGCCTGGCGAAAGCTCGCCTCCAGTTGGCTCTGGCCCCAGTTCTGCTCGAAATAGTTCGCGATTGCTTGGCGCGCGGTGGCCATGTTCATGACCTGCTCGACCCTGCTCAAGCCGGCAGCTTCCATCCGCGCTCTAAGGGTTTCGGTCACCACTTCGGGTGTACTGCTGTCGGCCGGCCAGGGAAGTCCCGAAGCAAAGCTGATCGTGTCATCGGGCCGCTGGTGGGTGAAGCTGTGCGGCTCATACATATGGAAGCTGTAATAGAGGTTTGGGTCATCAAAGCTGGGGCTGAGGTTGACCAATCCGGCAATGCTGCCGCCGCAGGCGCCGGTTGCAACGATGGTAAGTTCGCTGCTGACCGCTCGAATGTCGTGGACGGTCCCTGCCATGATCCGCTGCCAGTGATCGCTGCCGCTCGCATCGCAAGGGTAGTATGCGGGCTCGTTGTAAGGTTCGAGGGCGACTTTGTCGGTCCCTATCTTGACCAGCATGGCGGCGACCGCCACAACCATTTGACGATAGCGGGCAACGCCCTCGCTGTCGGCGCCGCCATAGATCATCTCCATGCTGTAGTCGGGAATCTGAGTGACGCCATGCAGGTCGAAAACCACCTTGAGGCCGGTCGACGTGATCCGCTCAACGGCGGCGGCAAGTATGTCCAGCGCCTGCTGCCGCTTGGCGTCCCCGCTGGCAAGCAGCGGGCCGGGATCGACGCTCAGCCGGACGAAGTCGAAGCCCATCGATCGGATGTGGGCAAACACCTCCCCGGCCGGCCAGTCGGTGAGCGGCCTGCTTTCCGCAAGCCACTCCTTTTCGCTGCGATAGGGCGGCCAAACGTAGGTTCCGTCTTTCTCCACCGGCGACCAGTTGAGCCACTGATGCACGCCAACGCCGCGCTTGAGAGGGATGGGCTCTGCCGCGGCCGCCACAAGCAAGGCGAGCACCCAGGCAACAACATACACCGCTTTTCGCATCGCTCCCTCCGCATGCTCGCGGGAGATATTAACCGCAACGAACGGGAAAGAAGATTGCCGGCCCGCAGCTTTTCGACGGCATGGTATACAAGGACCGAAACGTTGACGGGGCGTGCATGAGAATCGGCTGGTACATCAACCGATTGCGCAGCATGGGACCGGCCGAGGTGTTGCACCGGCTGGGCGAGCAACGTCGAAGGATCGTGTCGCGCCGCCGCGATGATGGGTGGGAGCGCTATCCATCGCCGCAGTTGCACCCAGTGCTGCCCGGATTTCGCCATGCTGCGCTGGCAGCGACCGACGCTCAACGGCAGGCCATAGCGGCGGCCGCGCAAGAGATGCTTCATGGCCGGTTTTCGGCACTCGGGCGGACATGGCCAAAGCGTGAGCCCGATCTTTTGTTTCCTGCTGAGCTTTGGCGTCTTGATCCGGTAACCGGCAGGCTTTGGCCTGGCGCCGAGGCTCATACTTTCGATATCGATTTTCGCGATGGCGGCGACCTTGGCGATATAAAATATGTCTGGGAGGTCAACCGGCTGCAGCAATTGCCAGTACTGGCTGCACACCTGCTCCTCAGCGAGGACAACCGATCCCGGAGTGCCATTGAGGCGGCAATCGGCAGTTGGCATTCCGCCAATCCGCCGTTCCGAGGCATTGGCTGGGCTTCCGGCATCGAAGTAGCGCTGCGAGCCATCAGCCTGATCGTCACCCTGGACCTTATCGGTGACCGGCTTGACCCGGCGACGCTGCGGAAAGCTGGTGAGATACTCGCGGCAAGCGCCTATTGGCTGCCGCGGTTTCCGTCGCGATATTCCTCCGCCAACAACCATCTCGTCGCAGAGTTGGCTGGCGAATATCTGGTTTGCCTGGCGCTCGGGGCCGAATCCGAAATTGCCCGCAGCGCCCTCTTAAATGAGACGCACAAGCAGATTCTTGCCGACGGCGCCGGTGCCGAGCAAACGCCGACCTATGCAGCCTTCAGCGCCGAACTCATCTTGCTGTGCGCCGCCGCGGCACGCCAGGCGGGAACGCCGTTTCCCTCGGCCGTCGAAGCGCGTCTGGGCGCCTTCGCCAATTTCGTCGGCTGGCTGCCACAGAAAGCCGCCCGCTTCGGCGACGACGATGAGGGCCATGTGCTGAAGCTGGGCGACGAGCCGAACTATATCCGATCCGTCGCGGCCGCCATCCACGGCTTACTGGGGACGCCGGGCAACGCGCCGGAGCCTGACGATTTTCGTTCGCTTTTCTTTGGTGCGCCGTCAGGCCCGGCGCCCGCGGTGCATGGCTTGCAGACATTCACGCAAGGCGGGCTCTCCGTCTGGCGCGGAGCAATGAATGGCCGCAATGTCGAACTGACGTTCGACCATGGACCGCTCGGCTATCTCTCGATAGCGGCGCACGGCCATGCCGACGCGCTGTCGCTCACCCTGTGCATCGACGATGAGCCGGTGCTGGTCGATCCCGGCACCTGGCTCTACGGTTCGGGAGGCGCATGGCGCGACTGGTTCCGCTCCACACCGGCGCACAACACGCTCAACATCGAGGGCGAGAGCCAAAGCACCATCGCTGGAAATTTCAACTGGTCGCACAAGGCAGTCGCAGCGCTGGTGGAGAGCGAGCCGGGACCGCACTGGAGGCTGAGCGCCCGGCATGACGGCTATAGAAGCCGCTTCGGCGTCGTGCATCAGCGCACTTTGGCGCGCCAGGCCGATGGCATCCTCATCACCGACCAACTGCTCGGCGGCAGGCGCCAGTCCGAGATCGTCTTCCAACTGGCCGCCGGCCTCCATGCCGACCGGCACGAAGAGACGGTCACGGTATTGCGCGGCGACGAGGTACTGTTGGCCATCCGCTTTCCTGATGCTGCGCTCGATATCGGCGCCGGCGGTGACATGCCGGGCCAAGGCGGTTGGGTTTCACTGCGTTTTGGCACCAGGCAGCAAGCCGAACGCCTCGCCTGGCACGGTGAAGTGGGCGAAGCCGGGATCGATATCCATCTTGCCCCAATTCACCCGCCGCAACAGCAAAAATCGGTGCCAACGTAGAGTTGCCGGGCGAGTTCCAGCCGTATTCGACATTAATTACGTTTGGACATTTAGCGGTTTCGTTACCGTTGATCTGCTAGTCTCGCACCATCCAGCCTGCTTTGCCCGCTGCGCCCCGCAACAGCCACTGGTTGCAGGCGGCGTAGCGAGTTTGGCGGGAATTTTGTGCTTTGCTATTCGCCAGATCGCCTTCTTACGACCCCAGACTGCCTTCTTACGACCAGGAGCCGCTGCATCAATGTTTTCCGAATTTGCCAGAGCGATTGTGGAAAAGCTTTCGAACGTCAATCTGACCACGCTCGGCCTGCTTCTCCTCACCGCACTGGGCAGCGCGGTGATCGCCTACTGGCGAACTGCCGAACATAAGTCCCTCAGGGACTTTTTCGACTTCGCCTTCCCACAGGAAGTCATCCTGCACCCGTCGGCGCGAGCCGACGCCCTGTTCTGGATCACGAAACGGGCGATGATGCCTTTCCTGCTCATTCCTGCCGGCGTCACCTTCGTCGTCGCGGTTGGCTATGGTACACGCGAGGCAATTGGCTGGCTCCTTAACATCCACGCGCCGCTTCTCGGCGGCCCGGCGGGACCGGTGACGATCGTCATCTTCACCGCAACCATGCTGGTCGCCTATGATATTTCATACTACCTCTACCACGTCGCCCAGCACCGTTTCCCGTTCCTGTGGGAATTGCACAAGGTACATCATTCGGCCGAGGTGATGGTGGGGATCACCAAGGACCGGGTTCATCCGCTGGACGATCTGATGAACCGTATGTGGGATGGCGTCATCCCGGGCATCTGCTTCGGTGTCTGGAGCCTGATCGCACTCGATCCGGTAGAGGTCGCTATTTTCGGCATCAACGTCTACGTCATCCGCAACATCCTGATGATGGACTTTGTTCGCCATACCCATCTCAAGATATCGTTCGGCCCGTTGAACAACATCATCCTGTGTCCGCACTGGCACCAGGTGCATCACAGCATCGACCCGCGTCACTACGATAAGAATTTCGGCCTGCTTTTTTCATTCTGGGATCGTCTATTCGGAACGCAATTTGTCCCGGAGCCGGAGGAAGACCTGAAATTTGGCCTGGTCGATCGCGATGTGCGCGATTACCAGTCGCTCTTTGGGCTCTACATCCTGCCGCTCAAGAAGATGGCAAGGCATGTCATGCGACTGTTTCACAGACGGCCCAATGTGGTCGCGCAGCCACAGGACAGTTCTCCTTCATGAACACCGCTGTTTCCATCGACGTCCTAGGCGCGGAGCGCCTGGAAATCGTCCGTTCGGCGGATCGCCTGGCTGCGGTCGAAGCCGCTTGGATGGAGCTTTGGCATCGTACCGACGGGCTGATCTTTCAAAGCCATGCCTGGATTTCGGCATGGTGGAGTACCGTACAACGCCGTGACCAGCGCGCGTTGCGGATCGGCCTGGTCTGGAAGGGCGAGAGACTCGTTGCTGTCGTTCCGCTCGCGATCGGCAGGCGCAGGGGGCTGCGGTTTCTCGAATGGGCGGCCGGCAGCTATACCGACTATGGGGATATTCTCGTTGCTCCGGAATGCTCGTTATCGGCGCTGCAGGAGCTATGGACCCAACTCTGCGATGCAGGTGGCTTCGATCTTGCCTTGATCAGCCGTCTCTCGCCGGATGCGGCGGCCCGCAAAATTTTCACGCCGGGAGCCTCCGGCGGCATCAGGCTTCGTCACTTTCACCGAACGGAAGTCAGCTATCGCGTTGCTGGACAATGGGAAAGCGGAGCGGCATGGTTGGCGGACCAGTCGAAAAAGACGCGCCAGAACTATCGGCGCGGCATCAAGGCGCTGGAAGAAACCGGAGAGGTGAGATTTCGCCTGCTTGCGCCCGACGAGCCGCTGCAACCGGTACTGGAGCGCCTCGCGGCCTTGAAGCGGAAATGGCTGACCGAGCGCATGCGTGAATCAGACCTCTTCGAAGAGGGCGTGCCGGTACTCGCCGCGCTCGTCGATGCGTTGGCGCGCGCCGGCGTGCTGCATATCTTCGTCCTCGAATGCAATGGCGTGATGGTCGCGGTGTCGATCAACTTCGTCCAGCACGACATGATGATGGCCTTCGTGACGACGTTCGATCCGGATTTCGGCCGGGCGTCGCCAGGTGTGATCCTGTTGATGGATTACGTGCAGTGGTCGATCGATCACGGCTTGAGCATGGTCGATTTCCTCTGTGGCGCAGAGTCGTTCAAACACAAATTCTCAACGCAGTCGGTTACGCTGGAATCGGTCATCGGGACGCGCACGGCACAGGGTGCGCTTGCATCTCTTGCCGATCGTGTCCTCCAGACCGTCAGGCATATGCGCGAGCGTTCATCGGCACCACCAGAGGGACGCGATACGCCCACTCAAGCCGAAGCAGCCTTGGACTAGAACGGTTCATCGTTTCACGGAAACGCCGAACAGCTCCATCTTTTGTTTTGACGCAATTCCGGATGAAAACCGTTCACACTTTTCCTGGAATTGCTGTAGCGGCCCGCTCGCAAAAAGCTCAAATGAAGCGCGGTATCGGACCGTTTTGCGGCGTGGTGCGGTCGCCGAGGTCGAGGAAGATTTCGTCGATGTAGCACCATCCCCAACCTTCCGGCGGATCGTAGCCTTCGATGACAGGATGGCCGGTTGCCCGAAAATGCTTGGTGGCATGACGGTTGGGCGAGTCGTCGCAGCAGCCGACATGGCCGCATGTGCGGCAGAGCCGCAGATGCACCCACTGCGAACCGCTCTTCAGGCATTCCTCGCAGCCGAGCGCGCTCGGTGTCACGTCGCGAATGTCCCCGGCGTGCCTGCATTCGTCTGCCATCATACGCTCCTGACCAGTTGTGGCGCCACGGCGAGACTGCCGTTTCGCGCGAGATATGCATGCAGCGCTGCAACCACCTGGGCGCCTTCGCCGACGGCAGCGGCGACGCGCTTGATCGAGCCGGAGCGCACGTCGCCGATGGCGAACACCCCGCCGCGGTTCGTCTCCAGTGCACCACGTTCCTGGCCAATGTCAGGCCCGGTGCGAACGAAGCCCTTCGCGTCCAACGCCACGCCGCATTGCGCCAGCCAGTCGGTGTTCGGATCGGCGCCGATGAACAGGAAGAGGTGGCGGATCGGACGTGCTGTCTCGGTGTCGCGGTTGCGCCAGCGCACTTTGCCAAGATTGCCGTCGTCGCCTTCCAGTGCCGCAATCTGCGTCTCAGCCAGCACTTCGATGTTCGGCTGTGCCCTGACGCGCTCCACCAGATAGCGCGACATGCTCGCATCGAGGCTGCTGCCGCGCGCCAGCAGCCATACCTTCTTCACATGCGCCGCCAGGTAGACGGCAGCCTGACCAGCCGAATTGCCGGCGCCGACAAGGGCTACCTCTTGCCCGGCGCAAAGCCGCGCTTCGATCGGCGAAGCCCAGTAATGCACGGAGGTTCCCTCGAATTGCGCCAGGTTTGCCATGTCGAGGCGGCGATAGCGCGCTCCGCTGGCGATCACCACCGACCGTGCCCGCACGGTCTCCCCGCCGCCGACGGCGAGCGTGTAGTGGGCACCGGACGTGTCGCTTGCGCTGCCCAGCAGCTTCGCCTCGTCCGGTATCACCATCTCGACGCCGAATTTCTGCGCCTGGTTGTAAGCGCGCGCCATCAGCGCCATTCCCGAAATGCCGGTCGGAAAACCGAGGTAGTTCTCGATGCGCGAGGAGGCACCCGCCTGTCCGCCGAAGGCACGGCAATCGAGCACGATCGTCGACAACCCTTCGGAAGCCGCGTAGACGGCCGCCGCGAGGCCGGCCGGTCCGGCGCCGACAATGGCCACGTCGTACAGCTTGCCGGCGTCGATCGGCCTCACCAGGCCGATGCAGCGGGCAAGCTCGTTCTCTCCGGGATTGAGCAGCAGCTTGCCGTTCGGACAGAGCACGATCGGCAAATGGTGGATATCGACATGGAAGCGTTCGATCAGGGTCCTGGCGCAGGGATCGGCAGCCGAATCGAGAACGCGATGCGGCTGACCGCTGCGAGCCAGAAAACCTTGCAGCCTCAAAACGTCGCCGCTGTCGACCGGTCCGACAATGATCGGTCCGGCTGTGCCGCTCTCGAGCAGGCCGACACGGCGCAGGATCAGCGCCCGCATGATGCGCTCGCCGAGGTTTGCTTCCTGCACCATCAGATCCCGCAGCCTTTGCGAGGGGATGACGAGCGCCTCGACCGGCTCGACCGTCTCCACATCCACCAGTGAGGGCCGGGCTGAAAGCTGCGCCAACTCGCCGACGAAATTGCCCGCACGATGCGTGACGATGGTTTCGCGCCGGCCGAAGCTGCCGCCCTGGATGATATCCACCTTGCCGGACAGGACCACGATCAGACCGGGCGCCAGCTCGCCAGCTTTGACGATCTGTTCGCCTGCAGCATAGGACACGGCTTCGCCGAAACGGCCCATGCGGTCCAGGTCCGCCTCAGCCAGCACTGGAAACATCTGATCGCGACGGGCAATGGAGATCGGATTGGCGGATTGAGACATGGTTCGAACCTATCGCCGGTTTCCGATAGTTTGAAGCGGTTTTTGCGGCTTGCGGCCGGTAGGAACCTGGCTCGCCTGTCGGTAAACGCTGTGTGCTTCGCTTCGCAGTTAACTGACGTCGGCCGTGCGACGGTGTCGTCCCGACGTGCCTCACGATCCGTTGCATCTCCTTGATTTGTTTGATTTGCGCATCCCGGCAAACCCGGCGCATGCTGCTTCAGCCGGCACCTGCCTAAGCCGGCCAGGCCCGGCGGGCCGTCCTGTGTCAAACTCTCGGCCGCCGGGCTTCTGGACAGCAGAAAACGGCCTGTGTCCGAGCACTCCGCAAACTGGCCTGCGGCCTGTTGTTCGGCGGGTGCTCAGGCAGCTACCTGAAGCACAATCTTGCCGCGCGTGTGCTGCTTCTCGAGTTGTTCCTCGGCCCTGGCGACTTCCTCAAGAGGATAGATTGCCTGCACGAATGGCCTGACCTTCCCGGCGTCGATGAGGCGGCTGATCTCGGCAAGCTGCGCCGCGTTCGGCTTGGTCAAATAGGAAACGCCGCGAGCCCGATGCAGGCGGGCCTTCTCCGCCGACGGCTCGGAAAGCGTTGAGACGAGCGTCCCGCCGGGCTTGAGCACGTCCCACGAGCGGTCCTGTGTTTCACCCGCTACCAGGTCGAAGACGAGGTCGACGTCCTCGACAAGCTCCTCGAAGCGCTGGTTCTTGTAATCGACCGCCTGGTCGGCGCCAAGCGCGCGGACGAAATCGAAATCCTGCGCGGACACGGTCGTCGCGACAAACGCGCCCGCGGCCTTTGCGAATTGCACCGCCAGATGACCGACGCCGCCGGCGCCGCCATGGATAAGGACCCGCTGCCCGGATTTGAGGCCGCCGTGATCGAAAAGGCCTTGCCACGCGGTAAGGCCCGCAAGTGGCACGGCGGCGGCTTCGGCGTGGCTTAAGCGTTGCGGCTTCGCCGCCGCCTCCGTTGCCTTGACGACGACATATTCGGCGTTGCCGCCGCGGTCGTTGCCGAGCATGGCATATAGCGGATCGCCCTTCTTCAGCGTATGGGCCCGCGTGCCGCACAGTTCCACCACGCCGGATACGTCGCGGCCGAGCGTGACGGGCAGATCCGCGCCCGAAGAGCCCTCGCGAACCTTGTAGTCGACGGGATTGACGCTTGCCGCGTAGACCTTGAGCGTGACCTCGTCGTCATGCGGCTGAGGCAACGGAACCGCGTCCAGCGAAAGAACCTCCGGTCCACCAAAATCGTGGATTCGGACGGCCTTCATCGTAATCATGGCTTGCTCCTCGTCGGGTTGCAGTCCAGTTCGCTCTGAACAGTTTCGCCGGCAGGCCGGCGTCTATCCAGCCGGCGGTTCGGTCGTAGCAAAGGCCGGCCGGTGGTGCGCCGTCAGTGTATCGTTTGCGAATGCTCGCCGCCGGGTTGCGAGATGCCGCTCAGCGCTTCACCTGCTGTCGCCGTCTCGCTGTTGATGGCGAGGTCGCTCAGCGAAACGATGCCGACCAGGCGCTTGTCGCGGTTCAGCACCGGCAAGCGGCGCACTTTCAGGTCAGCCATGTTACGCAGAACATCCTCCGCGTCTTCGTCTTCGAAGCAATACCTGACCTCGGTGCTCATCACTTCCCGTACCTTGGCGTCAGGTGTCTTGCCTTGGGCGACGCCGCGGATTGCGATGTCGCGATCGGTTACCATGCCGACAAGCCGATCGTTCTCGCCCACCGGCATTGCGCCGGCGTCGAGGCGACCCATCATTTCTGCCGCATCGCGCAGGGTTTGCTGCGGACTGGCGATCTCGACGTCCTTTGTCATGCAGTTGCTAACTTTCATTTTAACCTCCGTTGGTTGCAGGGCCCGCCGCGGGTTTCCATGATGGAAGGGTGAATGAGCGCCAGCGCAAAACGTTCCATGGCAAGACCCGTTTCGAGCGCTTCGCCGAAATCACCCTTGCCATCCTCCACCCGACCGCCCTTCAGGCGGTCGGCCCGGGAAAGGTCGGTTCCGAAGGAATTTCGGAAGGCGTGCCGGGAGGAACTCCGATCGGCTCCTGGTCCGGCGTCGGAATTGGATCCGGCGAGGGCGGGGGTACGCCTGGAGGTTCTCCCGGCGGAGTCTCCGGCGGGGCAGGCGGCCGGGCCGGCTCCGGATTGGGATTGTCCGGCAGTGGATTCGGGTTATTCGGATCGGGATTGTTCATCGATCACTCCCCTGACAACTGTGACCTGATCTCCGCCAAGAGCGGGTTGCCGCAGCGGCGAGCAGGCTCTCTTGTCCTAAACCAAGGGGAAGCAAAAGCGTTCCCGCTTCCGACGCCACGCGCGGTGCCAATCTATCGGGCGGTTCCCAGGCTGGCATACATTCCGTTGGTGCGGAATTGCGTCGGGTTGATGCCGTAGAGGCGGCGGAAGACCTTCGAAAAGTAATTGGCATCCTCAAAGCCGCACATGATGGCGACTTCCTTGACCGGCAGGAAATCGGCCTTCGTCAGCAACTTCGCCGCGCGCTGCAGTCGCTGCTGCAGCACAAATTCGGCGGGCGGAAGTCCCTCGCTCTCGGCGAAGCAGCGCGAGAAATGCGCGCGGCTCAGGCCGCTGATCTCAGCGAGATCGGCAACGCGGAGCGGCCTGTCGAGATTGGCCCTGATGTGATCGATGACCGGCTGCATGGCGCTCTTGTCGTCGGTGACGGCATGCGAGCCGAAGACATCGTCGTAGAGCGCCATGGCTGCTTCATAGGCGACGGCCGAGGCGGCTCCCGGCGAGACCGCGCCCGTGATCAGGCGCACACTGCAATCAGCCAGATGATCGATCGTCGAGGGCTGCAGCCGCAGCACCGGACCGACGGCGGCAAGGATCGACTTGTGGATGCGCAGTGCCTCCTCGCCGTTCATCGATATCCAGAAGAACTCCCAGCGTTCGCCCTTGGCCAGCCAGTAACGGTGGTTGTGCGGCACGAGAACCAGCAAAGTGTCGCCCTTTTGCAGGCGGTAGTTCCGGTTCTCGTAGCGCAATCGGCCGGTGCCGCTGATCGTATGCTGGAGCACGGTAAACGGCGTCAGGCCGCGCTTGCGCCCATCCCAGTCGTAGACCTCGTTCTCGCGCACTTCATAGCCGGTGCTTGTCGGCATGGTGTGTAGGCGCTGGCGCCCGCGCGGCAGCGATACCGTCCTGCCCGCCGGCCCGATGTCGATCAAGTTCCGCAGCACAAAATTACCCCTAAAAGCATAATCCTTCTCTGGTCGCGTGCCGAATAAGGCGCATAATCCCTCGAGAAAAGCAAAAGAAACCGCGGTCAAAGAGCGGATGGGAGGAAGTGCCGGATTCCAGCCTGCATAGCGTGGCAGGCGGGCCAGGCCTCTTTTCTCCGCCTTTGCCCTAGCATTCGATCAGGTCGAGGTGAGGCTGATGAGTTTCAAGATCGCTATCATCGGTGCGGGAAGCGTCGGGTTCACCAAGAAGCTCTTCACCGACATTTTGTGCGTTCCTGAATTCAGGGATGTCGAATTCGCATTGACCGATCTCAGCGAGCGCAACCTCCAGATGATCAAGTCGATCCTCGACAGGGTCGTCGAATTCAACAGGCTGCCGACCAAGGTTACGGCAACGACAGACCGCCGTGCTGCCCTCGAGGGCGCCCGCTACATTATCAGCTGCGTTCGCGTCGGCGGTCTCGAAGCCTATGCGGACGATATCCGCATTCCCTTGAAGTATGGCATCGACCAGTGCGTCGGCGACACGATCTGCGCCGGCGGCATCCTCTATGGCCAGCGCAACATTCCGGTAATCCTCGATTTCTGCAAGGATATCCTCGAAGTCGCCGAGCCTGGGGCGAAATTCCTGAACTACGCCAATCCGATGGCTATGAACACCTGGGCGGCGATCGAATATGGCAGGGTCGATACCGTCGGCCTCTGCCACGGCGTCCAGCATGGCGCCGACCAGATCGCCGAAGTGCTCGGCGCCAAGTCGCGCACCGAGCTCGACTACGTCTGCTCCGGCATCAATCACCAGACCTGGTTCATCGACCTGCGTCTCAACGGCCGCAAGATCGGTAAGGACGAGCTGGTTGCCGCCTTCGAGGCGCATCCGGTCTATTCGCAGCAGGAAAAGCTGCGCATCGATGTCCTGAAGCGCTTCGGCGTCTATTCGACCGAAAGCAACGGCCATCTTTCCGAATACCTGCCCTGGTATCGCAAGCGGCCGGACGAAATCACCCGCTGGATCGACATGTCCGACTGGATCCACGGCGAGACCGGCGGCTACCTTCGTTATTCGACCGAAACACGCAACTGGTTCGAAACGGAGTTCCCGCAATTTCTGGAATCCGCCGCCAGGCCGATAGACCCCGCCAAGCGCTCCAACGAGCATGCCAGCCACATTCTCGAGGCGCTGGAGACGAACCGCGTTTATCGCGGCCATTTCAACGTCAAGAACAACGGCATCATCACCAACCTGCCGCAGGACGCGATCGTCGAGTCGCCCGGCTTCGTCGACCGCTTCGGTATCAACATGGCCTCCGGCATCACGCTGCCGGAGGCCTGCGCCGCCACTTGCATTTCCTCCATCAACGTCCAGCGCATGTCGGTTCATGCGGCGATCTCCGGCGATATCGACCTGCTGAAGCTCGCGGTCCTGCACGACCCGCTGGTCGGCGCGGTTTCGACGCCGGAAGAGGTTTGGCAAATGGTGGACGAAATGGTCGTCGCCCAGGCTCGCTGGCTGCCGCAATATGCCGATGCGGTGCCGGCCGCGAAGGAACGGCTTTCGAAATCCAGGATCAAGACCCGCGAATGGGCCGGTGCGGCAAGGCGCGACGTCCGTTCGATCGAGGAATTGCGTGCGGAAAAAACGGCTCTCAAGCAGGCCGTGTGAATTTCACCGGGTGGATCGCGGCGAGCTTTCGGGAGAATTTTCCGCACCCGTCTGTACATTCGTTCGAGGAGAAATGGAGCGCGTCAACGCGCTCCTGAACAAACAGGGAGGAGAGACGATGAGGAATTTTCGAAACATTGGCATTCTCGCCGGGCTGGCGCTTAGCGTCTCGGCCTCGGCGCTGAACGCGTATGCATCCGAGCCGACCGTGCCGCCGGTGCCCGCGCAATTCCCCGCCGAGGGAAAGATCAAATACGTCGCGCGCGACTCCATCCTGGAATTCAAGGCACTGCCGGAATATCACGAACCGGATTGGGTCACCGAGAAATACGTCAAGGCGGGCAAGCTGCCGCCGGTCAAGGACCGTTTGCCTAAGGAGCCGCTGGTCTTCAAGACCGGCAACATGCCGGATGGCATCGGCGTTTACGGCGATACGATGCGCCATGTCATCGGCGGCCGGCCGGAAGGCTGGAATTATGGCGCCGGCCAGACGCAAGGCTGGGGCGGCATCGACATCGGCCTTTCCGAATGCCTGACGCGCACCGCGCCGCTTTTCCAGGTCGAGGCCAAGGACACGGAGCCGCTGCCGAACCTCGCCAGGAGTTGGGACTGGTCCAAGGACGGCCACACGCTGACGATGCGTCTGGTCGAGGGCGCGAAATGGTCGGACGGCGTTCCATTCAACGCCGACGATGTGATGTTCTATTGGGACGACGAGGTGATCGACCCCAATGTGTCGCCGCTGAACGGCGCGACGCAGGAGACCTTCGGCGTCGGCACGACGTTGAAGAAAATCGACGACTACACCGTCGAGTGGACGTTCAAGGACGCCTTTCCGAAACAATACCTTTACGCCATGGCTTACGGCACCTTCTGTCCGGGCCCGTCGCATATCCTCAAGCCGCAGCATCCGAAATATTCGAAGAACACCTACGAGCAGTTCAAGAACGCGTTCCCGCCGGAATATATGAACATGCCGGTGATGGGTGCCTGGGTGCCGGTGGCATACCGCCCCGACGACATCATCGTCATGCGTCGCAATCCGTACTATTGGAAGGTCGACGAGAAGGGCAACCAACTGCCGTATCTCAATGAACTGCACTACAAATTGTCGACCTGGGCCGACCGCGACGTTCAGGCCGTCGCGGGAGCCGGCGACTTCTCCAATCTGGAGCAGCCGGAGAACTTCGTTGCCTCGCTGAAGCGCGCGGCGCAAAAGGACGCACCGGCACGGCTTGCGTTCGGCGCGCGGCTGATCGGCTATAATCTGCGCATGAATTTCTCAGCCAATGGCTGGGGCAACCCCGACGAGCGCGGACAGGCGATACGCGAGCTGAACCGCAACGAGGATTTCCGCAAGGGCGTCACCATGGCGCTGAACCGCAAGGCGCTCGGCGACTCGCTGGTCAAGGGTCCGTTCACTGCCATCTATCCGGGCGGCTTATCCTCGGGCACGAGCTTCTACGACCGGAAGTCGACGGTCTACTACCCCTTCGATCTCGAAGGCGCCAAGGCGGAACTCGCCAAGGCAGGCCTGAAAGACACGGACGGCGACGGCTTCGTCAATTTTCCTGCAGGTACCGCCGGCGGCAAGAATGTCGAGATCGTGATGCTCGTCAACAACGACTACACTACCGACAAGAGCCTTGCCGAAGGTGTAGTCGCCCAGATGGAAAAGCTAGGGCTTCGGATCGTGCTCAACGGACTCAACGGCACCCAGCGCGATGCCTCGCAATACTCCGGCCGCTTCGACTGGCTGGTACGGCGCAACGATCAGGAGCTGACTTCCGTCGTCCAGAATACCGATCAACTGGCCCCGGTCGGTCCACGAACCAGTTGGGACCATCGTGCGCCGGAAAACGGCGAGGTCGATATGATGCCTTTCGAGAAGGACCTCGTCGACATCGTCAACAAATTTGTCTCGTCCGCGGACAATGACGAGCGCGCCAGCCTGATGAGAGAGTTCCAGAAGATCTCGACCGAGCACGTCTACAATGTCGGCCTGACGGAATATCCCGGCGCGCTGATCATCAACAAACGCTTCTCCAACATCCCGCAGGGCACGCCGATCTTCATGTTCAACTGGGCCGAGGATTCGATTGTCCGCGAGCGGGTCTTTGTCGCTGCCGACAAGCAGGCCAAATACGAGCTGTTCCCCGAAGAGCTTCCCGGCAAGCCCGGAGACAAGGGCCCGATGAACTAGGTTTACCTCCCCTGACTGAGAACTCCGGCCGCGCCAGTCGGCGCGGCCGGACAAAGCAAACCTCCGTACGCTCAAAGAGAGCGACCGGCTAGACAAGGAAGCGGACCGACCGATGTTGCGATTCCTGCTCACGCGCATAGCGTCGGCGATCCCGGTCCTCGCCATTCTGAGCCTGGTCACCTTCGCCATCATCCAGGCGCCGCCGGGCGACTATGCCGACTACATCCGCTCGCAGTTGATCAATCAGGGCGGGGCCTCATTCGCCGAGGCCGACGCGCAGGCCAAGGCCTATCGGATAGAACACGGTCTCGATAAGCCGCTGCCCGTCCAGTATCTCAACTGGATCGGCGGCATCATCACCCGCGGCGATTTCGGCTACAGCCTCTATTACAATAAGCCGGTGGCCGATGTGGTGGGCGAGCGCCTGCCGCGCACGCTGCTCCTGGCGCTGGTGTGCCATCTGCTGGCATCGGTCCTCGGTATCACCTTCGGCATCTGGGCGGCGACCAGGCAGTACAGCTGGATCGACAGTACGCTGTCAGCGATTTCCTTCCTCGGCATGACGGTGCCGCGCTTCCTGATGGCGCTGATCATCGTTTATTTGCTGGTCTTCCAATTCAACGTCTCCGAGATCGGCAGCTTCTTCTCGCCGCAATTTGGCGGGGCGCCGTGGTCCTGGGCGAAGTTCGTCGATCTCGTCCGGCATGTCTGGCCGGTTGTCGCCATCGCCACCTTCGGCGGGCTCGCCTACAACATGCGGGTGATGCGCGGCAATCTGCTCGACACGCTGAATGCGCAATATGTCGAAACCGCTCGCGCCAAGGGCCTTAGCGGCGGTGCGGTCGTGATGCGCCATGCGGTGCCCAATGCGCTGCATCCGCTGGTCATGTATCAGGGCGTGGTGCTGCCCTATATGCTGACCGGCGAGATCGAGACCGCGATCATCTTTGCCCTGCCGACCGTCGGCCCGGCGATCGTTGGCTCGATGGCGGTCGGCGACGTCTATGTCACGGCGACATTCATGATGGTGCTGTCGGCGACGCTGATCGTCGGCAACATCATCGCCGACATGCTGCTCGTCATGCTCGATCCGCGTGTGCGCCAATATGCAGGGTCCTGAGATGCTTGCTTTCGAGCCCTCGCTGCCGCCACTTGCCGAGGAGCCGGCCAAGATCAAGCCGCGCGGCAATGAGAGTTACATCGCACTCGTCTGGCGCCGCCTGAAACGGTCCTGGACCGGCATGGCCGGGCTCATCCTGGTCTCGTTTCTGGTGCTGCTGGCGGTGTTTGCCGACTTCTTCGCACCGATGGATCCCAAGGTGACCGATGTCGGCTTCGCCCCGCCGCAGATGATGAGCTTCCATGACAAGGACGGCAACTTCGTCTTCCAGCCACGCGTCTATGCCCTGGCGGATTCGGAAGACCTCGACCCGGTCACCTTCCAACCCGTCGTCGGGCCGGACTACGACCATCCGCGGCTGCTCGGCTTCTTCGTCAAGGGAGCGGAGTACAGACTGCTCGGCCTGCTTCCCGCGAACCGGCACTTCTTCGGCTCGACCGACGGCCAGCCGGTGCACTTCCTTGGCACCGACAAATTCGGTCGCGATGTGCTGGCTCGTGCGATCTATGGTTCGCGCATCTCGTTGATGATCGCATTGACCGTGGTCTTCATCGTCACCGTGATCGGCACGACGGTCGGCATGGTGTCGGGCTATTTCGGCGGCACATTCGACGTCTGGGTCCAGCGCTTCGTCGAACTGGTGCTCGCGTTTCCGCAATTGCCGCTTTATCTGGCGCTGACCTCGCTGGTTCCGGTGACGGCGCCGACGAATGTCTTCCTGGCCTTCGTGATCGTTGTCATGTCGGCACTCGGCTGGGCGCAGATGTCGCGCGAAGTGCGCGGCAAGACCCTGGCACTGGCGCGGATTGACTACGTTCGTGCGGCGATGGCGGTCGGCGCCACAGATGGCCGCATCATCATGCAACACATTTTTCCAAACGTGATGAGCCACGTGATCGTTGCGGTCACGTTGGCAATCCCCAGCGTGGTCCTGCTCGAATCCTTCCTCGGTTTTCTCGGCTTCGCGGTGAAGCCGCCGCTGATCTCCTGGGGCCTGATGCTGCAAGACACCGCGACCTATTCGGTCATCGGCACTTATCCCTGGATCCTTTCGCCGGTCGGCTTCGTGCTTGTCACCGTCTTCGCGTTCAACGCGCTTGGGGATGGACTGCGCGATGCGGTCGATCCTTATTGAGCATGACATGATGCAACACGCGCTCGTCAAATCCTTCGCACCGCCTGTCCGGCTCGACCATGACGGCCGTTCGGAAAACCCGGTCATTGATGCCCGCAACATCGCCGTCGATTTCAAGGTCGAACACGGCATGATCGTAGCCGTCAAGGACATCTCGTTCCAGCTCTATCGCGGCGAGACGATCGCCATTGTCGGCGAGTCGGGATCGGGCAAGTCGGTGACGGCGCGCACCGTCATGGGACTGTTGTCGAAGCGCGCAGTCGTGTCGCCGAAATCGACTGTCGAATACAACGGGGCGAACATCCTGAAATTTTCCGAGCGTGCGCGGCGCAAACTGCGCGGCGACGGCATCTCGATGATCTTTCAGGAGCCGATGAGTTCGCTCAACCCGATCTACACGATCGGCAGCCAGATCGTCGAGGCGATACGGGTGCATCGCAAGATGAGCCGCAGGCAGGCCGAAGCAAGGGCGCTCGAGCTGCTGCAGCAGGTGCAAATCCCTGAACCCCAAGCGCGGCTGAAACAATACCCGCACCAGCTTTCCGGCGGTCAGCGCCAGCGTGTAATGATCGCCATGGCGCTGGCCAACGATCCCGATGTGCTGATCGCCGATGAGCCGACGACGGCGCTCGACGTCACGGTTCAGGCGCAGATCCTCAATCTCATCCGAAACCTGCAGAAGAAACTGCGCATGGCGGTGATCCTGATCACGCACGACCTGACCGTGGTGCGGCAGTTCTCCGACTATGTCTACGTCATGCAGCATGGGGAGATGCGCGAGCACAATGTGACGGAGAAGCTGTTCGCCAATCCGCAGCATCCCTACACCTGTCACCTGCTTGCCTCCGAGCCGCGCGGCCAGGCAAATCCGTTGCCGGAAGGCGCCGACGTTATTCTTGAAGCTAGGAATGTGCGCGTCTCCTTCATGCTGCGGCATGGCACGTTCATGAGGCCGGACCTGCGCGAACTCGTCGCCGTCGACAGCCTCAGCCTGACCCTTCGGCGGCACGAGACGCTGGGTCTCGTTGGCGAATCCGGATCGGGCAAGACCACCTTCGGCGAGGCGTTGCTCAGGCTCAACACCACGGACAGCGGCGAGATCTATTTCGATGGCCAGCCGATCCATGGCTGTTCGCGCGCGCAGATGCGGCCGTTGCGGTCGCGCATGCAGGTCGTCTTCCAGGATCCGTTCTCGTCGCTCAACCCGCGCATGACGATCGGCCAGATCATCGAGGAAGGGCTGGTCGTCAACCGCATGGGCGCCACCAGGAACGATCGGATCGAGCGGGTGCGCGAGGCGCTGATCAGCGCCGGCATGCCCGGCGATATCCTCTCGCGCTTCCCGCACGAGTTTTCCGGCGGCCAGCGCCAGCGTATTGCGATTGCCCGCGCCGTCGCGCTCGAACCGGAATTCATCGTACTCGACGAGCCAACATCGGCGCTGGATCTCTCGGTCCAGGCGCAGATCATCGAATTGCTGCGCAAGCTGCAGCGCGAACGGGGCCTGAGCTACATCTTCATCTCGCACGACCTCAAGGTCGTGCGGGCGCTGTGCCACCGCGTCATCGTCATGCAGCACGGCAAGATCGTCGAAGAGGGGCCGGTCGACGAAGTCCTGTCCCATCCCAAGACCGCTTACACCGAACGGCTGGTCAAAGCCGCCTTCGAGGTAGCCTAATTGCTTATGCCGGAGGTTGTTGTGGCAAGAAATCCCAAGGTCGCTTTCATCGGAGCTGGCTCGACGGTGTTCATGAGGAACATCGTCGGCGACATATTGCAGCGTCCGGCTTTATCCGGCGCGACGATCGCGCTGATGGACATCAATCCGCAACGGCTCGAGGAAAGCGCAATCGTCGTCGGCAAGCTGATCTCGACGCTTGGCGTAAAGGCCAAAGCCGAAACCTATTCGGACCAGCGCAAGGCGCTGGCGGGCGCCGATTTCGTCGTCGTCGCCTTCCAGATCGGCGGCTACGAGCCCTGCACGGTAACTGATTTCGAAGTTCCGAAGAAATACGGGCTGCGCCAGACCATCGCCGATACGCTCGGTGTCGGCGGCATCATGCGAGGGTTGAGAACCGTGCCGCATCTCTGGAAGATCTGCGAGGATATGCTCGCGGTCTGCCCGCAGGCGATCATGCTGCAATATGTCAACCCGATGGCGATCAACACCTGGGCGATCGCGGAGAAATACCCCGACATCAAGCAGGTCGGCCTCTGCCATTCGGTGCAAGGCACGGCGATGGAACTGGCGCATGATCTCGACATTCCCTACGAGGAGATTCGCTACCGCTCGGCCGGCATCAATCACATGGCCTTCTACCTGAAGTTCGAGCATCGCCAGCCGGACGGCTCCTACCGCAATCTCTATCCGGATCTGCTGCGCGCCTACAGCGAAGGGCGGGCGCCGAAGCCTGGATGGAATCCGCGCTGCCCGAACAAGGTGCGCTACGAGATGCTGAAGCGCCTCGGTTACTTCGTCACCGAGAGCTCCGAACATTTCGCGGAATACACGCCCTATTTCATCAAGGACGGGCGCGAGGATCTGATCGAGAAATTCGGTATCCCGCTCGACGAATACCCGAAGCGCTGCATCGAGCAGATCGAACGCTGGAAGGGGCAAGCGGAAGCCTATCGCTCGGCTGACAAGATCGAAGTGGAGCAGTCGAAGGAATATGCGTCCTCGATCATGAACTCGGTCTGGACCGGCGAGCCGTCGGTGATCTACGGCAACGTCCGCAACAATGGCTGCATCACGTCATTGCCATATAATTGCGCGGCCGAGGTGCCGTGCCTCGTCGACGCCTCCGGCATTCAACCCACGTTCATCGGCGACCTGCCGGTGCAGCTCACCGCGCTGATCCGCACCAATATCAACGTCCAGGAGCTGACGGTCCAGGCGCTGATGACCGAGAACCGCGAGCACATCTATCACGCGGCGATGATGGACCCGCACACGGCGGCCGAGCTCGACCTCGACCAGATATGGTCGCTGGTCGATGATTTGCTGGTTGCGCATGGCGATTGGCTGCCGGCCTGGGCGCGTGGAGCGCGCAGCGTTCGGGCGGCCTGAGGCGCAGGGCTGTCTATTTCACTCACCTATGCCGACCATAGGGCCGGCTTTGAAAGCGGAGCGGCGTTGCCGGCAGATGTTTCGAAATCAAAGAGCTTCTGCGTTACGAGAGCAGCCGCTCCCCTTGCCCAGGAATTGTCCTCCCAGTCCAGCAGCATTGGTGGTGCCGCGCGAAAGGTATTTTTCCCAAGCGTCAGCCGCATTGGGCCAAACAGCGCATCGCCAAACGACACGGCTTCACCGCCGACGACAATGACCTCCGGGTCGGTGATGTTGACAAGGTTGGCGAGATGCCGGCCGATGCCATGTCCGGCTTCTTCGAGAATGGCGACGGCTCGCGGTTCGCGGTCTGCCAAAGCTGCCATAAGGGTGGCTTTGCAATGCGCTTCGTCGTGGCCTGTGGCTTCGCGCCAGGTGCGCAGGATCGCCGGCTCGGCGTAATAGGCCATCAGGCAGCCGCGTTTTCCGCACTCGCAAAGGCGGCCGTTCTCCTCATAAGAGCTGTGGCCGAACTTGCCGGCGGCACCGTTCGCGCCGCGATAGAGTTTGCCATCGAAGACGAGCGCGCAGCCGATTCCGACGCCGATCGCCAGCACAGCCATATTGCGGTGCTGGCGTCCCAGGCCGAAGAGTTGCTGGGCAATGGCATAGGCATTGGTGTCGTCCTCAAGCCACACGGGGACGTCTACCAGTTCGGCCAGCATCGGGCCAAGGGGAACGTTGTCCCAGTTGTAGCGATTGCTGCGGATACACACAGCCTTCTGGTTGTCTATGACGCCAGGCATTGAAACGCCGATCCCGGCAAGCTTGGCAGCGGGCCGATCGACAATGGAAATCAGCTCCGGTACCGCCTTGGCCAAGGTCGCTATGATATGGTCGGGATCGCTGTCCGAGAGCTTGACGCGCAGAGAGCCCAGCGGATTGGTCGCAAGATCGGTGACCACGCATTCGACCGATCCGACCATCAGCTTGAAACCTATGGCAAGGCCGTTGGCATAGTTGATATCCACCGGGATAGGGCGGCGCCCAGCCGAGCCCACGACTGTCTTGCCTTCGATCAGCAGGCCATCCTCGATGAGGTCGGCCACGACGAAGGTGACCGCTGCCGGACTAAGGCCGGTAACTGACGCTATGTCGGCCCGGCTGCGCGCTCCTTCCTGCCGCAAGAGATTGAGGATCAGTCTGCGGTTCATCGCCCGAGTCGTGCTCGGGTCACCCTTGAGCTTCACGGATCCGCTTTCTTAATTTTGTAAATTAATTATTGCCTCTCGAGAAAACGTATGCATAAGTTTGCCCGACTGTTCAACACCCGAACCGGGGGTCAGCGAAATTAATCCGGTTAGCAATATCACCGCGCTCTGAAGGAGCGGGCAAGCATATTCCCTTGCCCGGGAGGTGAGCGGTGCCGGTGAGAAGAACAACCGCGCCGGCCGGTGTGCCAGTAGAGAAATTGACAACACGGGAGGAGTAACAATGACGTTCAAGTGGATTGAAAAGCCGTCGACGCGGCGCAATTTCCTGAAGGGAGCTGGGGGCATTTCCGCTGGAGCCCTCGCGGGCTTCCCGATGCCGGCACTCAGCCAGTCGAGCGAAGTCACCATCATTTCAGACGAAAACAATGCCGATGCCCTGCGGATCTTGCGGCGCATTGCGGCCGACTTCGAGAAGCAGTCCGGCACCAAGGTTGTGATCAACAATATGGATCACGAGGCCCACAAGACCGCGATCCGCAACTACCTTGTCGCCGGGGCGCCGGATGTCTGCTTCTGGTTCTCCGGAAACCGCATGCGCGCCTTCGTCACCCGCGGCCTGTTCGACGACATTTCGGATCTGTTCGAGAAGGAAAAGTACAAGGACGTGCTGGGTGCCATGACCGGTGCCGTCACTGTCGACGGCAAGCAGTATGGCCTGCCGACTGGCGGCACGATGTGGGGCATGTTCTATCGCAAGGACGTCTTTGCCGAGCACGGACTGACGGTGCCGGCGACCTGGGACGAATTCCTGGCTTACGGCCAGAAGTCCAAGGCTGCCGGCCTTATTCCCGTCAGCATCGGCACCAAGGAACTCTGGCCGGCGGCCGGATGGTTCGACCAGATGAACCTGCGGATCAACGGTCTCGACAAGCACTTTGCCTTGATGAACGGCAAGATGGCTTACACCGACCCGGCGCTGACGCCTGTTTTCGACCACTGGGAAGAGCTGATCAAGCAGGGTTTCTTCACACCGGATCAGACGTCGTTCGGCTGGCAGGAGGCCGGCGCCTTCCTCGCCCAGAAGAAGGCCGGCATGATGAACCTCGGTGCCTTCGTGAAGGCTACTTTCCCTGAGCAGGATCTCGAGCAGCTGACATTCGCTCCTTTCCCGAAGATTGACGGCGCCCTCGACCGCTACGAAGAATTCTCGGTCAATTCGGTCCACATCCCGGCCAACGCCAAGAACAAGGCGGGTGCCCGCGAGTTCCTCGCCTTCTTCTACCAGCCGGAAAATTTCGGCCCTTATCTGGAACCTGGCGGCAACGTTCCGCCGCGCAACGACCTTCCGGCCAGCAAGGATCCGCTGGTCAACGCAGCCGTGGAAAGCCTGAAGACGGTGGCCGGCACATCGCAATATTACGACCGCGATACCGATCCCGACATGGCCCAGGCCGGCCTGGTCGGCTTCCAGGAATTCATGGCCAAGCCGGAGCGCCGGGACGCCATTCTTCAGCGTCTCGAGGGAACCCGTCGCCGGATCTTCAAGATCTAGCGCCTCCCAGCGGAGGGGAGCGGGGTTCGTGCTCTGCTCCCCGATGCTTTCCGTGAATGAGGTCTCCCAAAATGACGAAGCTTTGGCGCCGCCATCGCTGGTGGCTGACACCGACACTTCTGATTCTGCCCGCCGCTGTGCTGTTTTCCGTCGTCATTCTGGCATCTGCGGTCGAGAGCCTATGGATCAGCCTGCACGAATGGGACGGCTTCAGCCCGATGGTCTGGATCGGCCTCGGCAACTACCGCGAACTGTTCGCCGACCCGCAGTTCTATGTTTCGCTGAAGAACAATCTGATCTGGTTGGTGATGTTCATGCTGGCGCCGCCGCTCGGCCTCGCCATCGCGCTGCTCGTCAACCAGAAAATCCGCGGCATGCGCCTGCTCAAATCGCTGTTCTTCATTCCGCTGGTGCTGGCTTCGGTTGCCGTCGGCGTGGTCTTCACCTGGGTCTATACGCCGGAATTCGGACTTCTCGCCCTGATCTTCCGCACCTTCGGCGCGACCGCCCCGGCAGTGCTGTCGGATGAAAATTTCGTCACCTTCGCCGTCGTGATCGCAGCGTTGTGGCCGCAGATCGCCTTCTGCATGGTGCTCTATCTCGCCGGCCTCAACAATCTCAGCGAGGACCTGATCGGCGCCGGGCGGGTCGACGGCGCCAGGGGCTGGAACATGCTGCGCCACATCGTGTTGCCGCAGCTGACGCAGGTCACCTTTATCGCCATCGCCGTCACTGTCGTCGGCGCACTGCGTTCCTTCGACATGGTCTCGGTGATGACCAGCGGCGGCCCCTTCGGTTCGTCCGAGGTGCTTGCCTATCAGATGTTCGAGCAGTCCATATTTTCCTACCGCTTCGGCTATGGCGCGGCCATTGCCTCGGTGCTGTTCGTGATCATGGCGGTCTTCATCGCCTGGTACCTGACGCGGATGATCCGCGCCGATGAAAGAGGCGGCTGATGTTTCCCCGCCCGATTCCCGAGACTGCTATTTGGCAGCGTGGCCTCTATGTCGTGCTGGTGGTCGGCATCCTGATTGTCTGGCTGGCGCCGCTCTTTGCCATCATTCTTACCTCGTTCCGCTCTACGCAGGATGTCATGGGCGGCAATCTGTGGGGCTGGCCGACCCAATTCGGCCTGGTCGACAACTACACGGCGGTCTTCACCCAGACGCCGATGGCCCGCTACTTCCTCAACAGCCTGACGATCACCATCCCCTCGGTGATGGGCGTTCTCATCTTGAGCACGCTCGCTGGGTTCGTGCTCGCCCGTTACCGGTTTCGCGGCAACATGCTCGTCTTCGCCCTGTTCGTCGGCGGAAACTTCCTGCCGCACCAGATCATGATGATCCCGGTGCGCGATCTCATGGTGCGGCTCAACCTCTACGACACGATGGCGGCCCTGATCATCTTCCACATCGCCTTCCAGACCGGGTTTGCGACACTGTTCATGCGCAACTTCATCGCCGCCTTGCCGGGAGAACTGTTTCAGGCCGCCAGGGCCGAGGGCGCGACGCCGTTTCAGACATTGGTACATGTCGTGGTCCCATTGGTGCGGCCGGCTCTCGCGGCGCTGGCCATCCTGCTCTTCACCTTTATCTGGAACGATTATTTTTGGGCGGTCGTGCTCACCATCAGCGATACCGTCAAACCGGTCACCGCCGGCCTCGCCAATCTGCGCGGCGAATGGGTCTCGGCCTGGAACCTGATCTCGGCTGGCACCATCGTCGTGGCTTTGCCGCCGGTTGCCATGTTCTTCCTAATGCAGAAGCACTTCATCACCGGCCTCACCATGGGAGCGGTCAAGGGATGAGCGCCATGGCTTCAAGGCGTCGCCCACCCGATCCGAAACTGATTTCGCAAGCAGGGCTCCATGACCAGTCTTGAACTCCGGCAGATACAAAAGAATTATGGCAGCTACCACGCGCTGCGCGGCATCGATCTCAGCGTCGAACAGGGCGAGTTCATTGTCACCGTCGGGCCGTCCGGCTGTGGCAAGTCAACGCTGTTGAAGATCATCGCCGGGCTTGAAACCGTCTCGACCGGTGAAATTCTCATCAACGGCCGTGATGTCACCACCACCGAGCCGGGTGAGCGCGGCATTGCCATGGTCTTCCAGTCCTATGCGCTTTACCCGCACATGACGGTCGCCGAGAACATGGGTTTCGGCCTGCGCATGGCGCATCGCCCCAAGGCCGAGATCGATGCCGCCGTGCTGCGAGCCGCCAAGATCCTTCGCATTACCGACCAGCTCGACAAGCGGCCGAAACAGCTTTCCGGCGGCCAGCGTCAGCGTGTGGCCATCGGCCGTGCCATAACCCGCTCGCCCGACGTGTTCCTGTTCGACGAACCGCTATCCAACCTTGACGCAGCGCTGCGCACGCAGATGCGCGTCGAGCTTTCCGATCTGCACGCCAGGCTCGGCGCCACCATGGTCTATGTCACGCACGACCAGACCGAGGCGATGACAATGGCGAGCCGTATCGTCGTGCTCAATCGCGGCTCGGTCGAGCAGGTGGGCGCTCCGCTCGAACTCTACCGCAATCCGGCCAATCTCTTCGTCGCGGGCTTCCTCGGCGCACCCCGAATGAATTTTTTCGAAGTGACCGTCGCCGCTGTCTCCGGCGGCGCCGCCACGCTGTCGACCGCCGGCCTTTCTCCTTTGACTGTCGAACTGACGGAAGCGGCATCCGTACAGGTCGGCGATAGGGTGACGATGGGGATTCGGCCGGAGAGCATCAGCTTGGCCGCGGAAGAGACGGCGAGTTTTGCCGGACGGGTACGGCTGGTCGAGCATCTCGGCCGCGAGACCATCCTCTATGCCGACGCCGGCCCGCTGCAATGCGTCAGTTCCGAAAGCGGCAGCGGCAACGTCACCGTCCAGATCGGCCATGCGAGTGCCGTCGCTGCCGATGCGACCGTCGGCTTCAAGGTCGAGCCGCGTGACGTCTATCTCTTTTCCTCTGTCGATGAGCGGACAATCAGTGCCCGCAAATCCACCATCACCGACTGACCTGCAGGAGTATCCTTCGTGAACAAGACTTCAAACGGCCGCGCCCTGTCGGTCTGGCGCACGATCCAGACCGACCGCTTTCTGGTCGGCGCGCCGCATTACCCCGAGCATGTGGACGAGAGTTACTGGGACAATGACGCCAGGCGCATGGCCGAGGCCGGCTTCAACGTCGCCCGCCTCGGCGAATTCGCCTGGCACATTTTCGAACCGCGTGAAGGCATCTTCGATTTCAGCCTGTTCGACCGGGCAATCGAGGGGCTGGCGCGTCACGGCGTCAACACGATCTTGTGCACGCCGACCGCCACTCCGCCGCGCTGGCTGACGGCAAAGCATCCGGAAATCCTGCGGCTTGATGGAAATGGCCGGTCGATGAGCCACGGCTCACGCCAGTATGCCGACACCAGCAGCCCGGTGTTTCGCGACTATAGCCGCAAGATCACCGACGCGATGGCGGACCACTACCGCGACAATGCAAATGTCATAGGCTGGCAGACCGACAACGAACTCAACACCAGCATGCCGGAATCCTATTCGCCGTCGGCATTGAAGGAATTCCAGGCTTATCTCCAGGAAACCTACAAGACGATAGACAGGCTGAACTTCGCCTGGGGTGGCGATTTCTGGGCGACGGCTTACGGCGATTTCCGCGAAATTGTCTTCCCGCTGGATTTTTCCCCGTCCTTTCCCGGTCCCGGTCACCTCCAGGACTACCACCGTTTTCTCGCCTTTTCGACAGCACGGTTCCAGCACGACCAGGTCGAGATCCTGAGAAAAGCGAATGCCAGTTGGTTCATCTTCCACAATCTCGGCGGATTGCGTGACATCGACTTTCGCGGCCAATTCTCCACCGATCTCGACTTCGTCGGCTACGACATCTATCCGTTCCTCTATGACGAGTTCTTTCGCCTCGGCAATCACGCCAAGATCCAGGCGCTGCATCTCGACATCTGCAGGGGATTTTCCGGCAACTACATAGTGCCGGAACAACAGTCGGGTTTTGGCGCCCAGCCGGGCTTCTGCACGCTGACGCCGGAGCCGGGCGAAATGCGACGCATGGCGATGTCGTCGGTTGCGCGTGGCGCCGATGGGATCATGTTCTTCCGCTGGCGTCCCGCACATTTCGGCGCCGAGATATACTGGATGGGCATCATAGACCATGATGATGTCGCTCGCCGCCGCTATGACGAAGCCAGGCAGTTCGCCACCGAGATGACGGCGCTTAAAGACAAGATCCTGGGCACCCATGTGCGGATGGATGTCGGCATCGCCGGCTCGGACTTCGACAATCAGGAAGCCCACAAGACCTTCCCCATCGGCCTGCCAAGTCCGCAGGATGATGCAATCTTGCTGCATCAGTATTGCTATGACCGCGGCATCGCCTGCGGCTTCATCCACCCGGAAGACGATCTGTCGAAGCTCAAGGTGTTCTACGTGCCGCATTGGGTGATCTGGAAGGACAGCTGGACCGAGCGGCTGCAAGTCTTTGCCGAAAATGGCGGTACCGTCATCATCGGCGCGCGCACGGGAACCCGCGACGAAAACAACCACGTCATCCGCGAGACAGCGCCGGGCCGGTCGCTGTCGAAGTTGACCGGCGTTCGCGTCGAGGATTTCGGGCGGCTGGCGGCACCTGGGGCCAATGGCCTGTTCAATACGATGTCGCGCTCCGGCGGGCTCGTCATTCCTCCCGACAGACCGGCCGAATCCAGCCGCCGTATCCGTCGTTTCACCGTCGGAAACCACGAGTTCGATGCCGGTTATTTCTATGAGAACCTCGCAGTCGAACCGGAAGTCGAAATTGTAGGGGTTTGGTCGAACCGCTACGCGGCAGGAACGCCTGCAATTACCTCCCGCGCCGTCGGCAAGGGCCGTGTGCTCTATGTCGGCACTTATCTAACCCCGGAGCTGACAGCTCAACTCGCTACGCGCACTTTCGTGGATGCGAATGTGGAGCCTCTGGTTCCGGATCTGCCGGACGGCGTCGAGGTCACGATGCGCGAGAATGACGAACGCCGGCTGTTGTTCGTGCAAAACATCAAAGACACGCCCGTTGCGGTAACCGGCGTTCCCTTCGGCAGCAACCTGCTCGATAGCGAAGGACCTGTCTCCGGAGTGTTGACGCTGGACGGCTATGGCTGCGCTGTCCTCGAATTGATCTGAGCATTGTCGCGGACGTTAGCCATACGAAACCTGAGTACTCCTGGAATTCGACCGCCATCGGCAGCACGCCGGCATCGATCCATATCGAACCGGCGCTTTGAACGTGCGCAAGGAACGGCCGGCGAACTGCTGTTGCTCGCATTCAACGACGGCAGTTACACTAGCGGCGCGACCATCGGAGCCGATGGCGGCATCTCGTTTCATCCTTGTGAGCGCCATGAATTTCGACATTTCCGTCCGAACCGAGGCCTTCCGCAGCCGGATCGCCGATTTCGTCGAGCGCGAAATCCTGCCGCTCGAGGCAGATAAGGCTTCCTACGACGGCCATGGCAATGTCGCGCTGCCGCTGCTCGAAACGCTGCGGGGCAAGGCGAAAGCAGCCGGCCTGTGGTGCCTGCAGCTCAAACCCGAGACCGGCGGGGCCGGCCTTTCCAAGGTGGATATGGCCGTCTGCTATGAAGAGATGAACCGCTCGATCTTCGGTCCGGTCGTGTTCAATTCCGCGGCCCCCGAGGATGGCAACATGATGGTGCTGGAGCGACTGGGAACGCCGGAGCAGAAGCAAAGATGGCTGAAGCCGATCGTCGAGGGCAAGGTGCGTTCGGCTTTCGCAATGACGGAACCGCATCCGGGCGGCGGCTCCGACCCGTCGATGATCATGACCAGAGCCGAACGGCGTGGCGACAGATATGTCGTCAAAGGCCGCAAATGGTTCATCACCGGCGCGCAAGAGGCGAGCCACTTCATTCTCATTGCGCGCACTTCGGACGATCCGCGTCACGGCCTTTCGGCCTTGCTGTTCCACAAGGACCAGCCGGGCTGGCGGATCGTGCGGCGCATCGAGATCATGGGACCGGAAGAACATGGCGGCCATTGCGAGTTGGAATTCGACGGCCTGGAAGTCCCGGTCGAGGACGTGCTTGCCGGCGAAGGCAGCGGCCTCCGGGTTACCCAGGTCCGGCTCGGTCCGGCGCGGCTCACCCATTGCATGCGTTGGCTCGGGCTTGCCAAGCGCTGCATCGAGATCGCGCGCGCCTATGCCGCCGAGCGTAGCGGTTTCGGGCAGCTTTTGGCCGACCGTGAGAGTATCCAGCTGATGCTCGGCGATCTTGCCATGCGCATCGAGATCGGGCGGCTGCTGGTGATGAAGGCGGCTTGGGAGCTCGATCGCGGCGGCTTTGCCCGCAAGGAGATCTCCATGGCCAAGATCCAGGTCGCCAACATGCTGCATGACGCCGCCGACGTGGCGATCCAGATCAACGGCGCCCGCGGCTATTCGAAAGACACTGTACTCGAATGGATCTACCGCTACGCCCGCCAGGCTCGCCTGGTGGACGGCGCCGACGAGGTCCACAAGATGGTGCTCAACCGCTTTCTCAACGAGGAAGGTGCGGGCTTCTGGCGCTGGCATGTCGAAGCCGGCAGACAAGACGAAACAGGTCGCGGCGGGAACCGCTGAGCCGGCAATGAGGATGGATTTCGATCCAGTACGCCTGGAGGATTTTCTGAGAGCGCATTTTGGCGATGGCCAGATGTCGCTTGAGCGGATCGTCGGCGGCCAATCCAACCCGACCTATTTCGTCGACTATGGCGGCCGCCGCATGGTTCTGCGCAAGAAACCTCCGGGACCGATCCTGCGCGGCGCTCATGCGGTCGATCGCGAGTACCGTGTGATCGAGGCGCTAGCATCGACAAAGGTGCCGGTGCCGCGGCCGGTGCTCTATCACGACGGCGACGAGCCGCTCGGCACGCCGTTCTATCTGATGCAGCGGCTCGACGGCCGGGTGTTCCACGATGGCGCGTTGCCGGGACTGACGCCGGACGAGCGGCGCGGCATCTATTTCGGCATGGCCGAGGCGCTGGCAAAGCTGCACGCCGTCCGGCCGGAAGAGGTTGGGCTCGGCGACTATGGCCGTCCCGGGAACTATTTTGAGCGACAGATCGCGCGCTGGACCAGACAGTTGCGGGAATCGCCGAGTGAGCGCATTGCCGCGCTCGAAGCCGTCGCCGAATGGCTGCCGCGACATCTTCCGCCAGATGACGGCCACGTTTCGATCGCGCATGGCGATTTCCGTCTCGGCAATCTCATCTTCCATCCCGAGCGGCCCGAGGTGATCGGCATACTCGACTGGGAGTTATCGACCCTCGGCCATCCGCTTGCTGATCTCGGCTTCTGCTCGATGCCCTGGCATTCCTCATCGGACGAATATGGCGGCATCCTCGGCCTTGATCAGGCAGCCCTCGGGATTCCGACACAGCGCGAATTCCTCGATCATTACTTCGCCCACGCCGTGCCGACGGCGCCGCTCCAGCGGTTCCATCTGGTGTTTGCCATGTTCCGCTTTGCCGTGATCTTCGTCGGCATCGCCGACCGCGTGCTGGCCGGCAGCGCGGTTGCGGCCGATGCGGCCGACGTGGCACCGCTGGCCGGCCGTTTTGCTGCACGCGCTATGGAAGTCATCGACGGCGCGCGGCCGTGGTGACGCGAGGCTGGCAATCAGCTGAGCGAACCGCACGCGATAACGCTGTTCAGTTCATGCGAACTTCCGGTTCGGCAAGCAGTGGAATCTCCAGGCCACGCCGCAAGCCGGTCGCCACGACCGACACCCTGAATTTTCCGGCGAGTGCCTTGTCGAAGATGGCGCCGACGATGATGTCGGCATCGTTGTCGACCTCCTCGCGGATGCGGGTAGCGGCTTCGTCGACCTCGAACAGCGTCATGTCCATGCCGCCCGATATCGAGACAAGGACGCCCTTGGCGCCCATCATCGAAGCTTCGTCGAGCAGCGGGTTGGCGATTGCCGCTTCCGCTGCCTTCTTGGCGCGGCCTTCTCCGGCGGCTTCGCCGGTTCCCATCATGGCGCGGCCCATGTCGCGCATCACCGACTTCACATCGGCGAAGTCGAGATTGATCAGGCCTTCCTTGACGATCAGATCGGTGATGCAGCCGACACCCGCATAGAGGACCCGGTCGGCCATGGCGAAGGCGTCGGCGAACGTGGTTCTGGCGTCGGCGATCCTGAACAGGTTCTGGTTGGGAATGACGATGACGGTATCGGCGCTTTCGCGCAGGCGCTCGATGCCCTCATCGGCAGCGTACATGCGGCGCCTGCCTTCGAAGACGAATGGCTTGGTGACGACGGCAACGGTCAGTATTCCGGCTGCCCGCGCTGCCTGCGCTATCACAGGCGCGGCACCAGTGCCGGTTCCGCCTCCCATGCCGGCGGTCACGAAGCACATGTGCGTTCCAGCAAGGTGATCCATGATCTCGTCGATGGATTCCACGGCCGCAGCACGGCCGACCTCGGGCAGGGACCCGGCGCCGAGACCTTCGGTGATATGAGCGCCCAACTGGATCAGCCTCGTTGCCTTCGACATGGCAAGGGCCTGGGCATCGGTGTTGGCGACGATGAATTCCGCGCCCTGCAGGCCTTCGGCGATCATGTTGTTGACGGCGTTGCCGCCGCCGCCGCCGACCCCGACGACGGTGATCTTGGGCCTCATCTCCGAGATTACCGGCCTCGTCGCGGTGTTCATTGCCGTTCTCCCTGGATACGCCGAGTGGTCGCTGGAAGCTTGTCCCGGGCGCACTGCGAAAACTCTGAACCGGGCAGTGCGAATCAGGACAGCCCCAGAATGCAGGGAATCAGAGCGCGGAGCGGGCTGCAAGTGCGCGATGTGCCTCATAGGGGACTTGCGTCTGAAAGTTCACGCAATGCGCCTTGATACAGTGCAGATCGCGGCGCGGGGCGCCGCACGCTACAACTTCGGCGCGAGGCACTGCGCGACATGGTCGGCAATCGTCAGGCAGGAGGTCAGGCCGGGGCTTTCGATGCCGAACAGGTTGACCAGGCTATCCACGCCGTGCACCGCCACGTCCTGGACGACGAAGTCGGCATTGGCCTCACCGGGACCGGACAGTTTTGGCCGGATGCCGCTGTAAGCGGGTTGCAGGCTGCCATCGGCCAGGTCCGGCCAGTATTTGCGGATCTCGCTGTAGAAGCGCTCGCCACGAGCCGGGTCGACGCGGTAGTCGAGTTGATCGGTCCATTCGACGTCCGGCCCGAAGCGGGCGACGCCATTGAGGTCGAGCGTCAGATGAACACCGAGCCCGCCGGGTTCGGGCACCGGATAGACCAATCGCGAGAACGGCGCCCGGCCGGCCACCGAAAAATAATTGCCCTTGGCATAATGGAGCTTTGGCACGAATTGCTGATTGAGCCCTTCAAGCGAACCGGCAAGTGCTGCGGCGCCAAGCCCGGCGGCATTGACGAAACGCGGAGTGGCGATCTCGAAGCGCTCGCCGCCGGCAGCGTCCACCGTCTCGAGCACGACGCGGCCTGCTTCGATGCGGCCGGAGGCGATGCGCGTGTTGAGACTAAGTGCCGCCCCGTGCTCCTCGGCGTCGCCCAACAGGGCGAGCATCAGGGCATGGCTGTCGATGATGCCGGTGGCGGGCGACAGCAGCGCCGCCGTGCACTTAAGGCTGGGCTCCAGCGCATGCGCCTCGGCTTCGCGCAACGGCACCAGGTCGCCGGCGCCGCAAGCGCGTGCATTGGCCCGGATTGAGGCGAGCACCGGCTCCTGTTCGGCATTTGTGGCAACGATGAGCTTCCCGCAGCGCGCGTGCGGGATCGCCCGCTCCTCGCAATAGCGATAGAGTCTTTCCCGGCCGGCCACGCAGAACCGGGCTTTCAGCGATCCAACCGGATAGTGGAGGCCGGCATGGATGACCTCGGAATTGCGCGAACTTGTTCCGGTGCCGATAGCGCTCTCGGCTTCCAGGACCAGCGTATCGATGCCGCGCTGCGCCATCTCTCGCGCGATCGCCAGGCCAACAACGCCGGCGCCGGCGACAATGCAGTCGACATGGTCCACGGTCAGGTCAAGCCGAAGTTCTGCATGCGTCCATCCATCCGCTGGCCCTGTCGAAAGCGCTTGACACTATACCGTTCGAGAAAGATGCATCAAACGGCATAACGCACGGGGACCTGCTGAGCCGGACCGGCGGCAGGACTGTTCCGCGTGCAGCACAGGAGCCGTCATGGACGCAAGACCGAATTCACCCGAAGCCCGCGACATAAGCTTTCACATGCATGGCTATACGAATGCGCGCAAGCATCAGGAGTCGGGGCCGCTCGTCATCGAGAAGGGCGACGGCATCTATGTCGAGGACCTTGCCGGCAACCGCTATATCGAGGCGATGGCGGGGCTCTGGAGCGTCGCGGTCGGTTTTTCGGAGAAGCGGCTGGTCGATGCGGCAGTACGGCAAATGTCGAAGCTGCCTTACTATCACGATTTCGGCTCCAAATCGCATTCGCCGCTGATCGATCTCGCCGAGAGACTGGTGCAGATGGCGCCGGTGCCGATGAGCAAGGCGTATTTCACCAATTCCGGCTCCGAGGCCAACGATACGGCCATGAAGATGATCTGGTACCGGTCGAATGCGCTCGGCCAGCCGGCGCGCAAGAAGATCATCAGCCGCAAGAAGGGCTATCACGGCGTCACCATCGCCTCGGCAAGCCTGACCGGACTGCCCAACAACCACACTTCGTTCGATCTGCCGATCGCCAATGTGCTGCACACCTCGACGCCGCACCATTGGCGCGAGGCGCTGCCGGGTGAAAGCGAAGAGCTGTTTTCGACGCGGCTCGCCGACGAGCTGGAAAAGCTGATCCTCGCCGAAGGACCGGAAACCATCGCCGCCTTTTTCGGCGAACCGATCATGGGCGCCGGCGGCGTCATCGTTCCGCCGGCCGGCTACTGGGAGAAGATACAGGCGGTGCTATCGAGATACGACATCCTGCTCATCGCCGACGAGGTGATCTGCGGCTTTGGCCGAACAGGTGAGATGTTCGGCTCGCAGACCTTCGGCATCAGGCCCGACATCATGGTGTTGTCGAAACAGATCTCTTCGTCCTACCTGCCGATCTCAGCCCTGCTGATCAATGACAAGGTATTCGAGCCGATCGCCGACGAGAGCAACCGTATCGGCACCTTCGGCCACGGTTTCACCGGCGGCGGCCATCCTGTTGCGGCAGCGGTCGCGCTCGAGAACCTGAAGCTGATCGAGGAGCGCGACCTTGTCGGCAATGCGCGTGCGGTCGGCGCGCATTTGCAGAAGCGGCTGCGCACGCTCGCTTCGCACCCGCTTGTCGGCGAGGTGCGCGGCATCGGCCTGGTCGCGGCGGTCGAGCTGGTCGGCGACAAGGCAAACAAGACGCCGTGGGGGAAGACCGGTGAACTGGGCGGGCTCGTCAACGGCTTCATGCAGCAGAACGGCGTCATCTCGCGCAATATGGGCGACGCGCTGGCCTTCTGCCCGCCGCTGATCATCACCGAGCCGCAGGTCGACCAGGTGATCGACGCGTTTGAACGGTCGCTCGAGGCTGCCGTCAAGCAGGTCCGATCGCAGAGCTGAATAGGCAAAGTCGATTTTGAAACCTGAAAACAAAAACGCCTCGGCGACGGCTGGCAGAAGGTTACCCTCCACACCCGTTGCTGCCGTTTAGTCTCCGTGCTTTGTTTTCGCAGATGAGCCGCTGAATCCTTCCAGTTCCTCGCCGATTCCTGAAAGTGCGTTGACGATCGTCGCCTCGACGTCGCCACGCTGTTTCTGGGGAATCAAGCCAAGTCCTTTTTGTATCGCTTCACGCCAATGTTTCCCCCTGTCCCACGCTTCCGAAAACGCGATGGCGAGATCGTCCTGGCGACGGGTAGCTTCCAGTGCCTCGACCAGAAGTGCTGCCTGGTGGACATCCTTTTCCCGCTTGCCCACGCCGTTTGCGTTGTTCTGTCGGCGCGAGGCAACGATCAGCTTGTGAACCGCATATCGTCCGGGCGACGGTACCACGACAGGCACTCCCGATCGATGCAGCAGCACAGTTCTGATTGGTTCGTGGATCAGGAAATCGAGAAACCGAAGAGGCTGCGCGGATGCACCGCCCAAAGACGGCATCGAGGTTGCATGATCGGCGTAGTCATCGCTGCCCGTGTTCGGTGTAAGGAACTCGACCTTGTATCGGACTGCGTTCTCGAATTGCGTCGCGTGTCCGGGATCTGATCTGTAAGGGATTTCCCTGAAGGTTGGGTCGATCTCCCTCAAGATTTCGAGGATGGGCGGCAGGCTGTCCTCGACCGCGGCCGACACGGAATGGAATAGGGCGAAGTCTGCATCGCCCGTCTGCAACGCTGCACCGGGCAGCTTCACGCCCAGATAGCCCGCGTAGGACTGAAAGGCGACTGTGCCGACCAGGACGCCGCGCAAGCGGAAGATGCCAGCCTTCCCCAGCGCCTCGACGACATCCCCGGTGAACCTTTCGGGTTCTGTCAGCCCTGCCTCGCGCACGAGCGTGGATACCAGCTTCCTGCGGGCGCGGAGGTCGTCCTTGATCTGACGGAAGGATTCGACGCGTTTTGCAATCTCGGGATCGCTGTCAGGCCCGACATACCGTCGCGTCTTCGTCGGCTGCGTTTCCTCGAAATACCAGTATACCTTGCCCTTGACGGGCACCTTGACGAGATTGCCCGTCGTAGGGAAATCCGTTTCGAAGGCTGCGTCCAAGGATCGCTGGACGAGTTCCGCATACATCGTGCGGTAAACGAGGTCGACCGTCTTCATGTCAGGCGGCTCCGGTTATAAGAAAAATGCGGTTCTCTTATAGCGGCATGACCTCAAGGGACGCAAGCGGGAGTTATAAGAAAATCGCGAAAACCTTATAACGCCGCAGGAGAGGGTCAGGAATCCTTGTTGCCGGCGTGCAGCCAAATCAGAATGGGTTTTGCTCATTCAGATAAACAAAGCCATCACGAAAACGCTGCTTGGATGTGGCGCTCGACCTCACCGCGTCCGCGAACGGCCCGAGCCTGTCATAGGCGTTTTTGGTCGACGCGCTATTTTGGCGATCGCATCCGGCACGACGACCAGCTTGCCAACGAAATCCTTGGCGATGAAATCCGCCTGGGCGCGATGGAAATCGGACAGCTTGTAGACGCCGCCGACCAGCGGCCGGATCTTCTTCTCCTCGATGTAGCGCACGATGCGGCGGAAATCCGCCCGTGTGCCCTGGCTCGAGCCATGCAGTTGCAGCTGTTTCAGATACATGGTGCGCAGATCCAGCTGCACGACCGGGCCGGCAATTGCACCAGCCGTGGTATAGCGGCCTTCCGGCCTCAAGATGCGCAGGAGGTCGTTGAAGATCGCGCCGCCGACCAGATCGGCCACCACGTCGATCGGCTGGCCCCCGGTCGCCGCGCTGACGGCGGCCGGCAGATCGGCAACGCCACGGGTGATCACCGCCTCGGCGCCGATGTCACGCACGGCCTGTTCCTTGCCCTTGCCGGCAACCGCATAGGGAATGGCGCCGCGCGCCCGCGCCAGCTGCACGATGCCCGAGCCGACGCCGCCCGAGGCGCCGGTGACCAGCACACGCTCGCCGGCCTTCAATGCGGCGCGTTCCAGCATCTGCTCGCCGGTGAGATAGGCGCAGCAGAAAGTGGCAAGCTCGACGTCGCTCAGATCGGTATCGACGACATGGGCATTCTCTGCAGGCACCGCCTGGTATTCGGCATAGCCGCCGTCTCGACCGTGGCCCATATAGTCGATGTCGGCGAGTGAATCGTCGTCGCGATTGTAGATGGAGAAATCGACCATCACCCGCTCGCCGATGCGGGCCGGCGACACGCCGTCGCCGACGGCAACGATGTTGCCGACCGTGTCGGTGCCCTGGATGCGCGGGAAGCTCAGCGTATTGCCCTGACGACGCCAGGTCGACACAGCGGCGGCATCCTCCTCCGTTCCATAGGCGCCCTGGCGCACCCAGACGTCGGTGTTGTTCATGCCGCAAGCGGTGACCTTGATCAGCACTTCGCCCCGGGCGGGCGAGGGCACTTTCACATCGGTGCGGTAGACGAGCTTTTCCGGTCCGCCGTGACCGATCAGCTGCACGGCGGCCATGGTGGCGGGGAGGGTCTTGGTCATGGCATTCATGTCGGTTCTTCAGATGTCGGCAAACACGCTTTTCACCGCATCGGCTGTTTTCGACACGACGATGTCGGCCTCTTCGCGGGTGAGGCAGAGCGGCGGCGCGAAACCGAGAATGTCGCCCTGCGGCATGGCCCGGCCGATGACGCCGCTTGCCGCAAGGGTGGTCGCGACCTGCGGCCCGATTTTTTGCGTGGCGTCGAAGAACACGCGATCGTTCTTGTCGGCGACGAACTCGATCGCCGCCAGCATGCCGTCGCCGCGCACCTCGCCGACGTTTTTGTGGCCGCCGACGGCTTTCGTCAGCTCGGCGCGGAGATAGGCGCCGGTCTCGCCGGCGTTCCGCACTAGGTCCATCTCGTCGATCAGTTCCAAGTTGGCGACGCCGGCGGCGACGCAGATCGGGTGCGCCGAATAGGTCCAGCCATGGCCGAGCGAGCCGAGCTTGTCGGAGCCTTGGACGAGCACCTGCCAGACCTTGTCTGAGACTATGACGCCGGAGAGCGGCGCATAGGCCGAGGTCAGGCCCTTGGCGATGGTGATCAGGTCAGGCTTGATGCCGTAATGGTCGGAGCCGAACATGGTGCCCAGCCGGCCAAAGCCGGTGACGACCTCGTCAGCAACCAGCAGCACGTCGTACTTCTTCAGTACCGCCTGGATCTTTACCCAGTAGCCGGCCGGCGGCGGCACGATGCCGCCGGTGCCGAGGATCGGCTCGCCGATGAAAGCAGCGACTGTTTCCGGCCCTTCGGCGAGGATCATCTCCTCGAGCTTGTCGGCACAGTATTGCGAAAACTGCTCCTCGCTCAGCGAGCGGTCGGCGCGGCGGAAATAGTAGGGCGCCTCGGTGTGCAGGACCGGCGCGCGGGGCAGGTCGAAGGCGTTGTGGAACAGGTCGAGGCCGGTCAGCGATCCGGTCATGATGCCGGAGCCGTGATAGCCGCGCCAGCGCGAGATGATTTTTTTCTTCTCCGGCCGGCCGAGCACGTTGTTGTAGTACCAGATCAGCTTGATGTTGGTTTCGTTGGCATCGGAACCGGAGAGGCCGAAATAGACCCTCGACATGCCCTGCGGCGCGCGGTCGATGATCATCTTGGAAAGCGTGATCGATGCCTCGGTGCCGTGGCCGACATAGGCGTGGTAATAGGCGAGGTTCTTGGCCTGCGCGGCGATGGCGTCGGCTATCTTCTGGCGGCCATAGCCGACATTGACGCAGTAGAGCCCGGCGAAGGCATCGATGCTCTTGCGACCGTTATTGTCCCAGATGGTGACGCCTTCGCCACCGGCGATCACACGCGTCGGGCTCTCGCCACGCGCATGCGTGCCCATATGGGTCGAGGGATGGAAGAAATGATCGCGATCCCAGGCGGCGAGTTCGTTGGACTGGTCGAGCATTTTTTACTCCTTGAAAGCAAAAGCCTGACGGGGCGTTACGCCACGTCGAGGCAGAGATATTTGAAGTCGGTAAAGGCTTCGAGCCCGTGACGCGAGCCCTCGCGGCCGATGCCGGACTGCTTGACGCCGCCGAACGGGACCGGCGCGCCGGTGATCTTGACGCGGTTGATGGCGACCATGCCATAGTCGAGCGCGCGGCCGATGCGCAATTGCCTACCGCCGTTTTCAGTCACGACATAGGCGACCAGGCCGTACTCTGTCGCATTGGCGCGGGCGACGACTTCGTCTTCGCTGTCGAAAGGCGTCACTGCCGCAACCGGACCGAAGGTCTCCTCGCGCATGATCAAAGCGTCGTCTCCAACGTCGGCCAGCAGGGTCGGCTGGTAGAACAGCGGCCCGGCAGGATGGCGCTTGCCGCCGGTCAGGCAACGCGCGCCTTTGGCGAGCGCATCGGCCACCTGCTCCTCGACCTTCTTGACCGCGCGTTCGTGCATCAAGGGTCCGATTTCGGTGTCGTCAGCGAGGCCATTGCCGGCCCGCAATGCCTCGACGCGTTTAGCGAAAGCAGCGCAGAACCGATCGTATATCGGACGCTGGACATAGATGCGGTTGGCGGCGAGGCAGTCCTGGCCGGAGGTGGCGAATTTAGCGTCGACGGCGATGGTCACAGCCTTGTCGAGATCGGCGTCGGCGAAGACGATCAGAGGCGCATGACCGCCAAGCTCCATCACCAGACGCTTCATCGTCGGCGCACTTTGCGCGGCGATCAACCTGCCGATCTCGGTCGAGCCGGTGAAGCTCATGGCGCGAACCCGCGGGTCTTCGCACATCCGCCCGACGATGATCGAAGCCCTGCCGGTGAGGGCGTTGAACACGCCAGCCGGCAGGCCGGCACGTTCGCCAAGCTCGGCCAACGCCAGTGCAGACAGCGGCGTTTCCGAGGAAGGATGCGCGACGATGGTGCAGCCGGCGGCGAGGGCGGCCGCCGCCTTGCGGGTCAGCATGGCCGCGGGAAAATTCCACGGGGTGACGACGCCGACGACACCAAGCGGTTCGCGTCGCACCACCATCTCGGCGTTTGGCAGATGGCTGGTGACGCTTTCGGCGTTGAGGCGTTTGGCCTCCTCGGCATACCATTCGACAAAAGAGGCGGCGTAGTCGATCTCGCCGCGCGATTCCTTCAGCGGCTTGCCTTGTTCTAGCGTCATCAGCAGGGCCAGGTCATTTTTGGCGGCGACGATCAGATCGAACCATTTTCGCAAGATTTTCGACCGTTCCTGCGGCAGCAATGCGCGCCAGGCAGGAAAGGCGCGCGATGCCGCATCGATCGCCAATGTGGTCTGCCGGGCATCGAGCGCGGCAACGAAAGCGACGGTGGATCCGGTGGCCGGATCGGTCACCTCGAAACTCTCCGCGGTCTCGCTCGCCGTCCAGTGGCCAGCGACATAGGCGAGTTCGCGCAGCAGCCGCCGGTCGGCAAGGCGATCAAGCGCTTCATGGCGGTGCGAGCGGGCAAAATGTGCGGACATCATCGGGCTCCCGGTTCGGGTGATGCCGCAAGACTATCTCTGCCGCGCAAACAGAGAGGCTGTTTGCGTGCCTGCACGTAGAGAGATTGTCTCTATTGCACCGAGCGGGCAGACGATCTCTCCGGCCGTACGTCAGACTGTAGCAAACCGTGGAGAGATTGGCTGCACCTCCTCAGCCTCGTCATCCCTGGGCGAAGCAGGAGCGAAGCTCCGTCGCGGAGACCCTGGGATCCATTCCGTGACCTTCGCAGAGGGAATGCAGCGGAGCAGAATTCTGCGCCGTGGCGGCGCCCTGATGTCACGGAATGGATCCTGGGGTCTGCGCCGCGTCACTTCGCTCCTTGCTTCGCCCCAGGATGACGAAGCAACAAATGTCTCGACCAATCTCCTAGACGTGTGGTCCGGCAGATCGACCTCACGACTGCGCCGGCAACAGGTCCGCCACCGGCAGCACACTCTCCTCCTTCACCGTCTTGGTGACGATATAGGTGAAATAGCGGTCGATGCCGATCTCGCGCTCGAGCAGAGTGTCGACCAGCCGCTGATAGGCGTCGATGTCGCGCGCCATCACCTTCAGCAGGTAATCGACGCCGCCGCCGACAGACCAGCAGGCGACGATCTCGGGGATGTCGCGGATGACGCGCTCGAAACGGTCGAAGTCGGCCTGGCGGTGGCTAGCCAGCGTCACCTCCATCAGCACGGTAGCGACCGGCGCGATGGCGCGCATGGCGATCCTGGCATGGTAGCCCGAGACGATGCCGGCCTTTTCCAGCTTGCGCAGCCGCATCCAGCACGGCGTCGGCGACAGGCCGACTTTCTCGGCCAGCGCCAGCTTGGTGATGCGCCCGTCGCGCTGGATGGCGTCGAGGATTTTCATATCGATCGGATCGAGTTTCGCTGCAGCCATGATCGCCCACTTCCAGTGCCGGACACCATGACGGCGCATTATTTCGATTGTCAATTGCACTGATTTCGATCTCTAATAAGTCATGACATTTTGGCGACCAGATCCCGCTCTTATCCGGCGGCCGGCCTATCAATCGCTCGCCGACCAGTTCGCGCGGGCCATCCATGACGGGCGCCTGGCCAACGGTGCGCGATTGCCGACGCACCGGCAGTTGGCTGACGATCTGCAACTTTCCGTGCAGACGGTCAGCCGCGCCTATGAGGAGCTGATCCGCCGCGGGCTGGTGTCCGGCGAGGTCGGCCGCGGCAGCTTCGTGCAGACACAGCGCCGCGAGCCGGAGCCCCCCTATCTGCCGGAGCGGCTGGGCGAGGTCATCGATCTCTCCATCCTGAAGCCGGTCTGCGAACCGATGCATCTGGAGCGGCTGAGGCAGGCGCTGGGCTGGCTCGCCGAAAACCTGCCGTCGAGCTCGGCACTGTCGTTCAGGCCGAACATGGTGTTCCCGCGCCACCGCGCGGTGGGTGTCGAGTGGCTACGCCTCTGTGGCCTCGACGCGTCGCCGCAGAACATCAGCCTGACCAACGGCGCCACCGCAGGGATGACAGTGGCGCTGATGAGCGTGGCGCCGCCCGGCTCGACCGTCGCCACCGAGGCGATCGGTCACCACACGCTGATCCCGCTGGCGCGTTATCTCGGCTTCAATCTCGAGGGTTTGCCGATCGACGACAATGGGCTGATCCCGGAAGCGCTGGACGAGGCCTGCCGGCTGTCGGACATCCGCGCCGTGTTCGTGCAGCCGTCGGTGATCAACCCTACGGCCACCCTGATGGATGCCGGCCGGCGCGAGCAGATCGCGGCGGTGGCGCGCAGGCACGACATCGCCATCATCGAGAACGACGTGCTCGGCCCGCTGGTCGAGGATCGGCCGCCGCCCGTCGCGGCGTTTGCCCCCGAGCGCACGCTGTATGTCACCTCCTTCACTAAAATCGTGGTGCCGGGCCTGCGCATCGGCTATCTCGCGGCGCCCGATCGTTATGTCGCCGCGGTTGCCAACCGCCACCTGGTCTCGAACTGGATGGCGACTCCGATGGTGGCCGAGATCGCCAGCAAATGGGTGACCGACGGCACCGCGATGGAACTCGTTCGATGGCAGCGTATGGCTTTGCGGCGGCGTCTGGACATCGCCGCCGAGGTGCTCGCCGGAGTGGACTATCGGGCTCATCGCGACGGGCTGCATATCTGGCTGCAACTGCCCGATGACCGCGGTGAGGAAAGCTTTGTTTCCCAGGCCCGCCTGCAGGGCGTGGCGATCGCGCCCGGCACGTCGTTTCGCATTTCGCAGATGCCTTGGCATCCAGCCGTACGGATTTCGCTGGGCTCGACCACGGAGGGGGAACTGCGTGCCGGTCTCGGCGTTGTCACCAAGCTTCTGCTCGGCGATCCCGAGCATCTCCTGCTTGCGATCTAGGCGACAAATGGCGCGAAATTGTGCGGAATCCGAAATATTGTCATGATATTATTTTCTTGATTGACATGATTTGCCGCGATCCGCATCGTTAAAGGCAAGCTTCTCCAGCACGGGAAATTCATTGTCGGCTCCCATCATCAAGATCGACGGCATTTCAAAAAGCTTCGGCACCTTCAGGGTGCTGGACGGCCTCTCGATGCAAGTCATGCCCGGCGAGAAGCTGGCACTGATCGGTCCATCGGGTTCGGGCAAGACGACGATCCTGCGCATCCTGATGACGCTAGAGCGTATCGACAGCGGCCACATCCAGGTCGACGGCGAACAGTTGTACCACATGGAGCGTAACGGCCGGCTGCTGACGGCCGATGAACGGCATTTGGCAAAGATGCGCCAGAAGATCGGCATGGTCTTCCAACTGTTCAATCTGTTTCCGCACAAATGCGTCATCGACAATGTGACGCTGGCACCGATGCTGACCAAAGGCGTGCCGCGGGCCGCCGCCGAAAAGCGGGCGATGGAACTGCTCGACATGGTCGGCATGGTCGACAAGGCCAAGGCGATGCCGGCGCAGCTTTCAGGCGGCCAGAAGCAGCGCGTCGCGATTGCGCGGGCGCTGGCGCTGTCGCCGAAAATCATGCTGTTCGACGAGGTCACCTCGGCGCTCGACCCTGAGCTCGTCGACGAGGTGCTCAACGTCATGCGCAAGCTCGCCGCCGAGACCGACATGACCATGCTGCTGGTCACCCACGAGATGGGTTTCGCCCATGACTTCGCCGACCGGGTGCTGTTCTTCGATCGCGGCAGAATAGTCGAGGAGGGCAAGCCCGACGAGATTTTCCGCCATCCCAAACAGGAGCGTACGCAAGGTTTCCTGAAGAAGATCATTGCGGCCGGACATCGGGTCTGACTGCCATGCGAGGCGGCGACGCCTCAAGCAAGCCAAGAAGACAGACAAACAAGGAGTTGGGAACAATGAAGAAATTTGCCATTTTGGCCGGCGTCGCCGGTATTGCGCTGACGGCGGTGCTGGCCGCCTCGACGGCCGGCTCGGCCGACGACAGCAAGCTCGAAGAGCTCAAGGCGCAAGGCTTTGCCCGCGTCGCCATCGCCAACGAGCCGCCCTATACGGCGGTCGCTGCCGACGGCAAGGTTTCGGGTGCGGCGCCTGACGTTGCCCGTGAAATCTTCAAGCGCCTTGGCGTCAACGATATCGTCGCCTCGATCTCGGAATATGGCGCCATGATTCCCGGCCTGCAGGCCGGCCGTTTCGACGTCGTCACTGCCGGCCTGTTCATGAAGCCGGAACGTTGTGCTGCGGTCGCCTATTCGGAACCGGTGCTGTGCGACGCCGAGGCGATGCTGGTGAAGAAGGGCAACCCGAAGGGTTTCAAGAGCTACGAGGACGTCGCGAAGGACGCGAGCGCCACGATCGGCGCGCCGGGTGGCGGCACTGAAGAGAAGCTGGCGCTCACCGCAGGTGTGCCGCGCGAGCGCGTCATCGTCGTGCCGGACGGCCAGAGCGGCCTGAAGATGCTGCAGGACGGCCGCATCGATGCTTATTCGCTGCCCGTGCTGTCGATCAACGACCTGGTCAAGAAAGCCAATGATCCGAACCTCGAAGTCATCGCGCCGGTGGTCGGTGCGCCGGTCTATTGCGACGGCGCGGCCTTCAAGAAGGGCGACGAAGCGCTGCGCGACGCCTATGATGTCGAGCTGGCGAAACTGAAGAAGTCCGGCGAGTTCGCCAAGATCATCGAGCCTTACGGCTTCTCGGCGGCGGCGGCAATGTCGACGAGCCGCGACAAGCTCTGCTCGGCGAAGTAAAAAGTGCCGCTCACCCTAGCCTCTCCCCGTCAAAAACGGGGAGAGGGGGGCGTCAACGCTGGAGCTTCACCCTTCTCCCCGTCCCTATAACGGGGAGAAGGTGCCGGCAGGCGGATGAGGGGCGGCGCCGGCGTTCTGCAATGATCACCAAGCGAGGAAACGCTTAGCCCCAATGACCCAATGGTCCGGCTATTTCGGCCTGATATTGCAAGGAGCGCTTGTCACCATCGAGCTGACGCTGATGGGGTCGGTGCTGGCCTTGGTCATGGCCTTTCTTGCCGGGCTGGGGCGGCTGTCGCGGTTTTTCGTGCTACGCGCGCTGGCCACCGCCTATATCGAGTTCTTCCGCGGCACCTCGATTTTCGTGCAGCTGTTCTGGGCTTATTTCGTGCTGCCTTTTGCCGGCATTTCGTTGACGCCGCTGCAGGCCGGGGTGCTGGCGCTGGGCCTCAATGTCGGCGCCTATGCGGCGGAAGTGGTGCGTGGCGCCATCAAGTCTATCGGCCGCGAACAATATGAGGCCTGCACCGCCCTCAATCTCGGCCGCTGGCAAGCCATGCGCCATATCATCCTGCCGCAGGCGCTTCTGGTGATGCTGCCAACCTTCGGCAACAACGCCATTGAATTGCTCAAGGCCACCGCCGTCGTTTCGCTAATCTCGCTCGCCGACCTGACCTTCCAGGCGCAGGTGGTGCGCTCGCAGACCGGCAATACTCTGGTGCCGTTCAGCACCATCCTCGTCATCTATTTCGTGCTGGCGCTGCTCATCTCCTGGGGCGTGCGGTCGCTGGAACGCCGCATGGCTCGTGGCCTCGACGGGGTGCGCGTATGATGGATCGGGCCTGCTAATGGAATGGGATTGGGATTTTGTCCGGCAGATCCTGCCGACGCTGATCGAGGGGGTGAAGATCACCATCCTGGCGACGCTGCTCGGCTCGGTGCTGGCGGCCATCGTTGGGCTGGGCATCGCGTTGGCGCGCCGGTCGCCGAACAGGGCTCTGTCGCGCACCGTCGGTTTCCTTGCCGAGTTCATCCGTGGCACGCCGCTGTTGGTGCAGCTCTATTTCATCTTCTACGTGCTGCCGGATTTCGGCATCCTGTTGCCGCCGCTGGTGGCGGGCGTCATCGGTCTCGGGCTGCATTACGGAACTTACACGGCCGAGGTCTACCGCGCCGGCATAGACAATGTGCCCCGCGGCCAGTGGGAAGCGGCCAAGGCCTGCAATCTAAACGCCACCCAGACCTGGACGCACATCATCATTCCGCAGGCGATCCCCCCGATGATCCCGGCGCTTGCCAATTATTTCATCGCCATGTTCAAAGAGACGCCGCTGCTGTCGGCGATCACCGTGCTGGAACTGATGAACCAGGCCAAGAGCGTCGCCAATACCTATTATCGGTATATCGAACCGATCACCTTGGTCGGCGCCTTCTTCCTCGCCATCAGCCTGTTCTCGGTGGTGCTGCTGCGCTGGCTGGAACACCGTTATGGGCGGATCGAACGATGAGCGCTGCACCCGATATCCGCCTGCACTCGGCCCGGCCGCCGCTCGATGCGCGTCCGCTGGAAAAGCGGGTCGGCCTGATCATCCTTGCCACCGACCATACGAGCGAACCGGATTTTCACCGCATGGTGGCAAGCGACCGCATCGGCATCTATGTCGCGCGCATCCCCTACGCCAACCCGACGACGCCGGACAATTTGCGCAAGATGCAGCCGTCACTGACGGCGGCCGCGGCCCTGATCCTGCCCGACGAGCCGCTCGATGCGATCTGCTATTCCTGCACCTCAGCTTCCGTCGTGATCGGCGATGCCGAAATCGAGGCGGCGGTGCAGGCCGCGAAACCCGGCGCGCCGGTGGTTACGCCGCCGATGGCCGGCGTGCGCGGCCTGAAGGCGCTGGGCGCCAGGACGATCAGCATTCTTACCCCTTATACGGTCGAGACCAGCCGGCCGATGGCGACCTATTTCAGCGAGCATGGATTCGAGATCGCCAGCTTCACTTGCCTCGGCTTCGAGGACGACCGCGAGATGGCGCGGATTGCGCCGAAATCCTTGGTCGATCTGGCTCGCGAGGCGACGGCCGAACACTCGGACGCGCTGTTTGTCTCCTGCACGGCACTGCGGTCCGCGGCGGCAGTTGTGGGTATGGAAGAGGCCATCGGCCGCCCTGTCGTCACCAGCAACCAGGCGACGGCCTGGAATTGCCTGCGGCTTTGCGGAGATAAGATGTCGCGTCCTGAATTCGGCCGTCTGATGACGCTGCCGCTGAACTGATTGCAGAGCCATGACCACGTCCAGGATAAGCCTCTCCGATATCCGCGCCGCGCGCGAGCGCATCGCAGGCAAGATCGAGCGTACGCCGACCGTTCCTTCCCGGAGTCTTTCCCAGCACTTGGGCGCTCCTGTTTATCTCAAGCTCGAACATCGGCAGACCACCGGCGCCTTCAAGCTGCGCGGTGCCTCGAACGCTATCGCTTCGCTGACAGACGAGGAGAGGGCGCGTGGCGTCGTCGCTGCCTCGACCGGCAACCACGGCCGGGCGCTTGCCTATGCTGCTCGACTGCAAGGCATCCACGCGACGATCTGCATGTCGCGGCTGGTGCCGCAGAACAAGCTGGACGAGATCCGTCGGCTCGGCGCCGAGATCCGCATCGTCGGCAACAGCCAGGACGATGCGCAGCGGGAGGTCGAACGGCTGGTCGCGGAAGAGGGGCTGATCATGCTGCCGCCCTTCGACCATCCTGCCATTGTCGCCGGGCAAGGCACGCTCGGGCTGGAGATCATCGAACAGGTTCCGGACGCCGCCTTGGTGCTGGTGCCGCTTTCCGGCGGTGGGCTGGCGGCTGGCGTCGCTGCTGCCGTGAAGGGCGTCAGCCCGGCGACGAAGGTGATGGGCGTTTCAATGGCGCGCGGTGCGGCGATGAAGGCGAGCCTCGACGCCGGACATTCGGTTTTGGTCGAGGAACTGCCGACGCTGGCCGATTCCCTCGGCGGCGGCATAGGCCTCGACAACCGGCTGACCTTTTCCATGTGCCGCGACCTGCTCGACGATGTGATCCTGCTCAGCGAGGACGAGATCGCCACCGGCATCCGCCATGCCTATGAACAGGAGCGCGAGATCGTCGAAGGCGCCGGCGCGGTCGGCATCGCAGCCGTGCTTGCCGGCAAGGTCAGGGCGAGCGGCCCGACGGTGCTCGTGCTGTCCGGCCGCAACATCGATATGACACTGCACCGCAAGATCATCTGCGGCGAAGCAATTGCGGAGAGCGCAGCATGAGCCGGATGACGATCCTCACCGAAGCTGAATTGCGCAAGATCGTGAAGCTCGATCTTGATGCCATCGCCTGCGTCGAGAACGCGTTCCGGGCGCTCGCCACCTTGCCGGTGGCGATGCCGCCGATCCTTCGGCTCGACATTCCCGAGCATCGCGGCGAGGTCGACGTCAAGACCGCCTATGTACCGGGTATCGACGGTTTTGCGATCAAGATCAGCCCCGGCTTTTTCGATAATCCCAAGCTCGGCCTGCCCAGCGTCAACGGCATGATGGTGCTGCTGTCGGCGAAAACCGGATTGGTCGAGGCGCTGCTGCTCGATAATGGCTATCTCACCGACATCCGCACGGCGGCGGCCGGCGCGGTTGCCGCCAAGCATCTGTCGCGGCCGGGTTCCTCCGTTGCCGCGATCTTCGGCGCCGGTGTTCAGGCCGGACTGCAGCTCGAAGCGCTGATGCTGGTGCGGCCGATCACCGAGGCTCGCATCTGGGCAAGGGATGCCGCCAAGGCCGAGGCCGCGGCCGACGCATTGTCCGAAAGACTGGGCATCGCCGTTCACGCCGAGCCCGACGCGGCAAAGGCTGCGGCCGATGCCGACATCATCGTCACCACGACGCCGTCGACCGAGCCGCTGATCAAGGCCGGCTTCGTTTCCGCCGGCCAGCATATCACTGCCATGGGCTCGGATGCCGAGCACAAGAACGAGATCGCGCCGGCGATCCTGCGCATGGCCGATCTCTACGTCGCCGATAGCGCCAAACAGACGCGGCGGCTGGGCGAACTGCACCATGCTATCGCGGCGGGCGTGATGGCGTCCGATGCCGAAATCACCGAGCTTGGCCACATCATCGCCGGCGAAAGGCATGGCCGGCGCTCGGACAGCGACATCACCATTGCCGACCTGACCGGCACCGGCGTGCAGGACACGGCGATCGCCACGCTCGCCCGCGACCGTGCGCGTGCGGCCAAGACCGGTACGATTTTCGAAAGCTGATGCTGGCCGCAAGGCCCAACAAACGAGGACCAAGAACAATGCAGCCCAACTTGAAATTCTCGCGCGGCGAATATGCGGAGCGCCTCGCCAAGACGCGGAAGGCGATGGAGGCCAAGGGCGTCGATCTGCTCGTCGTCAGCGATCCGTCCAACATGGCCTGGCTGACCGGCTATGACGGCTGGTCGTTCTATGTGCATCAGGCTGTCATCGTGCCGCCGTCGGGCGAGCCGCTGTGGTACGGGCGCGGCCAGGACGCCAACGGCGCCAAGCGCACCGCCTATCTCGCGCACGACAACATCGTCGGCTATGCCGACCACTATGTGCAGTCGACCCAGCGCCATCCGATGGATTTTCTGTCCAGCGTGCTCTCCGATCGCGGCTGGGGCAAGCTCAGCATCGGCGTCGAGATGGACAATTACTGGTTCTCGGCCGCTGCCTTCGCAGCGCTGCAGAAGCACTTACCCAATGCCCGCTTCGTCGACGCCACGGCACTCGTCAACTGGCAGCGCGCGGTGAAGAGCCCGACCGAAATCGACTACATGCGCAAGGCCGCCCGCATCGTGGAAGCGATGCACCAGCGCATCGTCGACAAGATCGAGGTCGGCATGCGCAAATGCGACCTGGTCGCCGAGATCTACGATGCCGGCACGCGCGGCGTCGACGGCATCGGCGGCGACTATCCGGCGATCGTGCCGCTGCTGCCGTCGGGCGCCGACGCATCGGCGCCGCATCTGACCTGGGACGACCGGCCGATGAAATCGGGCGAGGGCACCTTCTTCGAGATCGCAGGCTGCTACAACCGCTATCACTGCCCGCTGTCGCGGACCGTGTTCCTTGGTAAACCGACGCAGGAATTCCTCGATGCCGAAAAGGCGACGCTGGAAGGCATGGAGGCGGGACTTGCCGCCGCCAAGCCCGGCAACACATGCGAGGAGATCGCCAACGCCTTCTTCGCGGTGCTGAAGCGGTACGGCATCGTCAAGGACAACCGCACCGGGTACCCGATCGGGCTTTCCTATCCGCCTGACTGGGGCGAGCGCACGATGAGCCTGCGTCCAGGCGACCGCACCGAGTTGAAGCCCGGTATGACCTTCCATTTCATGACCGGCTTGTGGCTTGAGACGATGGGGCTGGAAATCACCGAATCCATCCTGATCACCGAGACGGGCGTCGAGTGCCTGGCGAATGTGCCGCGCAAACTGGTGGTGAAGAATTGAGCCCGATGTCCAGCCTTCGCCCGTCACCGATCACGCCGACCGTCGATTTCGAGCGCGACGGCGTGCAGCACGGTTTCCTGCGCCTGCCTTACAGCCGCGACGATTCCGCCTGGGGATCGGTGATGATCCCGATCTGCGTCATCCGCAACGGCAAGGGGCCGAGCGCATTGCTCACCGGCGGCAATCATGGCGACGAGTACGAGGGGCCGCTGGCGCTCTATGACCTCGCCCGTACGCTCAACCCGAAGCAAGTCAGCGGCACGATCATCATCGTGCCAGCGATGAACTATCCGGCGTTCCGCGTCGGCACGCGCACCTCGCCGATCGACAAGGGTAATCTCAACCGCAGCTTTCCCGGCCGGCCCGACGGCACGGTGACCGAGAAGATCGCCGATTATTTCCAGCGCGAGCTTCTGCCCCGTACAGACATCGCGCTCGACTTCCACTCCGGCGGCAAGACGCTCGACTTCGTGCCGTTCTGCGCCGCCCACATCCGGCCCGACAAGGTGCTGGAAGCAAAGGGTTTCGCTGCGGTTGAAGCCTTTTCCGCACCATGGTCGATGAAAATGCTGGAGATCGACGCGGTCGGCATGTTCGACACTGCCGCCGAAGAGATGGGCAAGCTGTTCATCACCACAGAGCTTGGCGGCGGCGGGACTTCGCGCGCGGAAACGGTGCGGATCGCACGTCGCGGCGTGCTCAATGTGCTGCGCCATGCCGGCATCGTCGCCGGCGCGGTCGAGATGCAGCCAACCCGCTGGCTCGACATGCCATCGGGCGATTGCTTCTCGTTCGCCGAGGACGACGGGATGATCGAAACCATGATCGATCTCGGCGAGGCGGTGGCAGAGAACCAGGTGCTGGCACGTATCCATTCCATAGGCCGCACCGGCGGCGCTCCGCGGGAGATCCGGGCCAAAATGTCCGGTCTGTTGGCGGCGCGGCATTTTCCGGGGCTGGTCAAGGCCGGCGACTGCGCTGCCGTGGTCGCCGTGCTGGTCGATTGACGGTTAGGAAGCCGATGTCGGGAACGGCTCGGTCCTGCCTTTGGGGCGATCGCCGATGGCAAAGACGGCGCTCGCCTCGCTGACGATCGAGACATGATCCTTGGCGGCTGTTCCGGCCGCCGCACTGTCGCCGCGCATGATTGCTGTCACGATGGCGTCATGCTCCCGCCATGACTGGGCCAGCCGGCCGGGCAGCATGAATTGCGCGCGCCGGAACGGCGCCAGCCGGCCACGGGTCATGACTGTCAGTTCATAAATGTGCTTGCTGTGGGCGCCGCGATAGAGCCGGGTGTGGAACTCGGTGTTGAAAAACTCATACTCTTCCTCGGCACCGAGTTGCACCAAGCGCGCCGAGGCCTGGTGCTCGGCCTCCAGCGTGCGGCGCTCGCCAGCGGTCATGCGCTCGGCCGAGAACCGCGCGCAGATCGCTTCAAGCTCGGCCATGCTTTCGAACATCGAGGCGAGGTGCTCTTGCGTCACCACGGCGACGGTAGCGCCGCGGTTCGGCCGCCTTTCGACCAGCCCCATGGCGCTGAGCCGGCTGAGCGCTTCCCTGATCGGCGTGCGTGAGACGTCGAAGCGGGCGGCGAGCGAGGCCTCGTCGAGCTTTTCGCCCGGGCGCAGGAAACCGGTGACGATCCGGTCGCTGATCGCCCTCACCATCTGATCGACGGTCGTGCCCGACCTGATCAAATTGCGCTTTCCCGACACGTCTCCTCCGTCCAGTCTGTTCGCTAGAGCCGTAAGCCACTCACCGGCTTCGATTCCTCCGCATCTCTGTATGCCTATGTTTTAGCCTTCATGTCAAATTGGCGATTTTGGAGGCAAAAAGTGTATGCAATTGCTCCGGCTTTGTGCAGTCCACATCGGCACACTCATTGATATTGCTGAATAAATCTCATTTCTGAAACTGGCATGCCGATTGCATACACTTCTTTCATTGAGGTGTTAACCGGCCCCAAAGGCCCCACAGAGGGAGCATTCAATGTCCGAGAGATTCATGCTTAGCCGCCGCGACCTGCTCAAGACCTCCGCCGCCGGAGCGGCGCTCGGCCTTGCGTCCGCATCGTTTCCGATCAGCAGGGCCTTCGCCGCGACGGCCACCGTCGGCTTCATCTATGTCGGGCCAAAGGACGACTACGGCTACAACCAGGCGCATGCCGAAGGGGCCGCCACGCTGAAGGGGATCGAAGGAATTTCCGTCGTCGAGGAGGAGAACGTGCCGGAGACGGTCGACGTTCAGAAGACGATGGAATCGATGATCAATCTCGACGGTGCGTCGCTGATCTTCCCGACCTCGTTCGGCTATTTCGATCCGCACATGCTCGCCATGTGCGCGAAATTCCCCGACGTGCAGTTCCGCCATTGTGGTGGCATGTGGAACAAGGACAAGCATCCGATGAATGCCGGTTCCTATTTCGGCTATATCGGCATGGGCCAGTATCTGAACGGCGTCGTCGCCGGTCACACCAGCAAAACCAAGAAGCTCGGCTTCGTCGCGGCAAAGCCGATCCCGCAGGTGCTGCTCAACATCAATTCCTTCCTGCTCGGCGCGCGCTCGGTCGACCCGACCATCACCTGCCAGGTGATCTTCACCGGCGAGTGGTCGCTAGCGGTCAAGGAGGCCGAGGCCACCAATGCGCTGGTCGACCAGGGTGCCGACGTCATCACCTGCCATGTCGATAGCCCCAAGGTGGTGGTCGAGACGGCGGCCGGGCGTGGCGCCTTCGTCTGCGGCTATCATGCCAACCAGAGCCCGCTGGCGCCGGAAAAATACCTGACCGGCGCGGAATGGAACTGGGCCAAGGTCTACAAGATGTTCGTCGACGATCTGGTGGCCGGCACGCCGCTGCCCAATTTCACGCGCGGTGGCCTGGCCGACGGCTTCGTCAAGATGAGGCCGCTCGGCCCCGCTGTCGGCGAGGCCGCCCGCAAGCAGTTCGACGGCACGCTGGCCGAAATGATGAAAGGCGGCTTTTCCGTCATCAAGGGTCCGCTGAAGAGCAACAAGGGCGTCGTCGTCGCGACCGAAGGCCAGGCCTTCGCCGAGACCGCGCTCGAACTCGAAAGCATGGACTACCTGGTCGAGGGCGTCGTCGGTTCGACCGCCTGAACCGGATCGGAGACGGGGCCATGGCAGACACTGTCAGCACTGCGGGCGCACCGGCGCTGTTTGGCGCCAGGAATTATCCGGCGGCGCTCGAATGGGCGGCGCGGCAGGCGGAAGCCTTCGTCATACCGCTCGCGGCGCTGATCGTCGGCATGGCGCTGTTCAGCGTGTTCATCGCGCTGGTCGGCAAATCGCCGGTGCAACTCTACGAGACGATGTGGCGCGGCGGCTTCGGCTCGTGGTTCTCGATCCAGAACTCGCTGTCGCGGGCAGCACCGCTTTTATTGGCAGCGCTCTGCGTGGCGCTGCCGGCCCGGCTCGGCCTCGTCGTCATCGGCGGCGAAGGCGCGATCGTGCTGGGCGGCGTTGCCGCCGCCGCCATCGGCGTCGCGGCGAATGGCGCGCCGGCTTTTCTGGTCATCCTGCTGATGGGCGTGGCGGGCGCGGTCGCCGGCGGCATCTGGATCGGTGCCGTCGGCGCACTCCGCCACTACCGCGCCGTCAACGAAACCATCTCCAGCCTGCTGATGGCCTATATCGCCATCGCGCTGATGAACCATCTGGTCGAAGGGCCGCTGCGCGATCCGGCTTCGCTCAACAAACCCTCGACCGAGCCGCTGGCGGATGCCTACCGCATCGGCAACATTCCAGGCATGGACGTGCACTGGGGCCTGGTCGTCGGCATTCTCGCCTGCGTCCTGTCCTGGCTGTTGATCGAAAAGACGCGCTGGGGGTTTGCCGCCCGCATCGCCGGCGGCAATGTCAGGGCAGCTCAGGTGCAAGGGCTTGCCGTCGGGCCGCTGATCGTCGGCTTCACCGGGCTCGCCGGCGGCTTTGCCGGGCTGGCCGGCATGCTGGAGGTCGGCGCCGTGCAAGGCAGCGCCAACGCCTCGCTCGCCGCCGGCTATGGCTATACCGGCATCCTCGTCGCCTTCCTCGCCCGCCACAATCCGCTCGCCATCATCCCGGTCGCTTTCCTGCTCGGCGGTATCGGCGCTTCCGGCGGGCTGATCCAGCGCCGCATGGACCTTCCCGACGCCACCGTGCTGGTGCTGCAAGGCATGCTCTTCGTCGTCATCCTGTTCAGCGAAACCTTTTACGGCCGCTTCAAGGTCTTCAATCCCGATCTGTGGAAGAGGGGCTCCTGATGGACGCGACCGAGATCGGCCTGTGGGGCGTGCCGCTCGCCATTCTCGGCGGCGCCATCCGCGTTTCGACGCCCTTCATCTTCGTCTCGCTCGGCGAAGCCATTACCGAGCGCTCCGGCCGCATCAATCTTGGCCTCGAAGGCACGCTGGTCTTCGGTGCGATGACTGCCTACGCCGTCGCGGTGATGACCGGCTCGCCATGGCTCGGCCTGCTGGCTGCCGCAGGTGCCGGTCTTTGCTTCGGGCTGTTCCACGGCTGGATCTGCAAATTCCGCGGGGTGAACGACATCGCCATCGGCATCGCGCTTATGCTGTTCGGCTCCGGTCTCGCCTTCTTCTTCGGCAAGCCATTCATCCAGCCCTCGGCACCAGACCTGCCGGCCCTCGCCTTCGGTGGCTGGTCGGATATCCCGCAGGTGCAGGCGGCGCTCAACGTCAACGTGCTGTTCCTGATCGGGGCCGCACTTGCGCTGTTCCTGTGGTGGGCCTTCCGCAACACCCGCGCCGGCCTGGTCGTGCGCGTCGTCGGCGACAGCTCCGATGCGGCGCGCGCCATGGGCCTCAATCCGAACACCGTGCGCCTGCTTGCGACAGGCGTCGGCGGTGCGCTCGCCGGCATCGGCGGCGCCTATCTGTCGCTTTATTACCCCGGCAGCTGGACCGAACGCATCTCGTCGGGGCAGGGGCTGATGGCGGTGGCGCTGGTCATCTTCGCGCGCTGGAACCCGCTTGGCTGCTTTGCCGCGGCACTGTTGTTCGGCGGCGCCGGCGCGCTGGGCCCGGCGTTGCAATCGGTCGGGGTGACGCAGGGCTACTATCTCTTCTACGCCGCACCTTACATCCTCACGCTCATTATCATGATCGCCACATCGTCGCCGAACCGCTCGCTTGCCGGCGCGCCGGGCGAGTTGTCGATCACCAAATGACTGGAGTTTTTTCCGATGAACGCCAGAGCCGAGATCACCCAGCGCTACATCGATGCCGACCCCTATCCATGGCCCTATAATGGCGAGCTGCGGCCGGACAATACGGCATTGATCATCATCGACATGCAGACCGATTTCTGCGGGCCGGGCGGCTATGTCGATCATATGGGCTACGATCTTTCGCTAGTGCGGGCGCCGATCGAGCCGATCAAGTCGGTGCTCGCAGCCATGCGGGCCAAGGGCTACACCATCATCCACACGCGCGAGGGCCATCGGCCCGATCTCGCCGACCTGCCGGCCAACAAGCGCTGGCGCTCGCGCCGCATCAATGCCGGCATCGGCGACCCCGGGCCTTGCGGGCGCATCCTGGTGCGCGGCGAACCCGGCTGGGACATCATCCCCGACCTCTATCCGGCGGCTGGCGAGCCGATCATCGACAAGCCGGGCAAGGGCTCGTTCTGCGCCACCGACCTGGAGCTGATCCTGCACCAGCGCGGCATCGAAAACATCGTGCTGACCGGCATCACCACCGATGTCTGCGTCCACACGACGATGCGCGAGGCCAATGATCGCGGCTTTGAATGCGTCATGCTGGAGGATTGCTGCGGCGCGACCGATTACGGCAACCATCTCGCCGCGATCAAGATGATCAAGATGCAGGGCGGCGTGTTCGGCGCGGTGTCGAATTCGGTATCCTTCGTCGCGCAGCTGCCGTGAGGACACGATCTTGAGCGGAAGCATCGGCAAGAAAGCCGTCGGCGTCGAGACCATCGGCATGACCATGCGCTTCGGCGCCTTCACCGCGCTGGACGATGTCTCGATCAAGGTGCCGGCGGGATCGTTCCATGCGCTGCTCGGCGAAAACGGCGCCGGCAAGTCGACGCTGGTCAAATGCATGATGGGTTTTTACCATCCGACCGCCGGCGACATGCTGGTCGATGGCCGCGAGGTCGCGATCGCCAGTCCGAAGGATGCCTCGGCATTGGGGCTCGGCATGGTCTACCAGCATTTCACGCTCGTCCCGTCGCTGACCGGCGCGGAGAACCTGGTCATTTCGCGCGAGAAGGTGCCCGGCGTCATCGACTGGCGCAAGGAGCGCGCCGCACTTGCGCAATTCATGCAGCGGATGCCGTTCAAGCTGCCGCTCGACGTCAAGGTGGCGGAACTTGCGGCCGGCGAGAAGCAGAAGCTCGAAATCATCAAGCAGCTCTATCTCGGCCGCAGTTTCCTGGTGCTCGACGAGCCGACTTCGGTGCTCACTCCCGGCGAGGCACACGAAGTGCTTGGCCTGGTGCGCGACATGACCAGGACCGGCGACCTCACCGTGCTGATGATCTCGCATAAATTCCACGAGGTGACGGCCTTTGCCGACGATATCACCGTGCTGCGCAAGGGCAGGCTGACCGGAACCGGAAAGGTCTCCGAACTTTCCCACAAGCAGATGGCGGCGATGATGATCGGCGACCAACCGATCGCCGCACTCGACAGCCGCGCCCCGGTGCCGGCCGGCGCCAGACAGGTGCTGACGGTAAAGTCGCTGAAGGCGCCCGACCGCACCGGTTTGAAAACCATCGACATCGGCGAACTCGATGTGAAGTCGGGTGAGATCGTCGGCATTGCCGGCATCTCCGGCAACGGCCAGAAGGAGTTTCTCGAAGTCCTTGCCGGACAACGGGCGCGCAATGGCGGCGACGTTCTGGTGAAAGGCTCGCCCTATGGCGCCAGCCGCAGCGAGGCGCGCACGCTCAATGTCCGCTTCATTCCGGAGGAGCCGTTGCGCAATGCCTGCGCACCGAAGATGACGGTGGCGGAAAACATGGCCTTCCGGACCTTCGACCTCAACGAGGCCGGCAAGCCGGTCAACTGGATCAGGATGAGTGCGATCAGGGACTACGCGGCCCGTCTGGTCCAACAGTTCAAGGTCAAGACGGCATCGCTTGCTTCGCCGATTTCGTCGCTCTCGGGCGGCAATGTGCAGCGCGCGGTGCTGGCGCGGGAACTGACCGGCGAGGTCGATTTGCTCATCGTGTCGAACCCCTGCTTCGGCCTCGACTTCTCCGCCGTCGCCGAAATACGCGCCCGCATCATGAAGGCGCGCAATGCCGGCGCCGCGGTGCTCCTTATGTCGGAGGACCTTGATGAGCTGCTCGAGCTCTCGGACCGCATCTTCGTCATGTCGGACGGCGCGCTGGTCTACGAGACGCCGATCGCGCAGGCGAGCGTGCAGACGATCGGCGAGCACATGGCGGGACATCACTGATGGCGGAGATCGAGGCGCTGCCGTTTCCGTTCGCCTTCAAGCCTGAGGCGATGGCGCTGGTCGTCATCGACATGCAGCGCGATTTCGCTGAACCCGGCGGCTTCGGCGCCAGCCTCGGCAACGACGTCAGCCGGGTGGTGGCGATTGTGCCGACGGTGAAGAGATTGATCGAGGGGTTCCGCACCGCCGGCCTGCCGGTGATCCACACGATGGAGTGCCACAAGGCAGACCTTTCGGATCTGCCGCCGGCCAAGCGCAATCGCGGCAATCCGTCGATCCGGATCGGCGATGTCGGGCCGATGGGTCGCGTGCTGATCGTCGGCGAGCCGGGAACGGCGATCCTCGATGAACTTGCGCCACTGCTTGGCGAGATCGTCATCGAAAAGCCGGGCAAGGGCGCGTTCTATGCCACCAGCTTCGGCGATGACCTGAAGCGGCTCGGCGCACAGCAACTGGTCTTTGCCGGAGTGACGACGGAGGTCTGCGTGCAGACGACGATGCGCGAGGCCAACGACCGCGGCTATGAATGCCTGCTGGCCGAGGATGCTACCGAGAGTTATTTTGCCGAGTTCAAGGCGGCCGCCCTGGCGATGATCAGGGCACAGGGCGCCATCGTCGGCTGGACGGCGACGACAGACCAGGTGCTCGAGGGGATTGCCAATGCCTAATCTTGCCTTTGCCGGCCTCTTCAATGGTGGCTGGCGCGATCTGCCGTTCGAGCCTTTCCGCGATGGCATTACGGCGCATTGGCTGCTCAAGGGCGGACCGACGGAACCGTCGGTCGCGATCCTGAACTATCGGCCCGGCGCCGGCGTGCCGCGCCATCGCCATGCCGGGCTGGAAACGATCATCGTGCTGGAAGGCACGCAGAGCGACGAGAACGGCGATCATGCCGCGGGCAGCGTGATCCTGAACCTGGTCGGAACCGAGCATTCGGTGTGGACGAAGGATGGCTGCGTCGTACTCATCCAGTGGAACCTGCCGGTAGTCATTCTGGACGAGGCCAAATGAGCGACATCCGCTTCGATATAGCGAGCTTGCACGCCGCCTATCAGGCCGGCGTCGGCATCTGCGAGGTGATCGATACGATCAATGCGCGGCTCGCGACAGCCGACGATCCGGGCATCTTCATCCATCTGGCGAGCAGGGCGGAGATGTTGGTCGAGGCGGAAAAGCTCGGCCCGTTCGATCCAGCGGCAAAGCCGCTGTGGGGCGTACCGTTCGCGGTCAAGGACAACATCGATGTTGCCGGCATGCCGACCACGGCGGCTTGTGCGGAATATGCCTACTTGCCGGCGAAAGACGCCACCGTCGTCGCGCGGCTCAAGGCCGCCGGCGCGCTGGTCGTCGGCAAGACCAACCTCGACCAGTTCGCCACCGGCCTGGTCGGTGTGCGCACGCCCTATCCGATCCCGAGGAATGCGATCGACCCGAAACTGGTGCCTGGCGGCTCCTCATGCGGCTCGGCCGTGGCGACGGCGCGCGGCATCGTCTCCTTCGCGCTCGGCACCGACACCGCCGGTTCGGGGCGCATACCCGCCGGCCTCAACAACATCGTCGGGCTGAAGCCGAGCGTCGGCGCGCTGTCAGCCGCCGGCGTCGTGCCGGCCTGCCGGACGCTCGACTGCGTCTCGGTTTTCGCGCTCACCGTCGATGACGCCTATCACGTGTTCGAGGCGGCGGCGGCAAAGGACGACGCCGATCCCTATTCGCGTGACCTCTGCATTCAGGCTCTTGCCGCGCGCCCGCCGGTGCTGACGGTTGGCGTGCCGGCCAGGGCGGACTGGACCTTCTTCGGCGACCAGGCGATGCAGGCGTGTTTCGAGGCCGCTCTTGCCTCTCTGGAGACGCTGGGCTGCCGGCTGGTCGAAATCCCGTTCGGTGATTTCTACGCCACCGCCAACCTGCTCTACGAAGGCGCCTGGGTGGCCGAGCGTTATGCCGCGATCAGGGACTTCATGGATGCCAACGAGGCCGCCATGCATCCGGTGACGCGGCAGATCATCGGCGGCGCACGAACACTTTCAGCCGCGGACGCTTTCAACGGGCTCTATGCCTTGCAAGGCTACAACGCCAGACTGGCGCCGGTCATCGCCTCGGTCGACCTATTCTGTGTGCCGACCGCGCCGACGCATTATACGGTTGAAGCGGTGTTGGCAGACCCCATCGTCACCAACAGCCGGCTCGGCACCTACACCAATTTCGTCAATCTGCTCGACATGTGCGGCATTTCGGTACCGAGCGGAACTCGTAGCGACGGTTTGCCGATGAGCGTCACCTTGCTTGCCGCGGCTGGCAAGGACCACCTGACGGCATCGCTCGCCCGCGACATCCATGCGGCAAGCGGCCTTTCGCTTGGTGCTACCGGCTGGCCGCAGCCGCAGCGCGGCGATGTTCAGGCGGGCGTGGATGAAGGCACGATCGAGCTGGCCGTGGTCGGCGCGCATCTGTCGGGGATGGCGCTGAACGGCCAGCTGCAGCAGCTCGGCGCGATGTTCGCCCGGGCTGCAAGAACGGCGCCGCTCTACCGGCTTTACGCGCTTGCCGGCCAGTCGGTGCCGAGACCGGGGCTCGAACGGATCTGCAACGGCAAGGGGACAGCGATCGAGGTTGAAGTCTGGCGGCTCTCGCCGCAAGCCTTCGGCCGTTTTGTTGCCGCGATCCCGCCGCCGCTCGGCATCGGCACGCTACTGCTCGATGACGGAACTTCGCCGAAAGGCTTCCTCGTCGAAAGTGCCGGCCGCACCGATGCAAAGGAGATTTCGCATTTCGGCGGCTGGCGCAATTTCATGGCGGGTCAGCTGCAGCGAAGCTGACGCTATCACTCGACCTTTTGCCTGAACTTCGAATGGCAGCTCGAGCAATCCTGCAAGATGAGATGCAGGAGGTGCTCCGCCGGCAATTTAGTGGGATCGGCTTCCGCGAGTGATGGTCGCTTGCCAAGCAGGCTGCCACCGCCCATTGCCAGGCCGGAACCCATTCTCATGTCGTCGGTGATGCGCGGCGGCGCCCGCTCGGCGTCGGAGGCCAGGGCGCTGGCCAGCGTTCCGATGTGGCGAGCCAGCGCTTCGAACTCCGCGCGGGCGGGGTCGATATCCGGCTTGGCGCCTGAAGGCGCACCCAATGTCGCGCCGGGGAATCCGGCAATCAGGGCAGGGCCGGTGCGGGCGCGGATGGTCTCGGCCGCCGCCTTGAAGGCTGCGGCGTCGTACGCCTGCTTGCCGTCGAACATCCCAGCGATCGCCTTTGCCGCCGCGGCCATTTCCTTCATCGAGGCCTGGCGAGCCTCGATGATCGCATCACGGCTCGAATGGGCGGCGGCGAGCACGACAGAGGCGCAGGCAAGCGACAGCACCGTTACAGCGGCTGCGAGCCTCACTGGGCGACGCCTTGTCCTGCCAGCTCGTCGATGATCGGGCAATCCGGCCGCTCGTCGCCGTGGCAGTGACTGACCAGATGGTGGAGCAAGCCGCGCAATCCGACCAGTTCGGCGATCTTCCTGTCGATCTCCACCAGCTTGGCGCTCGCGATGGCCTTCACGTCGGCGCTATCACGTTCCCTGTCTTGATACAGCGAGAGCAACTGGCGGCATTCGTCGACCGAAAACCCCAGGCTTCGCGAGCGCTGCAGGAAGCGCAGCCGGTGAATATCGGCCGTCGAGTAATCGCGATAGCCATTGTCTGTCCGAGCCGGATGCAAGAGCCCGATATCCTCGTAGTAACGGATCGTCTTGGCCGGCAGGCCGGATTTTTCGGATGCGATACCGATGTTCATGGTGGAAATCTCCTTTGTCGGAGGAAATAGACCTTCCAGTAGATGGAAGGTCAACATGATGTGGCGATTTTGGATGCCCGACGCAACCGCCCGCCCGCTCCAACCGTTTGCCTGCCAACAGCGCAGACTAAACCTTCGGGAAGAAATCAGTTTTCGGAAACGTTTATCGAACAGCGCTCAAAACCCGGTGTTCGACACCGGGTGCCGATGAGCAAGGACCCTCCGGCGGCACGTTACACCGTGCACACGCCGAGGAGACAGAATATGCCCGTCAACGCCTATATCAACCGGATCGCGACGGCGGTGCCGGAGCACGAGGTTCATCAATTCTACCTGCGTTTCGCGGCCTCCATGCTCGCAGCCGATCGCCGGAGGATCTTCGAACGCATGGCCGATCTTGCCGGCATCGAGCACCGCTATTCCTGCTTTGCGCCGGCGTCCGACCCCGAAGGACAAACTGCCGACCTGGCCGGGACCTTCATCCGGGGCGCGTTTCCCGGAACGGCCATGAGAATGGCGATGTTCGACGATGCCGCACCTGTTCTGGCGCAAAAGGGCATCGACGGATTGCAGCTTGGCGACGACGCTTCCCGCATCACCCATTTGATCGTCACCACCTGCACCGGCTTTTCGGCGCCGGGCATCGATCTGGAGCTGATTGCGCGTTGCGGGCTGCCCGATAGTGTCGAACGCACGATGATCGGGTTCATGGGGTGCTACGCGGCGATCAACGGCCTCAAGCTGGCCCGTCACATCGTCCGCTCGGACCCGCAGGCCAAGATCCTGCTGGTCAATATCGAGCTCTGCACGATGCATCTGCGCGAAACCACCGAACTGGAAAAACTGCTGTCGTTCTGCCTCTGGGGCGACGGCTGCGCGGCCACGCTCATTACCGCCGAGCCGGCCGGCATCGAGCTCGATAGCTTTCACTGTCTGGTGGCGAGGGAGCGGCGGGATCTGATGCGCTGGAATATTCGCGACCACGGCTTCGAAATGGTTCTTTCCGGCCAGGTGCCGGCAGCGATTCATGAGGCGTTGCGGAACAGCCAGGCCGCCATGCTCGGCGGCCGGCCGACCGAGGCAATCGACCTTTGGGCCGTGCATCCGGGTGGACGTTCGGTGCTCGACGCCGTCGAAAGGGCCCTGGAACTGGAGCCCACCGCGCTGGAACCATCGCGCGAGGTGTTGCGCCAGTATGGGAACATGTCGTCGGCGACCGTCATGTTCGTGATGAAGGAGATGTTGAAGGCGCCACCCGGCCTGCTCGGCTGCGGCATGTCGTTCGGACCCGGGCTGACGGCCGAAACCATGCTCTTTCGAACGGTGTCATGAGCGGCCTGGAGCACCGGCAGCTCGCGCCGGAAATCCTCGACGGACTTGCGGCCGAAGATCCGCGAGCGCTGGCCGCGCGCCGCGACCTTCGGCGCATCAATATGCTGATGTTTCAGGTGCCGATCATGACGTCGTTGCTCAGGAGGTTCGTGCCAACGCCGCCACGCCGCATCCTGGAGATCGGCGCCGGCGACGGCTCCTTCATGCTGGCGGTGGCGCGGCGCATGGCCACGCATTGGCCCGGGGTCGAACTGGTAATGCTCGACCGCGTCGGCCTCGTCACCGCGCAATTGCGCGGTGATTTTGACAGGCTGGGATGGAAGGCCGAAGGCGTCACCGCCGATGTCTTCGACTGGGCAGGAAAGATCGAGGGTGCGCCGTTCGACGCCGTCACCGTCAATCTGTTCCTGCATCACCTCGACAATGCGCAGCTCGTGCGTCTGTTTTCGCTGATCAGGCCGAAAGCCCCGTTGCTCATCGCGACAGAGCCGCTGCGGGCGAAACTGCCGCTGGCCGCGACCCGTCTTCTGCCGGCAATCGGCGCCAACGACGTCACACGAAACGACGCGGCGCAAAGCGTGCGTGCCGGCTTTCGCGGCAGCGAGCTTTCCCGTCTCTGGCTTGCGGCCAACGGCAAACCGGTCGAGGAGCGGCGCGCCGGCCTGTTTTCCCACATCTTCGTCGGCGCCAGTGCCAGTGTCGAGTCATGACGCGATTGTCGAGTCATGACGCGATTGTCATTGGTGCCGGCCCGGCGGGCACCTCCGTCGCGCTCACGCTGGCCCGGCGCGGATGGGCCGTGGCAATTGTGGAAAAAAGCGCATTTCCGCGCCGCAAGGTCTGCGGCGAATACATCTCGGCAAGCAATCTTGCGCTTCTCGACCGGCTCGAGATCGGCGATGCCTGGCGTACCAATGCCGGCCCCGAAATCCGCCGCGTCGGCTTGTTTTCCGGCGAGACCTGCGTCGAGGCGGCAATGCCACGTGCAGGAGCTGGGCCTCGTGGGAAAGACAGCTTCGGCCGGGCGCTCGGCCGGGACATTCTCGACTCTCTGCTTTTGCAAGCGGCGCGATCGGCGGGTGTCGAAATCTTTCAACCCTGCCGCGCCGTCGCCATCGAGCCGGACGGTGAGATGCAAAGGGTGCGAATTCAGGCCGGGGATGAAGCGGCGATGTTGCGTGCGCCGGTGATTGTCGCCGCTCACGGCTCCTGGGAACCGGGACCATTGCCCAGCCAGCTCGGAAAGGCCAATCGCCCGTCGGACCTGCTCGGCTTCAAGGCGCATTTCACCGGGTCGTCCCTGGCGCCGGATTTGATGCCTCTGCTGGCCTTCCCCGGCGGCTATGGCGGCATGGTTTCGGCGGATCATGGCCGGTTGTCGATCTCGTGCTGCATCCGGCGCGATATGCTCGCGCGGCTGCGTAAACAATATGGCCCCAAACAACGGAGCCACGTGTCGGCCGCCGATGCGGTCTCCCGGCATCTCCTGAATTCATGCCGGGGCGTGCGGGACGCCCTGGAACCGGCTCTCCTCGACGGTCCGTGGCTTGCCGCAGGTCCGATCCGGCCGGGAATTCGCTCGTGCTACGAAGGGGACATCTTCCGCGTCGGCAATGCAGCCGGAGAGTCTCATCCTGTCATCGCCGAGGGCATCTCGATGGCGCTTCAGTCCGGCTGGCTGCTGGCTTGCGAACTCGAATGCGCGCCAAGTGGCCGAGCAGGGCGCGAGGCTGCCGCCAGACGCTACGAGGCGGCCTGGAAAAGACTGTTTTCGACCCGGGTCTACGCCGCCGCGGCCGTTGCCGGAATTGCCCTTCGCCCCGGCAGCGCCACCTTGATGGCGGCGATCGTCCGGAATTTCCCGCAGGCACTGACGCTGGGCGCGCAACTGAGCGGCAAGACCAAGCCGGTTCCAGGCTTCGTCTAGGCGACATAGCGGTCCCATGAGCCGTAGTGCTCCTTGCTTCGGAGCCCCCGAGGCAGGCTGAGGCCGATCACAACTAGCCCTGCAACGGCATTGTTCAATGTCGAACCTCTGGTCGCGCCGTCGAGCAGCCAGGGCGCTGCGATCAGCCATAACCCGAACGGCAGGTTGAGGAAACGCAACGGCCGTGCCACCTCGGCCATGGCGCAGACCGCGATCGTGATGATCATGGCGCCCGAGAGGTGATCACTGTTTGCAATGGCGCCGGCTGTGCCGAAGACCAGCCGCGAGACCATCAGCCAACCGCCGACGATACAGCATGCGACCAGCGTCCATGGAAACGTGACACCGCGAATGGCTGCGGCGGACTGTGCGGCAAGCGCGGCGGAAAAGCCGGGATCGTTCTTGTCCGCCTCGCCGTTCGGCTCCGGCCCGCCTTGGAAAAAGGTGCGCCAGAACGGACGGTCTGCCCGCACGCTGCGCAGCATGTACTGGCCCATGGCGACCACCTCGTCCAGCGTCAGCGGGATCATGACCAGCATGGCCGCCGCCGCGATGAGGCACAGTGTGCAATAGGTGCCGATCATGATCGGCTGGATGATGATGAAGAAGATCGAGACGCCGCCGAGCGGCACCACCAGGATGAAGAAGAAGGTCACCATCCAGGGCATGGTGCGCCAGCGGGTCGCCGTGCCCATCGCGCCCATCAGGGTTTCGATCATATAGGCCACGGCGCCAAGCCCGGCATCAGCGACTGGCCAGGCTTGAGAAACGTCGGATGTGATGATGAATTCCGTGCCGTTCCTGCCGTCTCCGCCGGAGAAGAACGGCTCCCAGACAGCACCCACATGGCCGAGCTGGTAGGCAGTGAGATAGCGGGCGATGAGGAAACCGAAGAAACCGAGCGCGATGATCGGCAGGCGCTGCAGCCAGGATGACGGCGAGTAGGTCCAGCCAGGCGGAACGGTGCTCTCGTCGATCATCCCTTCGTGGCTCATGCCCGGCATCATCGGGACGAGCACCGAGAAAGCGATGGCCAGCGCGCCGACGATCGTGTCGTTCATGGTGGCGGCGGCGCTCGGCGTCCAGAAGAACAGCGGCGCGAACAGCAGCCACAGGCCGGCGATCGTCGTGCCCCATTGCGCCCAGGAAAAACGCGGCGACAGTGCGAGCCCGCCAAACAGCATCAGCAGCAAGCCCGAGACAATGTCGCTCCAGCCGGTGAGCGCGTTGCGCAGCACCGGTTCCCACAGTCCACGCTCTTGCGTGACGTCACGCACAGTGCCGGCCGCCGCCGGATCGAACAGCGCGAACTGAAGCGGGCTGGTGAGGAGCCACACGCCAAGCGTGATGACCAGGAAATGAGCCCAGAGCATCTGCTTGCCCATCCCCGCCATCTCGGCCATGTGTCCGGGTTTCATCTTGTCGTGTTTGGCCTCGAACGCCTTGTCTTTCTCTCGCGCTTTTGTTCCGCTGCCGGCCACCTTGGCGGCGTTGAGCTTGTTGGCCCGATACCAGCCGGCGGGATCTGCCTTGAGCGCGTCGACGATCCGCGGCAACGTCTCGCGCAGGGAATGCCGGGGCTGCCAGCCGAGGACATTGCGGGCACGGCTGATATCGATCGCGTAGTGGTCGTCGGCGATATCGACCATCCAGGGACGAACGAATGATTCTTCGCCCAGCACGTCCTGTTGGACCCAGGCACCCGCCTTGGCGAGCGCCTTCGGCACCTCCCGTGTCTCCCAGTTCTCGCCACGGATCAACCGACCAATCTCGGCTTGAAGTTCGCCGTAGCCCATGACCTCAGGCTCGCCGAGAAGCAGCGCCAGCTCCGTGGGAAGTTTCTTCCGCCGATCTATAAGGCGCGCCACCGCATCGGTGAGGTCTTCCAGATGCAGAAACGACTGCCCTGTGCGCAGGTCACCCGGATATACATGCCCGGTCGGATCCTCTTCGTAGATACGCGCAATCTGATTGGCGAGGAATGCGTTACGGCCGAGATCATCATAGACGCCGGCCGGCCTGGCATAGACGACAGGGATCGCCCCGTGCTGCTCATGGATCAGGCGCTCGGTCTCGATCTTCGAGGTGCGGTAGGGTAGGTTCGATTCGAGCGGCCAATCCTCATCGATGATGTCGCCCGGTCGGCCACCCTTGTGCGCCAGCATCGAACTCATGAAGACAAACTGCTCGACCTCAAATTGTTTCAGGGCGCGCAGGAGCTTCTCGGTGCCGCCAACCGTAATCTCTTCGTAGAGCGGGTTCCGTTCGCCTGTGAGATCGAAATAGGCCGCAAGATGGATCACCGAGGCGAGGCGGGCGCCATAGGCCGTCCGCACGCGCGCCAAACCGGCTGCCACGGCGTCCTCCGATGTCAGGTCGATGCAGACGCACTCCGCGGCCGGCGGCGGCTGACGCGTCGCCGCCCGGTCGAGGCCGACGAGAGCAAACCGGTCGGCGAAGCTGTTGACCAGAGCCGAGCCGATGAAGCCGGTGCTGCCGGTAACAATAACCGTGTCTTTGCGCTTCGCCATCCAGACCTCATAGCCGGCGATTTGCCACTCCTGAGAGGGCCGAAGGCGACAGACGTTAAGAGCCGAGGGGCCGGACCAGTTCCGACGCCGACCCGATGACGCTGCTGCTTCCGATGACGACTACAACTTTCCGCCCTTTTTGCTCTTTTGACCCCGACTGCCTATGCCGTCAGGTTCGCAAATATTTGACCAGCGCCGCGATCGCGAGCACGAGGGTGACAAGCACCAGGACCCAAATGAGCGCCATGCCGCCCATCATCCACATTGAACCGTCCATCATCATCACAATCATCCCTCCCGCCGCCGCTGCCACCGGCGATTGCGAGGGGAACTAGTTCGCCATGTACGCCCGTCAAGGCGAACTCGATCAGCCCACGAAGGCAGTGGCTTGCCGGTCAATCAAGGCACGTTCAACGCTATCGACGAACGAGTTCATAATAGGCTTCTGTCAGAACATGCTGACCGCGCGGTAACTCCGAAAGGGCAAGGCTTTAATCCAGCGCCTCCAGTGCCCGCAGCAAGTGTTCCGCGACATCTGATCTGCCTTGCCGATATGCCTCTCTAACAGGGCCAGTAGCTGCCTTTCGAAATTCATGGTTCGGTCCGCAATTGGACGACCTCCGGAAGTTAGCAATGAGCCTAACGGTTCCAGCCACCGGGAGGTCAAGCGCTCCTTTCAAGAAGGTAGAACAGGTTGAGAGCGCTTGTTGAACCGCAGCCGAGTTGTCGCCGGCTCTACTCTCCTCCGCCGCAACCGTCTGAGAGATCCCAGACGTCGACGACCTGCTTGCCGGTGAAACCGTGCTCGCGGATCAGGAACTTCGCCAGCCCGCCATACACTTTCCAGCGCCAGCATTGGCAGCAGCATGGGCCTTTCTCGTTGGAATTGGCCATCGCATAGTCGTAGGCCTGCTGCTCTTCGCCGGAGAGTTTCACATCGTAGTAGGGCATCATCTTCTGTGCGATGCCGGCCGGAATATCGTACGGATCGCTTGGGATCATCGCGATCTCGCGGTACCTGGCCAGGCCGCTCACCTGCTCGGCATAGCGCTTCGTCTCCATTGGGCTGCAGCACGAGCCCGTGATCCGCGACATCGCCGGCATGGTCGCGATCGATTCCGTGAACTTGGTCGAACACGTGCTGTTGCCGTTCTGGCTGAGATATCTGAAACGGCGTGCCAGATCGGGATCCTCAGCGGCGATCGCCAAATCCGGCCCCTTGAGCAGGCTCACGACCGCAGCGGCGCCAAAGGCGCTCCCCAGAACAACCGTCCGTCGGTTTGGGCAAAATATTCGGCTCATTTGCTGGTCCTCGCCTGCTCGATCAGTTTCTTCATCGTTGCGAGGTCGGTCGCGCCGGGGAAAATCTGCTCGCCAACGACGAAGCTTGGCGTTCCGCTGATCTTCAGCGCCTGGGCCAGTTGCGTATTCCGGTCGATCGACGCCTGGATATCGGGCTGCTGCATGTCGGTCTTCAGTTTAGCCACATCGAGACCGACGTCGGCAGCCACCTTCAGTACGACCGCTTCGGTCACCCGCGTCTTCACCGCATACAAGGCCTTGTGGAACGCCATGTATTTGCCCTGGCGCACGGCGGCGAGAGCCGCCTTGGAAGCAAATACGGAATCCGTGCTGAGGATCGGGAATTCCTTGTAGACGATCTTGAGCTGCGGATCGTCGGCCATTGCTTGCGCCATGATCGGCGCAACCTGCCGGCAATAGGGGCAGTTGTAGTCGAAGAACTCGACCATGGTGACGTCGCCTTCGGCGTTGCCGCCGACCGGGCTCGCCGGGTCCCGGAAAATCTCGTCCGCCTTGTCCGTCAAAGCGGCTTTCGCCTCTTTTGCGGCAGCCTCGCGCTGGCGGGCGTCGAGGCTCTGCAGCGACTGCACGAGCACCTCGGGATGCGCAAGAATGTAGTCGTGAATGCGCTGGTCGAACTGGTCCTGGGACATCTCGCCCGCGGCGATCGCCTGATTGTGGAGACCGAGCGCGAGCCAGATCGTCGCGCCGGCCAGCATGACGGCACGGGCCATTTTGCCGACGGCTCCGCTCAATGGATTGGACTTGTGGGTCACAGGGTTCTCCTTCCCTCTGTTTCGCCGGACCGCCGGCACGTGCAAATGATGCCTCAGAACATGCCCTTGATTTTCGCCCACCATCCCGTTTCCTGCTCATGGTGCGGGCGCTCGACATTGTTGGTAAGCGCATTGACGAATGTGACGAGATTGACCGATGCGAAATCCAGGCCATGGAAATTCGCCCGCCAGCCGCCCTCCTTGTCGATCACATGGGTGATGGTGCCGTGCATCTGATAACCATCATCCGTCAGCGTGAACTTGTGGCCGAAGGCCTCCGCCAGTCTGCGGGTCGCATCCTCCGGCTGATCCTCCATCGTGGTCAGGAACAGCCAATTGACGGGATCGAGCCCGTGCGCCGGCCCGTATTTGCTGAGCACGTCCGGCGTGTCCCTGGTCGGGTCGGTGGTGATGGTCACAAAGCTGACCCGGTCCTTCATCGGCGTGCCGTTCACCATTTTCTGGATCTCGGCGATCTTCTCGGCATGAAGAGGGCACACATCCGGGCACGACGTGTAGATGAAGTGGAGGACGACCACCTTGCCGCGCAGATCGGCCGTCCGCACGACACGCCCGTCGGCGGTGCGCAGCGTGAAATCAGGCGCCGGCTTGTCGATCGGCTGGAAATATTTCTCGTCGGCCTCAAGCGTGGCGTCGATTTCGTCGAGCGAGTGGGCTTGCGCCTGATACGAAAAGCCCGCGGTCAGCGCCGCAATGGCAATTACGTTTAGCAGCAAGCACCTCCATTCGTTCAAAGCCGATGCAACGCAGCGAGCCTTTAGCCCGAACATATCTGTCCCTTTCTCACTTGGCGGCGATGCGGCTGCGGATGAAGTCGACCATGTCGGGGACGTCCCATTCGGCCGGCCCAATCAGCCGGCCGATCTCCTTGCCGTCGCGGTCGACCAGCAGGGTTGCCGGAAGGCCGACGGTGCCGATGGCGAACATGGCCCTGCCCGAGACGTCGATGTTGAGGGCGAGGTGCTTGATGCCGATGTCGGCGAAGAACTTCTTCACAATCTCAGGACCGGCGCGGTCCATGGACAACGCGACGACCTCGAAATCCGGACCGCCGAGTTTGGCCTGTAGGCGATCGAGCGTCGGCATCTCCTTGCGGCAGGGCGCGCACCATGTCGCCCAGACGTTAAGCAGCACGACCTTGCCGTGGAAATCCGCAAGCATTTTCGGCTTGCCATTGCCATCCTCGAAGCTGATTTCCGGCACGGGGACGGGCGCCTCGTGAACGGCAAAGTTCTGCGGCGGCTCAGCGGCTGATACCGGCCACGAAAACGCCAGCAGCATGCCAACCAGGACCATAGCTAGTTTGCTCACAATGTCCTCACTCGGTCGCGTAGACGGTGGGCGCCTTGCCGTCCTTGGTGAAGGCGTAGACGACGAAGGGGCCTTGCTTCTCGCCACCCATGCCTGGGGCGCCGGCCGGCATGCCGGCGAGCGTTATGCCGGTGATGGCAGGGCGCTCGGTCAAAAGCTTCTTGACGATCTCGACCGGCACCAGGCCATCGACGATATAGCCGTCGACCATCAGCGTGTGGCAGCCTTCGAGGTCGGCCGGCACACCGGCATCGCTGCTGATCTGGGAGAGATTGTTGACCGGCTTTATGTCGACCTTGAAGCCGTTGTGCTCGAGATAGTTGGCGTAGGACTCGCAGCAGCTGCATTGCGGGTTCTTGTACATGACGGCGTTGATCGTTGCGGCGAAGGCGGGCAGCGGCGTTGCGATCAGCAGGGACAGTGCGGCAAGGCGGTGGGTCAGTTTCATTGCAGTTCTCCTTGGTTGGATAAAACGTTTCAGGTCACGCGGAACGCCGTCATCAGGCCGGCCATCTGGTGATCGGCGACATGGCAGTGCAGCATCCAGTCGCCCGGATTGTCGGCGACGAAGGCGCATTCGATCGTATCCTTGGGGGCGAGCAGCACCGTGTCCTGCCATTGCCGGTGCGGCACCGGCGAGCCGTTGCGCGAGATGACCGACAGGCTGAAGCCGTGGACATGCATCGGGTGCCACCAGGCGGTTTCGTTGCGCATGGTGAGATGGCAGGTCACACCGCGTTTCAGCGTGAACTGCGGCGCCATGCCGGCATGGCCGTCGCCGGTCATCGACATGCCGTTGATCGCCCAGGCCGCACCGCCGTTCATGCCCATCATCCCCATGCCCATCATGCCGCCGACGCCCTTGAGCTTGCCGCCGCCCATCATGCCGCCCTGCAGGACGATCTCCTGGCGCTCGGCGCCAGCGAGGTCGGGCTGGGGCAAGGGGTTGCGCGGCAGGCCGACAGGCGTGTCGAGCGGATGGGTTCTCAGCGGCGGCGCTGCGTCATAGGCCAGCGTGGTCAGCGTATAGGCGAGGCCGTCGTAGAAATCGTCGATCACCGCGTGGCGGCTGCCGGGGTGGCCCTGCATGTCGAGCACGATGTCGATGCGCATGGCGGGCGCCAGCACCAGGCGACCGCCCTCCGGTTCATGCGGATCGCAGGGCTGGCCGTCGATGGCGACGACGACCGGACGGTGGCCTTCGAAGCGCAGCGCCATCATGCGGGCAAGCGAGGCATTGGCGAGCCGCAGCCTGACGCGCTCGCCGGCCTGCACGCTCCGATCGCCTGGCCCCGTGCCGTTGACGGTGACGACATTGCCGACGCGGCCCGACATCGACGCATCCATGGCACTGCCGAAGCCGCCGGCGATCTGCCCATCGGCCGCAAGCCGCCAGTCCTGCAGCAGCCACAGAATGTCACGGTCGACGGCGACCGGCTCGACCTCCTCGACGACCAGTGCGCCGGCAAGGCCACGGCCGAGCTGGACCAGGCTGTTGGCGTGCGGGTGATACCAGAAGGTGCCGGCATCGGGCGGGGTGAATTCATAGATGAAATTTTCACCTGGCCTGATCGGCTTCTGCGTCAGGCCGGGCACGCCATCCATGGCGTTCGGCAGCCGGATGCCATGCCAGTGAACCGTGGTGTCTTCGTCCAGTCCGTTCTCGACGATGATCCGAGCGGGCTGCCCCTGGCGCAAGCGCAGTGTCGGGCCGGGGATCGTGCCATCATAGGCCCATACCGGAGTGCGCGGACCATCAGGGCCGGCGAACCGTGCCTGGCTCGGCGCCACCCTGATCCGGTATTCGCCCGTGGCCATCGCCAGCGTAGGGCGGATCGGCGCGGCGGCAATGCTTGCTGCCGCAAGCAGGAATTTGCGGCGCGTTATGAACGGATTTGAAACGAATTCACTTTTGTGACCCTTGCGGTAACCGACGGCGAACGTCGCGACGTCGATTGAATTGCTACCGCGCCCGCTGCGCAGTACGCGCAACCGGGCGATCAAACGCCGCTAATCAGCCGTGGAACGGCAGAAACGGCGTCAGACGAGAGCGCTGGGTCTTGGAGGGAATGGCTCGGGCAGCAGACTTCGCCCGTGCAGGAACGGGGCGGGACGCGCCGACGGCAGCTCGGGCTGCGGCAGTCCCGTCACGGGGAGAGCCTCCGGCAGCACCGCCAGAACCGGTGCGACACAGGTCGGCGCACATTGCATCGGTTTGTCATTGCCGGCCGAGCCCTTGAGGCAAGCGTTGCAGTCACCGTCCCTGGCATCGGCCATCTTGGCCATGTCGGCGTCGGTGGTGCCGGTATCTGCGGCCATGGTCATGCGGCCGTCGACTCCCATCCTGGCCGACATCACAGCAGCCTGAGCGGCGGACAGGCTGAACCCGGCGGTCACGATGACCGCGAGAAGCATGACCAGAAGGTGTTTTGGTGACAGGCGTGCCATCATCCGCTCAGGTTGACCGTAAAATGCGGCTTTTGCAAGCTCCGGATGCCGCGACATCGGGGCTGACGCGAGCTCTGCTCTGGCAAATCAATGGTGAGGATGCTCGCATTTATCGTGATCCGCCAGCACTTCGATGACACGGCATTCGCAGACTTTTCCGTGCCGGCAGCCTTCGACCATATGCTCCAGCTCGGCTTTCAACGCTGTAAGGCTGCGTATCCGCTGAACCACGTCGGCCAGACGCGCCTGGGCAATGGCGTCGGCGGTCGCACAAGGCTGGCTGGGATTATCCTGCAGCGTCAGCAGCGCCCTGATGGCTTCGATCCCGAACCCCAACTCGCGCGCGTGCCTGATGAAGGCGAGCCGGCGCAAGTCTGCCGCTTCATACTGCCGGCGATTGGCTTCGCTGCGGGCAGCGGCAGGAAGCAACTCTATCTGCTCATAGTAGCGGATGGTTGGAACCTTCACGCCGCTGTGTCGGGCCGCTTCACCGATGGTCACACCTGCTGGCATTTCGCTTGCTCCTCTAGTCGCTAGAGGATGTAGCGTCGCGCTCGAAGATACAAGAGGTTCACCATGGCTGCGACCAAACAACAGACCCGCTACCGCGTGGAAGGCATGGATTGCGCCGGTTGCGCCAGCAAAATCGGTACGGCCGTGCGGCGGATGCCTGGTGTTCAGGACATCAACGTATCCGTTTCGGCGGGCACTCTGACGGTCACTCATACTCCCGAAAGCAATCTCGGCGCGATCGAGAGGAAGGTCACCGGCCTCGGCTACGCCGTCGCTCCGCTGACCTCCAAGCCTGGGACGCCGGCGTCCGATCAATCCGACAACCATGCCGACGGAAGGCGCAATCACGACGAGAACGTAGCGGGGTTACATGATAACGATGATGCGCCGGCGTCGGAGCTATGGTGGGACAGCGCCAAGGGCCGCCTGGCCATCGCCAGCGGGGTCGCCTTGGCCGTGGCTTTCGCGATTGATTACGCCTGGCCTGCGACCGGCCCGTGGGCCTTCATCGCCGCAATGCTGCTCGGCCTGGCTCCGATCGCGCGCCGAGCGGCCATGGCCGCAGCGGCAGGCATTCCGTTCACAATCGAAATGCTGATGACTGTGGCGGCGGCCGGGGCCGTCATCATCGGTGCCGGCGAGGAAGCGGCGACGGTGGTCTTCTTGTTCCTGATCGGCGAGTTGCTCGAAGGGGTTGCGGCCGGCAAGGCACGGTCCAGTATTCAAGCGCTCACGACCCTCGTTCCCAAAACCGCGTTCGTCGAGAAAGACGGCCAGACCCGCGAGGTGCCGGCCGAAAGCCTGGCTGTGGGCGCCATCATCCTCGTGCGGCCGGGCGACCGGATTCCGGCTGACGGCGAGATCACCGAAGGCGGGAGCGCCATCGATGAATCACCCGTCTCCGGTGAAAGCGTGCCGGTGCGCAAGGACGTCGGCGACACGGTCTTTGCCGGCACTATCAACGGCGACGGCGTGCTGCGCGTCAAGGTGACGGCGACCGCCGCAGACAACACGATTGCACGCGTGATCAAGCTGGTCGAGGAGGCGCAGGAAAACAAGGCGCCGACCGAGCGCTTCATCGATCGCTTTTCGCGCTGGTACATGCCCGGCGTTGTCGCCGTCGCGGCGCTCGTGGCCGCCACACCGCCGCTGCTCTTGGGCGGCGATTGGAACGAATGGATATACAAGGGGCTGGCGCTGCTGCTCATCGGCTGCCCGTGCGCGCTGGTCATTTCAGTTCCGGCGGCGATCGCGGCGTCGCTTTCGGCCGGAGCCCGGCGCGGCCTGCTGATGAAAGGTGGGGCGGTGCTGGAAGGGCTCGCGACCATCACCGCCGTGGCGCTCGACAAGACCGGCACGCTGACGCTCGGCAAGCCGCAGGTCACCGATGTCGTTACGGTGGGTGCCAGTGAACGCGACATCCTTTCGCTCGCGGCAGCGCTTGAGATCGGCTCGAGCCATCCCCTCGCTTTGGCCATCCTCCAAAGGGCCAAAGCCGGCAACATTCCCGTGCCGCCTGCCGCCGAAGCCAAAGCGATCGGCGGTAAAGGGGTTATCGGTCGTGTCGGCGGCAAGAACCTGTTTCTGGGATCGCCAGTCGCGGCGGGCGAGATAAACCCGCTGCCAGCAAACCAGGCGGCGCGCATCGTGGCATTGAACGATGAAGGCAAGTCAGTGGCGGTGCTGCTTGTAGACAACGCGCTGGCCGGCTTCATTGCCATGCGCGACGAACCCCGGCCGGATGCTTTCGCCGGGCTAAAGGCGCTGACCAATGCAGGCATCAGGACAGTCATGCTAACCGGCGACAATAAGCGCACGGCGGCTGCCATCGGCAAACAGCTCGGCATCGAGGTGCGCGCCGAACTGCTCCCGGAGGACAAGCAGGGCATCCTCGGCGAGTTGAAGGGGCAGGGGCTTAGGGTAGCCAAGGTCGGCGATGGCATCAACGATGCGCCGGCACTTGCCGCGGCCGATGTCGGCATTGCCATGGGCGGCGGCACCGATGTGGCCCTTGAAACGGCTGACGCAGCGGTGCTGCATGGACGCGTCGGCGACGTTGCGGCCATGATCAGGCTGTCCCACGCAACCATGGCCAACATCAAGCAGAACGTCACCATTGCGTTGGGCCTGAAGGCAGTGTTCCTGGTGACGACGATCGCCGGCATCACCGGCCTCTGGCCCGCCATTCTCGCGGACACCGGGGCGACGGTGCTGGTGACGGCCAATTCCATGCGGCTGTTGCGTTGGAAAAGCAGCTGGTAAGAGCGACAACGGCATCATGCCAAGGGCAGACCATGCAGCAAGCCATCACGTCGGACGGCCTTCGCCGGGTGGTGCTTGTCGTCGCACTGCTGAACCTGGGTTATTTCGGCATTGAATTCGCCGTCGCGCTGGCGATCGGCTCGGTGTCGCTGTTCGCCGACAGCGTCGATTTTCTGGAAGATGCCTCGGTCAATCTCCTCATACTGCTCGCCATGGGATGGTCGCTGCGTGCCCGCTCGCGGGTCGGCATGGCGCTGGCGCTTATCCTGCTGGTGCCGGGCCTGGCGACGCTGTGGACCGCGTGGGAAAAGTTCAACATGCCGGTGCCGCCGCAGCCAACGGCTCTGACGCTGGCGGGGTTGGGCGCTCTCGCGGTCAATCTGTCATGCGCCTACATGTTGGCGCGCTACCGCCATCACAGCGGCAGTCTTACCAGGGCGGCATTCCTCTCGGCCCGCAACGATGCGGTCGCCAATGTTGCGATCATACTGGCCGGATTGGTGACGGCCTTCCTGTGGCGCTCGGCGTGGCCGGATCTGATCGTCGGCCTGGGAATCGCGGCACTGAATGCAGACGCGGCGCGCGAGGTCTGGGAGGCAGCTCGGGAAGAGCACCGGGCCATTTCGTGAACTCCAAAACGCTCAGCGCGCTGCCGATTGCCACTCCGCCAATGCAGCAGTCAGCCGGAAACCTGCGCGATCTCTAATATAATCGCACCCTTTCAAAGCGGGCGGAGGGAGAACCGCTCATAAGTAAAAATCGGAGGAAAACCATGAACAGCATGAGCCTCACCACATTTGGACGAAGTCGACCGGGTCGAAGCGGTGAAACGATGAACCGCTCAAGGCCACGCACGTCATCAAAAGGCCCGCGTCCCTGATGGAGGACGCGGGCCCGATTTTCGGCGGCATGCCCTAGGCAGGTATCAAGACGGCGATGCGGTGGATGCCGACCACCTTGCTGGTGTTGGCTGCCTCGTCGGTCTTGCCCTTGGAGCAGGTGTACACGTCACCTTCCTTGAGCTTGAATTCCTTGTCCGCCTTCTTGATCGTGAATTCACCGGCAGCAATGGTGCAGACCATGTCGTTGTCCATCACCATTTGAGGGGCGGCTGCTCCGGGCTGAAAGACTATATCGACAATTGAGATGCTCTTGTAAGCGGGGATATCGGAATTGCCGGTGCCGACCACGACCAATCTGACGCCGGGGGCTATCTCCTTGCCTTCCTTCGGGCCGTATTTCTTGACCTTTGCAGCAGCCGCCAGCGTGAACAAAGGCGTTACCGCTGCCGCCGTCACGCCAAGCGCGATTGCAGACCTGCGATTTATGGTTTTCATCGCATCCTCCCATTTTATGTTTGGCCACGCACCAATGCGCATGACCACAATATATTAACACATATGCAGATAATTGCAGCACGGCGTTTCGGAGCTTCCGGGAGCGAACCGCCTCCCGGTCGAATGCGACCGAATAGCAAACAATTCCATGCTATGCTGACGAGCCATCAAACGGACGGCGGGGGATAGCAATGTTGGAAACGGACAAGGTATTCGCCGGCTCAATTCCGGAAAACTACGACCGCTATATGGTGCCGTTGATTTTCGAGCCGTTCGCCGCAGATCTTGCACGACGGGCAGCGTCCTTGTCGCCAAGCGCCGTTTTGGAAACCGCCGCGGGCACCGGGGTTGTCACCCGCGCATTGGCGCCAAAACTGTCGCCCGGTGCAAGCTATGTCGTAACCGACCTCAACCAGCCGATGCTCGACTACGCCGCTTCGCGGCAAGCTCCCGACGATCGCATCAAATGGCGTCAGGCGGATGCTCTGGCGCTACCGTTTGAAAATGCGGCCTTCGATCTCGTTTGTTGTCAGTTCGGCGCGATGTTCTTTCCCAACCGCTCATCTGCCTATCGCGAAGCCCGGCGAGTCCTGAAGCCCGGAGGACATTTTCTATTCAGCGTATGGGATCGCATCGAAGAGAATGTATTTGCGGACGATGTGACGAATGCCCTGGCGAGGATTTTTCCGAACGATCCGCCGCGCTTTCTGGCACGCACGCCGCATGGCTACCACGATACGGCACTGATCCGTAGCGAGCTGGAGGACGCAGGTTTTTCCGGTGCGGTGATCGAGACGAGAGCCGAACAAAGCCGTGCCTCCTCGCCGCGCCTTCCGGCCGTTGCTTATTGCCAGGGCACTCTCCTTCGCAATGAAATCGAGGCCAGAGAGGCGGGAAAACTGGACGCTGCAACCGACTATGCCGCAGCCGCCATTGCAGACAGGCATGGCAGCGGCAAGGTTGCCGCCAAAATCCAGGCTCACATAGTGGTGGCTGTGGCCTAGGTGTTGGATATCCCGCTCCGGCACTTGGCGACATTCAGCTGCTGCGCGGCAAACATCTTGCCGCTGTCCCGAATTCTCAGACGTTAATCGTTCATTCGCCGAGTGGCAGGTCGACAAGTGCCCGCTCGATAATCGCCGGTCTGATCGATCGCCGGGGCTTGATGGCGGCGGCTGCCGGCCGCAAGATTCTGGTCGGCCCGGCTTCACTTTCGCAGCCATGGCCGACTCCGCCCAGCAAGGTCTAGTCATTTCGCTTTCTTGACTCGGCCGACAAAAACGGGCAGCAAAGTCATCATTGGAGGGCAGTTTTGCCAACTATGCAGGTTTTGGAGGGCGTTTTTCGGTGTGACCGTCGCCCAATCGGCGGTCGGTAGAGGGATTGGTTAACCAACTTTGTCCATCTTTTGAATCAATCGGCAACAGACGCAAAGCGTGCTGGGGGCACCAGGCGAACTGTGAATGTCACGGCTGCGAAATCCGCTAGCCGGCATCGGCCGATTGAGAGTGGTTGAATGACGTTTGTAAGTGCGAAAACCCGGGGTGACAGTCCTGCAACTGGATTGACTTCGATGAGGCCCGGCCTACGCTGGGTCGCGGTTCCGGCCGTCGGCGCAGCCATTGCTTTATGGTCGGTGGCGACTTTGGCCGGCCTTTATTCAGTGGGAACCTCGCTCAGCGCCGCTTCCAACGGTCTCCCGCAAAGCCTGCTCGCGCCGCGCACCATCGCGCTTGCCGATCCTCGCCGCAGCCTTGCAAAGGCGCAGGCCCCGACATGGGCCGCGGCCAACGCGGCGCTGTCGGCCAAGCTGCTGCAGCACGGGTGCGATGCCAACTGCCTGCGGTCGGCGTCGAACTTCGTCCACCAGGGAAAATCGGCCCGCCTCAAGCGCAACACCGTGCCGCTTGTCGCCGATGCGTCGCGGCAATCGAGCTTCGACGACGTGGTGGCCAAAGCAGGGCTGTCGCCGCAAAAGCTTGCCGCCGCCTTTGCCCGTGCCGGCTCACCCGTCATGCTCGCAAGCCTGCCGGCCGACGCCCGGTTCGCCGAGCCGGTACGCATACCCGACCCGAACGGCCCGGCGTCGGTGCGCTTCGGGCCGGCGGTGGCGGAGATCGAACGCTCGTCGCGCCTGGCGCTGGCGCTGGCGAATACATTGCCGGAGCAGATGATCGATGTGCTCCCGGCCGCCATCGCGGCAAGCGAGCCCGCAGCCTCACAAGAGCTGCAAGAACCTGAGGTCCAGCTAGCCTCGCTGCCGCCGCAGGACGACATGTCCGACAGCATTCCGCTGCCGACGCTGCGTCCGCGGGCGGACATCGATAAGCCGGCCGAGGCGCCGCGGGCTCAAGCGTCAAGAGATCAGGCGCCAAAAGACCAGGCGCCAAAGGCCCAGGCGCAAAAGGATCAGGCATTGAAAACGGAGCCGCCCAAGGCGCAGGCCTCCAGGACCGCCAAGGCGAGCAAGGTGCAGACGGCCGACGCCCCGCCGGTCGAGACGCCCGGCAGCCTGTCGCCTCGCAATTCGTCACAAGCGGCAGTGCCGGCCGTGTCGGGCAAGCCGGGCAAACGGTCGAAGACGCAGGGCGGCGATATGCTGGCCTATGCCAAGCCCGACATGTCTTCCGGCGGTCTCGGCGGAGCCTTCAGGAACCTGTTCACCACGCCTAACCTGGGCAGCGGCGTCGCCGTCTACGACATCTCGGCCAAGACCGTCTACATGCCCGACGGCTCGCGGCTGGAGGCACATTCGGGACTGGGCGCGATGGTCGACCAGCCACGCTACGTCCACAAGAAGAATGTCGGCCCGACGCCGCCGGACACCTACAATCTGACGATGCGCGAATCGCGCTTCCACGGTGTCGAGGCGATCCGTCTGACGCCGGCCAGCGGCAGCAACAAATATGGCCGCGACGGCCTGCTCGCCCACACCTACATGCTGCGCGGCGGCCGCGCCGAATCGAATGGCTGCGTCGTCTTCAAGGACTATGCCCGCTTCCTCGCCGCCTACAAGAAAGGCAAGATCAAGCGCCTTGTCGTCGTGCCGCGCCTGTCGAAGCCGCTGACACGCGTCGCCCAAGAGGGGCGAGGGGCGTAGATTGCTCGCGGCAGCCCTTCATGGCTTCGTCATCCCAGGGCGGAGCGAACGCGAAGCGGAGCGCAGACCCTGGGATCCATGCCGTTACGTCAGCCGAAGAATGCAACGACGCAGATTGAAAGCCGTTCTGTAGCGATCCCTTTCACCTCCTGTCCTTCCCGCATCAAAAAGTCCCGCCCGTTGCAGCGCGGAGAGGTCACGGCATGGATCCCAGGGTCTTCGCGACGTCGCTTCGCGCCTGCTCCGCCCTGGGATGACGAAGCTGGGGAGGTTTGGCCAATCTCGAAGGTTTTCATTCCCGGCCGAGGATATTATGACTGACCCGTAAGGGCGGCTCCAGCTTCAAACAATCGCGAGGACATCATGACAATACACGCTGTCGTCTGGGGCGAGAATATTCATGAGCGGACCAACGAGGTGGTCGCGGGCATCTATCCCGAGGGCATGCATGCGACGATCGCCAATGCACTGAAGCTCGACCCGGAGATTTCGGTGTCGTGGGCGACGCTGGAGCAGAAGGAGCATGGGCTGCCGGCCGACCGTCTGGCCGAGACCGATGTCTTGCTGTGGTGGGGGCACAAGGACCATGGCGCCGTCGCCGACGAAGTGGTCGAGCGCGTGGCGCGCCGCGTCTGGGAAGGCATGGGGCTGATCGTTCTCCATTCCGGCCATTTCTCGAAAATCTTCAAGAAGCTGATGGGCACGCCCTGCACGCTGAAATGGCGCGAGGCGGGCGAGCGCGAACGGCTTTGGGTGACCAGCCCCAACCACCCTATTGCTGCCGGGATCGGCGAGTATTTCGAGCTCGAGAACGAGGAGATGTATGGCGAGCAGTTCGCCGTGCCGGAGCCGCTGGAGACCGTCTTCATCTCGTGGTTCCAGGGCGGCGAAGTGTTCCGGTCGGGGCTGACCTATCGCCGCGGCGCCGGTAACATCTTCTATTTCAGGCCCGGCCACGAGACCTATCCGACCTATCACGACGCCAACGTCCACAAGGTGCTGCGCAATGCGGTGAGATGGGCGCACAACCCGCAAGGCTCCAATCCGGCCATCCTCGATGCGCCGAACGTGCCGGTGGAAAAGGCGCTCGAGCCGATCGTCGAGCGCGGCGGAAAACTTCATTCCGCGGGCGAAGCCGGCTTTCGCTAGACCAAATCCATGATCGAACAAGAAGATAAAGCCCTGTCCTAAGGATAAGAATCATGCGCCTCTTGATACTCGGCACCGGTTGGATGGCGGAGGAGCACGCCAGGCAGTTCGGCAAGATCGAGGGCGTCGAACTGATCGGCGCCGTCGATCTCGACCGTACGCGTGTCGACAAATTTTCGGACATCTACGGTATCCCCAACCGGTTCGCGTCGCTGGACGAGGCGCTGGCGTGGGGCAAGTTCGACGCGGTGGCGAACGTGACGCCCGATCGCATCCACCATCCGACCACCATGATGCTGATCGCGGCGGGCAAGCCGGTGCTGTGCGAGAAACCGCTGGCCGAAAACTTCGAGAAGGCCAGTGAGATGGCCGATGCCGCCGAGCGGGCCGGCATCATCAACATGGTCAACCTGACCTATCGCAACGTCGCGCCGCTGCAGAGGGCGCGCGCCATGGTGCTGGCCGGCGAGATCGGCACGGTCAGGCATGTCGAGGCGTCCTATCTGCAGAGCTGGCTGATATCCAAATTCTGGGGCGACTGGCGCACCGATCCGAAATGGCTGTGGCGGCTGTCGCGCGGCCACGGCTCAAATGGCGTGCTGGGCGACGTCGGCATCCACATTCTCGATTTCGCCAGCTATGGCGCGGCGCTCGACATCGACCATGTGTTCTGCCGCCTGAGATCCTTCGACAAGGCGCCCGGCAACCGGATCGGCGAATACGAGCTCGACGCCAACGACAGTTTCACCATGGCGCTCGATTTCAGCAATGGCGCCTTCGGCGTCGTCCATGCCAGCCGCTGGGCAACCGGCCATCTGAACGAACTCCGCCTGCGCATCTACGGCGACAAGGGCGGCATCGAAGTCGTGCACAATCTGACCGGCTCGGAGCTGAAGGCCTGCATCGGCGAGGATGTCGAGAACGCCAAATGGCAAGTTCTGGACGCCGGAACGGTACCGACCAACTACCAGCGCTTCGTCGATGCGGTCCGCAACGGCGTCCAGGCCGAACCGTCATTCCGCCATGCGGCCGAATTGCAGAAGGTGCTCGACCTCGCAGTCGTGTCGGATGAGAAGCGGGCCGAATTGAGCACCGATACGCAGTGATATCGTTCAGGGAATCGTGAGAGGAGCCAGCCATGATCACGCGGCGCGCCGAATGTTCCTGCGGTCAGCTGTCAGCCACCTGCTCGGGCGAGCCGGTACGCGTCTCGCTCTGCCATTGCTTGGCCTGCAAGCGACGCACCGGCAGCGCGTTCAGCTTCAACGCGCGGTTTTTGGACGGTGACGTTTCTGTCCAGGGCCGCTCTGCGGAGTTCACGCGCATTGGCGACGAGGGCGGCCGCGTCATCTACAGCTTCTGCCCGATTGCGGCACCACCGTCCATTACCGGATCGACACTCAGCCCGGTCTGACCGCCATCCCGGTGGGCGCTTTCGCGGACCCTGCGTTCCCGCCGCCCTTCCTGTCCTTCTACCACGAGAACCGGCGCTGCCAGTGGGTCGAGGTCCGAACCGAACCTTTGGCGACGTTCGGCTGAAGCCGCCGGCCACAGCCGGCTGACGTTTTAGGTCAAAACCCAATCATTCTGAACGACCGAGTTCGACCCGGTCCGACCGTACAAGGCATTTCAGGCGACGAAGTCGATCCATCACCGTGCGTGGCTCGATCGCGCCAAAACAAGGCATTGTGCGTCGGCTGAGCACGCTCCATCACACTTGCGCTCAACGGGGCACGACAAGTGCCGACGGTCCAATTGATCGCTGATAGTTAATACGTGCTGGCCATGCTAGAATTTAGCGTCCCCGACGCGGTTAAAATCGGGGAATTGCGACCGGTTGACGGCGCGGGAGGTCGACGGACAAACCACGAACAGACCACAGGGAGGAAGCAATGTTTCGGACACCAGTTCATCTTGCATTCTTGACAGCGTCGATTGTTGCCCTGCCATCTTACGCGGCCATGGCCGATGACACACAGATCGCACGCGGCGAATATCTGGTTACGATTGCCGGCTGCAGCGACTGTCACACATCCGGTTACTTCTTCGGGAAGCCCGACATGTCGCACTTCCTTGGCGGTTCAGATGTGGGCTTCGAGATTCCTGGCCTTGGTGTCTTTGTCGGCCGTAATATCACGCCTGACAAGGAGACCGGTATCGGAAGCTGGACCCCGGAGCAGATCGTCACCGCGATCCAGACCGGCGAACGGCCGGACGGCCGCATCCTGGCGCCGATCATGCCTTGGCGCGATTTTGCGCATCTCACCGCGGATGACGCCATGGCGATCGCGGCATTCCTCCAAAGTGTGAAGCCGGTCAGCCACCAGGTTCCCGGCCCGTTCAAACCCGGGGAAGCGGTGTCGACCTTCATGATGCGGATTATGCCGCCGGGGGAAACCGCAGCCGCTGCAACGAAGTAGGGCGGCTTTGATCGGAATGAGATTTTTCGCCGAATAATGGGTGAATGTCCGCCTTGGAGATGGTGAGGCCGATGCTGGAACGGCAGAAATGGGTCGATCGAGCCGTTGCGCGAGGGGAGCTTTGAGAAGCGCCATGAATGTCGCGATATTGGCGCTACCTACTCGTTCCCGTCGACGAGACGAATGGCAGCATTCCACCCTTCCCGGTCCTCGGCGGCGGACGCGATGAACGGCTCGATTGAGCCCGAAACCAACTTCTGTCACATCGGTAATCTGGCGCCACCTCCTCGGCAAGATATGTGCTATTCTGAGACTATGCCCGCGCCCTCCGACCGATCACCCGACAAGTTGCCGGAAGACGGTGCAGTTGCATCGGATCCGTATGCGGAGCTAGCCAATCGCGGCGATTGGTCCAGGCTTCACCGCGAACTGTCAGACAGAGACCGCTGCAGTGAACTTGACGGCGCCGAGCTCCAGCGCCTCGGGGAAGCCGCCTACATGCTTGGGCGCGAGGAGGAATTCGTTCGGGACTACGAGAGGGCCTTCGAAGAGCATCTCCGGAACGGACGCGAACGATCCGCAGCGCGTTGCGGCTTCTGGATCGGGCTCACCCTGATGTTTCGCGGTGAATTCGCCCAAGGCAGCGGATGGCTGACCCGCGCCAACCGGCTGGTCGAGGACCATACGCAGGAATGTGCAGAACACGGTTACCTTCAGCTCCCAATGGTCGAACAACGCCTCGCCGCCGACAGTCCGGACGAAGCATTCGCGCACGCAACACGTGCCGCGGAGATCGGACAGCGCTGCGAAGATCCGGACCTCTTGGCTATCGCGCGCCATCTTCAGGGCCGGATATTGATCCTGCGCGGCGACTATGTGCGCGGCTTCGAACTGCTGGACGAGGCGATGGTTTCGGTCACCTCGGGCCGGCTCTCACCGATCGTTACCGGGCTGGTCTACTGTAGCGTGATCGAGATCTGTCAGAAATTTCATGCCACGGGTCGTGCGAGGGAATGGACATCGGCGCTGGTCGGATGGTGCGCGGGACAGCCCGACATCGTTGCCTTCACCGGCAGATGCCTGATCCACCGAGCCGAAATCCTGATCCTCGACGGCCACTGGGACGAGGCCGGCCGCGAGGCCGGTGTCGCCAGCATCCGCCTTCAGCAGGGGCCCTCGAAGCACCACGCGGGTCCGGCATTCTACCAGAAGGGCGAGGTATTTCGCCTCCGCGGCCAATGGGACGAGGCCGATGCCGCCTATCGCGCAGCGAGCAGGCTCGGGTTCGATCCGCAGCCGGGGCTGGCGCTTATGCGATTGCAGCAGGGGCACGAGCAGCCGGCCCTTTCGGCGATCCGCCGCGCACTGCAGTCCGTCGACGACATGCCGGGCAAACTCCGCCTCTTGCCGGCTGCGGTGGAAATCACTCTCGCTGTCGGTTCGGCCGATGACGCTTGGGAGCTGTGCGAAACACTGCACGACTGCGCGCGCCAATATTCCGCGGATGCAGTCCGCGCCGCAGCCGCCGAGGCTACCGCGCGGGTGCTGATCCATGCTGGTCGAGCCGCGGAGGCATTGGCCCATATCCGGCGCGCGGTAGCGATCCTCTGGGAGCTTCGGGCGCCCTATCATCTTGCCCGGATGCGAGTGCTGACAGCGCGGGCCTGTCTCGCAACCGGCGATACTGAAGCGGCGCGGACCGAACTGGACGAAGCGATAAGACTTTTCCGCGAGCTCGGCGCGCGCCCCGACGAGGCCGTTGCCGGCAAGCTGCGGGTCACCATGACGGCGATAGGCAGCGAAGTTCTCACCCCCAGACAGACGCAGGTTCTGCGCCTGATCGCGTCAGGCCTGACCAACCCGGAAGTTGCCGGCGAGCTCGGTCTGAGCCAGCGGACGGTAGACCGTCACGTTAGCGATATCCTGACGCGGCTGAACGTGCGCACGCGCGCGGCAGCCACGGCCTATGCGGTCGAGCACGCCCTGATCGGCATGGACGTGTTTGGGTAATCCTACCCAAGCCAAAATTTCTCGTTGCGTGGGTACTTACGCCGAAGCGGGCAACCGTGGCGCGGGTCTAAACCTCATGGCGTGGTAAAGGCCGCAGGAGGTTTTCCCGATGCAAACGAATAATAACAACATGAGCGGGCCGGGCGGTGTCTGGCTCGCCACCGGAACGCTGCTGCTGGCGGCTGCGCTCGTCTTTCACGGGCCACCGGACGCGGATTTGTCTGTTCAGATGCAGAATATCGCCGAGGGCCATGGGCGATGGGCTACGGTCCATTGGACGGCGGCAGCGGCGCTGTTCCTGATCGCCGGCGCTTCGTTCCTGAACCTGGCGCTCAACCCCCGGGTCCGGCATTCGCCGATGCTGAGTTCTGCCTGGATGGTGATGGCTCTCGGCGCCCTGACCACGTTCTCCACCGCAGTCGCCGAGGCATCGGTGGTCGCGGTCGCGGCGGACCGGGGTGACACCAGCGCCTTCATGACCTGGTGGGCGTTTTCCGGCGGCATGGGTAACGGATTCTGGGCGCTCGCCCTGGCGACAGCGCTTGTCGCGTATCACGACGCCCGCGATGACGTCGGGATACTGCCCCGATGGGCCGCGATCGTCGGCTCGGCGTTCGGTATCCTTTCGGCAACCGGGTGGACACTCGGTGAGCAGCTCGGGATCGGCATCGGAGGTCCGATCTGGCTGATTTCCTCGCTTCTCATGTGCCTGTGGCTCGCGTGGTACGGGCTGTCCTCAAGGAGCCTCCGGTCGGGCAAGCCACAGCGCAAAGCGCCTGATCCAGCATCATCGTAAGACAGGAGGAAAAAATGTCCCTTCAAACGAAGGAAATCGAAGCGACGATCCACGACGTCCACGAATTCTTCACCGACTGGGTGACGGGCCGATGCCGTGGCGACGGTGCGACGTTCAAGAAGAACGCGCTCGACCGGATCAGCGAAGATCTGGTCGCCATCATGCCAGGCGGCAGGGCGTTCGGGAAAAAAGACTTCGCAGGTTACATGAAGAGCATCTACGGATCGAATCCGGCCTTCCGTATCAAGATACGCGACATCCGGATCAGCCATCAAAGCGCCGACCTGGCGGTCGTGAACTACCACGAATGGCAACGCGACGCGAAGGACTCCGATCAACCGAACAATGGCCGGGTCACGACGATGGTGGTCCGCGATCGCGGCTACAGCCGGGGGCCCGAGATCTTGCAAGTTCATGAAACTTGGCTCCCAGCCGATGTCGTTCAGTCCGCGGATTTCGCGTTCTGAGAAGCGTCGGTCCGAAACGGGCAGAGAAAGGAATTGCGCTGGCGGGACCATCGGCTCTGCCGGCGCCATCGAGCCGGAACTGTGCTTCTTTCAGCCCGTCGGCTGGGTCGAGATCAGCGCCGACCCTCTGGCGACGTTTGGCTGAAGACGCCGGCCACGGCCGGCTGACGTTTTAGGTCAAAACCCAATCATTCTGAACGACCGAGTTGAACCCTCTGCAGACCTCTCGGCATGCTGTGTAAACCACGTCCGTTAGTTGATATTGAGGGCCAGGGACTCGGCCGCTATATTGAAAGCGTGATGCGCTTTCTCTAATTCGCAAGTTGCTTCTTCCGCCTGCCTGCTCGCTATTAACAATATTCTTGTCCGATTTTTTCGTTTGGGAGGCCGGCATGTCAGGATTGTAATCAATCAATTAGAGCGCCTAAAGACGGCGAAAGGGGAAGAGCTTTTGACTGCGGATCGGTTAGAGGATGGAAAGATTGCTAACGTAGCTCCACCGCCTATCCCGAGTGACAAGCGCATTAAGATTGAGCGTGGCGACAGAGCTGTGACCAAGGTCACGGTGCGCGAGTCCTAAGGTCGATTTCCACTCATCTCGGTCGCAGCCGGCAGTCAGCTAATTGAGTTGTTAGCCCTAATGCCGCAGGATCTTGCTCAGGAAGGCGCGGCTGCGGTCGGTCTTCGGGTTGGAGAAGAACTCGTCCGGGGTGCCGCTCTCGACAATGGCGCCGGCGTCCATGAACACAACGCGCTGGGCGACCTTGCGGGCAAAGCCCATTTCGTGCGTCACCACCATCATGGTCATGCCTTCCTCGGCCACCGCGACCATGACGTCGAGCACTTCGGAGATCATCTCGGGATCGAGGGCCGAGGTCGGCTCGTCGAACAGCATGATCTTGGGGCGCATGCCGAGGCAGCGGGCGATCGCCACGCGCTGCTGCTGGCCACCAGACAGCTGCGCCGGATAGGCGTTCACCTTGTCGGCGAGGCCGACCTTGGCGAGCAATTCGCGCCCGGCCTTCTCGGCTTCAGCGCGCGGGATCTTGCGGACATGGATCGGCGCCAGGGTGACGTTCTCGAGCGCCGTCTTGTGCGGGTAGAGGTTGAACGACTGGAAGACGAAGCCGATCTCGGTGCGCAGCCGCGTCATGTTGGTGGCGGGGTCGCCGAGGCGCTGGCCGTCGACCGTCAGGTCGCCGTCGCGGATCGTCTCCAGCCCATTGATGCAGCGGATCAAGGTGCTCTTGCCCGAGCCGCTCGGGCCGCAGACGACGACCACTTCGCGAGGCTCGACGCTCAGCGTGATATCCCTGAGCACGTTGAGCTGGCCGAACCATTTGTTGACGCCGCGAAATTCGATCATGCCGGTGCCATTTTTGCTGGGGTTCGACATCACAATTGCACCTCGCCATGCGCCGCGCCGATACGTTGCTCCAGCCGGCGGGCCAGCATGATCAGGGGGTAGCAGACGATGAAGTAACCGAGCCCGACGAGGAAGAAGACCAGCAGCCCATTGGGTACACGCTGCACCACCAGCCAGCCGACGCGGGTGAGGTCGGTGAGGCCGATGGCCGAGACGACCGAGGAATCCTTGATCAGCAGCACATATTGCCCGACCAGCGGCGGCAGCACGATGCGCATCGCCTGCGGCAGCACCACCTGGCGCATGCGCTGCCAGCGCGACAGGCCGGACGCAAGTGCTGCCTCGACCTGGCCGGTCGGCACCGAGCGGATGCCGGCGACGACGATCTCGCAGATGAAGCAGGCGGCCAGGTTGGTCAGCGCGATGATGCCGGCGGTGAAGGCGTCGAGCTCGATGCCGAGTTCCGGCAGGATGAAGAAGATCAGGAAGATCTGCACCAGGAACGGCGTGCCGCGGATCAGGTCGACCCAGGCACCGATCGCGCCGCTGATCAGCCGGTTGCCGCCGGTGCGCAGGATGCCGAGGCCGAAGCCGAGCAGCGTGCCCAGCACCAGGCTGATCAGCGACAGCACCACGGTCATGCCGAGGCCGCGCAGCGCCAGGGGATAGCTGCCGGCGACGCTTTGCAGCTGCTGCCAGATCATGTCCGTGCCCCCGCCAGGCCGAGCCAGCGCCCGGAGAGCGCCGCCAGACCCTTCAGCCCGTAATAGAGCAGCAGGTAGAAGGCGGCGATGGTGATGAAACCCTCGGCCGGCATGAAGCGGTCGGAGGCGAGCAATTGTCCGGCGCGCGTCAATTCGGCGACCGAGATCAGCGACAGTAGGGCGGAATCCTTGACCAGCACGATCGCCTGGCCGAGCAGCGGCGGGATCGTCACCTTGAACGCCTGCGGCAGGATGACGAGGCGCATGCGCTGGACATAGGTCATGCCCGAAGCGACGCCGGCCTCCACCTGGCCGCGCGGGATCGACAGGATGCCGGCGCGGATGATCTCGGCGACGTAGGCGCCGCTGTTCAGCGACAGGGCTAAGATGCCGACGACGAGCTCGGGCAGGACGAAGCCGAGCCGCGGCAGGCCGAAATAGAGGAAATAAAGCTGCGCCAGCAGCGGCGTGGCGCGCACCGCGTCGATATAGGCCTTGGCCGGGACGCGGAACAGCCGGCCGCGCTGCAGGTTCATGGCGGCGAGCACGATGCCGACGGCGAGCGCGCCGGCAAAGGAGAGGACAGACAGCCACACGGTCGTGACGAGGCCCTGCCCGAACAGGGGCAGATATTCGACGATGGTGCGGAAGCTGAAGTTTTCGAGCATGGTGGGGCGGTGAATGTGAATAGTGAATGGTGAATAGTGAATAGTGAATAGTGAGTAGTGAGTAGTGAGTAGTGAGTAGTGAGTAAGGCGTACGCGAGTAGCGAGTAGCGAGTAGCGAGTAGCGAGTAGCTCTTCTCTGCTCCCTATTCCCTACTCACTATTCACCATTCACCATTCACCATTCACTCTACTCAGTGATCCTTCTTCCAGGCGTCGGAATTCACCCAGTAATCGAGGTTCTTCTGCAGGCGGCCGTCGAGGCTGACCTGGTCGAGGAACAGGTTCATCCAGACCAGCAGGTCCTGCTCGTCATAGCGCGTGGCGAAGGCCAGCGGCTCCTTCGACAGCATGTCCGGCATGATGATGAAGCTGCCGGCCGGGTAAGCGGTTGACTGGCCCTTGACCGCCGAGACGTCGTTGACGCCGCAATCGGCCTGGCCGTTGTTGACGGCGTCGAGCAGCAGCGGGCCGCCGCCCTTGTAGCTCTTGATATCGGCATCGGGGAAGGCGGCCTTGGCTTCCTTCTCGCCGGTGGCGCCGAGTAGCACCGCGATCTTGGTGCCCTTGGCCTTGCAGTCCTCGGTGGACTTGAAGGCGGTCCCAGCCTTGGTGAAGACTGTGCTGCCCGTGTACATGTAAGGCTTGGTGAAGGCGACCTTCATTCCACGCGCCAGTGTCGGGGTCATGTCGGCGACCAGAAGATCGGCCTTGCCCGACAGCAGCGCCGGGATCAGGCCGTCCCAGTCGAAGTCGAGGAAGGTGATCTTGACGCCCATTTCCTTGGCCATCAGTTCGGCGAGTTCGACCGAACTGCCGGTGCGTTCGCCGGCGGCACCCACCAGCGAGAAGGGCGGGCCTTGCGTCTGCACCGCAACGCGCAACTCACCGCGCTTGGTAATCTCGTCGAGCGTTCCCGCACTGGCGGCAGCGGTAAGGCCGGCGAGCGCAAGTCCGGCGATGAAAAGCTTGGCAATGTTCATTTGGGCATTCCTCCTTGTTGTCGTTTGTTGTTCCACTTGTCGTTTCACCCCCTTGGGGTGCCTTTTGAGCGGCGGCGCCGTTGCCGGCGGCAACCACCGTTCGAAAATCTTCAATCCCAGCTCACCGTTTCGGCGACATTGATGCCGCGCTTGGCCAGCTCATCGAGGAAGCGGCCATCCGGCACATGCAGCAGCGGGTTGAGCAGGCCGGGCGCGGCGATCTCGCGCCGTGCCAGCATCTGCGCCACGATGCTGGCGGGATAGCCGACGCCAAGGCTCATGCCGAACAGGCCGGAGGCGAGGTCGCGCTCGATGACCAGCTCTGAGGTCACCGTCTTGCGGCGGCCGCCTTCGCTGCCGACAAAGACGTTGCGCATGACGCAAAGGTCCTTTTCGTCCGCGCCATATTGCAGTTGCGGGCCAAGCAGCCGGCCGAGGAATTCGCGTGGGCTGACGCCGGTGCCGGGCACCTTGTCCTCGGACAGGAAGCCGAGCTGCTTCAGCGGCGCCCAGAACGCCGACCAGCCGGGCCAGCGCAGCGAATAGCGGCCGGAGCGCTGCAGTCCCTTGGCGGCGGCGAGCATGCCGGCATAATGCGGCGCGTCGCCATTGGGGAAGGCTTCCAGCCTGCCCAGCCCCGCCACCTCGATCTCGTGGATGAAACGATTGTCGTGCTGGCGGGCGGCCGGCACATCGACCCGCTTGCCGTCCTCGACCAGCACGCTGTCGCGATTCTGGCTGGCCAGAACCATGTCGAAATTCCAGCTCACCTTGTAGCGCAGCGGCTCGACCACCGCTTTCGGCTCGGGAATGCCGCCGCAGTAGGAATCGATCGCGGTGATGGTGTCGAACTGGCTTGCGGCGCGCGCGTAGAGCACAAGGTCGATGCCGGGGTCGAGCCCGCATTCGGTCACGATCGAAACGCCGGCCTTTTCGGCCTCGGGCGCGAGGTCGCCGATGGCCTTGCCGTAATTGGTGGTGACCAGCGGCGTGCGCGTGGCGATCGCCGCCTGCACCGCCTCGCGCATCAGCGGTTGCGGCAACAGGTCGATGACCGCGTCGACGTCCTTCATCACATCGGCCAATGCTGGGCCGATCGCGCCCTCCGGCACGACGAAACGCACCCGGGCAAGGTCGGTCAGGCCGCCAAGTCGCGCAGCGCCGTCGGTTGCGGTGTCGAGGCAGACCACTTGCTCGACGCCGTCGCTGGCAACGAGGTCGGCGATCGCCGCCCGGCCTTGCAGGCCGAGGCCGCCGAGAACCGCGATCTTCATGCCATTTCCTTCCGCGTCTCGTCCGACCAGCAGCCTTCCGGCAGGCTGACCCATTTGTTGCAGGACGCCATGACGACGAAGGTTTCGCTGCGCACGACCTCGCCCGGCTCGCCGGCGCCGGGGATCAACTCGCTGGTGACGCGGTAGAGATCGGCGACATCGCCGGCCACGGTCACGTCGACGATGATGTCGAAGCGCCCGGTGACGACGGCGGCCGAGTTCACGAAAGGCAGTTCGGAGATGCGCTGCGCCAGTTCTCGTGCCCGGCCGCGCCCTTGCGCATTGATGCCGACGATCGCCGAGATCAGTTCGGGGCGTTCGGTCAGGTTGAGCAGCCCGACGATCTTGAGCAGGTTGCGGTCGAGCAGGTTGCGCAGCCGCATGCGCACCGTCGGCACCGAGATCGCCATCTTCTCGGCGAGGCGGTTGACGCCAAGCTGCGCATCTTGCGACAGCAGCTTGACCAGTCGCCGGTCGGTCTGATCGAGATGTTCCCGCAAACGCTCAGGCTTTCATAAATGGAAAGAAACGATCGTATTTTCTTTCTTATATGAAAATACCTTATGAGAGATTTTTAACAACGGCAAGAGCCATGTCATCCGCCGTGCCGCTGTGCCTATCGGCAGTTTCGTCGATGTCGCCACATTTTGTTCTTGCTTTGTGCCGGCAGCTATGCTACTAATTTGGGTATGGTGCTGATTCACACCGACGACCCGCCCGCCGAGGCGGTTTTTTTGTGTTCAGGATACCTTTGGAGGTTCAGCGCCGCCGGTTTGAGGCTGGCGGGACAGCGCCGTTCGGGACGCGCTGTATTCGAGGGTGCGCAAGAGGTGCAACGCACCTCCATAGCACGCCGACCAAGTTGGTGGGGGCGCAGCCGCAACTCATTGTGCCTTCACCTGATGGGCGGAACGGCTCATCCGCAATATGGCCAAAAGCGGCTTTTCAATAAAACTGTAGCTGGCCAGGCAGACGGCAATGCAGGCGGTGACAATAACCGCGCCTGCAAGCCATGGTGACAGATTGGCGCTTGCAACGACAGGAGCGGTCGCAAGCAGCACGATAGGATGCGTCAGATAGAGAGAGTAGGAGGCATCGCCCAACCTTGCCAGCAGGCGAGGAGCAAAAAGCCGGAAGTAGCTTTCCAGGCTGATGCAACCGGCGACAAGGATCAAGGCCGGGATTCCCTGAGCAAGGGTTCGCGGCAAGTTGAAGCCAAGTACCATCACCAGCATGGACACGATGGCGAACACGAGCGCCGAGACACCCAGGACGGTAGGCAAACGCGCCAGTCTGCCGACCAGGTGGCCGAGCGCCATGCCGGCAAGGAACTCAAACAGGATTGGCGTGGTATAGAAAAACAGCACAGTGTCGGCGGCGGGTTTGAAGACGATGCGCGCCGCTACGGCGGTTGCAAAGACAACGCCGACCATGGCCATTTGCGTCAGCGTGCCGAAACGCATAGTCGCCGCGAACAGAATGTAAAACAGGATTTCCAGATTGAGCGTCCAACCCACGCCAAGCACCGGTTGGACATAGCCTGTGACCGTATCGAGATAGGCTATGAAAAGCAGGCTATTGGTTATCTGCTCAAGAAACACTGCACGACCGGCAAACAACCAAAGTGCGGCGACCATAAGGAAGGTCATAACCCAATAGAACGGAACGACGCGCGTGAAGCGCTGCATCAAAAAAGCACGGTGGTCGGCGCGTCTGTTCTCTGTCGAGAGAACCATTACAAAACCACTAATGACGAAAAACAGGTCGACGCCGCTGTTTAGAACGGGAATACGCAGATCGAGCATGCCCAGCGCGGCCGGAAGATGATAGATAACAACCATGAGAGCTGCCAGCCCCCGCAGTACCTGTATCGATGTATACTGTTGAATCCGACGCGGCGCAGCGTGATCATTCTGTGGAATGATGTTCATCAAAAAATGGTCCCCGGTGCAGGAGAGCATTAACATACGTGATCGTTGATGTGCCGATTAATTGTTGGTTTAATTAACACGTAAAGTTTTAGATAAGTTTTATTGATATAGCGTGCCGCCACACTTATGCTCGGCCGACTTTGGCCTGCCTCGTTGCCAAACTTGGCATCTCCCCAGTGAAGAGGAGATTGGCCGTTCCCGCGCTAACGGCTGGACTCGAAGATAGCGACGGCTGCCGCTGTCAGCGCAGCGTTACTAGATGCTACTGTTCCATCAGGGAGCTCCTTGCCGTCTTCCAGTCCGACGCGCGTCGACCAACGGCGTTCCGCCGCCCGGTGCACGAAAGGCCAGACCGTGGCGTCGGCGCCGTGCAGCAGGATTGCCCGGCGCATTCCGGCGCCGTCGAGCACGGCAGCGATATCGTCGCTGATCTCCAGCGCAGCGTCCGGCTCCTGCTCGGAGATTTCGATCAGGATCCGCAGCACGCGTTTGCCATGGTCGAGGCTCACCAGGCGTTCGGCGTCGGCGACGGAGGCAAGCCCCGCCTCGATGCCAATGCCGCGCTGGCGCAGACGCTCCATGATAGCGGGCGCGGCGTCTTCGCTGAGATTGACCGAGGCATAGTCGGGCAGTTCGCTCCAAGCGGCGATCGCGGCCAGCGTGCGCGCATCGTCATTCTCGATCCAGGCCCCTGTCGACACGCCGATCAGCGTTCCAGGGCAGGCGCGGCGGAGCGCCAGCACCGTCCGATCCATCGCCGCCGGAGCCAGGCTTTCGCGACCGTCCAGCCCGCGGGCATGAACATGCAGTTCGGCGGCACCGGCGGCGACGCAGGTGGCACCGTCGCGCGCCATGGCTTCGGGATCAAGCGGCAGTCGCGGGTGGAAATCGGCGCTGCGCGCGCCATTGATGCAGGTCTGGACGATCATGCCGGGGGCAGTCCGGTTACGGTTGCTGCCAGTCTAGCGCGGGCCAGTGAAAACCGGAATCGCGCTGGCGAAGGCTCCTGACATATGGACGCCGGCCGGCTTGGATCAGTCTGGCAGAATGCACCTCTATCGTGTTCGGATCAGTCTTCTTAGCAAACGAACATCCGTCGGGCAGAGTTACGGCGAAACACCCAACTCGCGTAACGCAGCGTTGGCGGCACGGTATTCGATAAAATTCTTTGGACAATGGCTGATGGTATGCCTGTAAAGCCATAGGGCCTGATCGCGTTGCCCTTTGAGCCGGCTGAGTTCCGCGCCGTAGAAACCGATCTCGCAAAACTTGCCGTGTTTCTTGGCTGGGTCCGGGTCATCGGCGTCGTTCAATGTCGCGGTGGGCGTCTTTTCGCCAAGCAGCATTCGAACCACAGGCGCTGGCCACTTCGTCATGTCGAGCTTGGAAGCTGCCTCCCGCAAATGGCTCGCCGCGCCGTTGCGTCGCTCAACAATATCCAGCCACATGGCAAAATAGGCGTAGTCGGGCTCGAGAGCGGCCGCCTTTTCAAAGTCAGCCTGCGCCTTGGCCAGCGAGCCGGAATAGAAATAAAGAACACCCCTGTTTGAGTAGCTGTACGGATAATTCGGATCGAGCAGGATCGCCTGATCGAAGTCAGCAATGGCGCGACCATCGCCGGCCTTTCCCATCCAGGCAATGCCACGGTTGTGGTAAATTCTTGCATTTTTCGGATCGAGACCAATCGCCCGGTCGTATTCGGCGATGGCCCGATCGTACTCACCTCGCTTGTTCCAGAGAAAGCCTCGGTTGCTGTAGGCGATGGCAAGTGTTGGGTCGATATCGATTGCGCGACTGTAGTCCGCGAAGGCGCGAATATCGTTCCCCTTTGCCACCCAGGCCAAGCCCCGATTATTATATGCGAGGGCTTGTTTCGGGTCGAGCTTGATTACCTGGTCGTAGTCGGCGATGGCGCGATCATTGTCTCCCTTGCTAGCCCAGGCGATACCTCGATTGAAGTACGCTTTGGGGTCTTTCGGATCGAGGCTGATCGCTTTGTCGTAGTCGGCGATGGCGTGGTCATTGTCGCTCTTGCCTGACCAGGCCACCCCTCTGTTGAACCAGATGCTCTCATCGTTCGGATCGAGGCTGATGACTTGGTTGTAGTCGGCGATGGCGCCGTCAAAATCGCCGGCCATCAGCCGGGCGTTGCCGCGCCGGTAGTAGGCATGCGCGTTTTTCGGATCGAGGCTGATCACCTTGTCATAGTCGGCCAGCGCGCGCTCCTCTTCGCCCCTGCCGGTCAACGCATCGGCTCGGCCATTCAGGGAACCGGCGTCGTTCGGGTTGAGCCTGATGGCCCGATCGAAGTCGGCTATCGCGCGGTCGTCGTCGCCTTTGCGTGACCAGATCAGCCCGCGATTGTGGTAATTTCTGCCGTCTCCCGGATTGAGGCTGATTGCCCTGTCATAGTCGGCCAAAGCCCGGTCGTCCTCGCCCTTGAAGGTCCACGCGACGCCGCGGTTGTAGTAGGCATCGCCATATTTCGGGTCCAGGCTGATCGCCTTGTCCAGATCGGCGATGCCCTTGTCGTAGCCGCCCTTGAAGACCCAGCTGATGCCCCGGTTGTAGTAGCCGCTGGCGACGGTCGGTGCGATGCCGATGAACGCGCTGTAGTCGGCGATCGCGCGGTCATAGTCGCCTCGTTCCGTCAGGGCATTGCCGCGCTTAAAATAGGCAATACCGCGGTTTTCGACGGGCTCTGTCGCATCCTCGATCATGCGCGTGCAGGCGGGAATCCGCACCGCCGGATCGACCTCATCGTCGCTGACGCAGTCGCTGCTGGCGGACAAGGCCGGGAGCGCCGAGACCAGCATGACGACGAGGCAAACGAGGAATTGCCGGACTGCCCCGTCCCTTTGTCGAACCCGTCCGATCAAATCACCCCCCATCGCGGCAAGCCCCGCTGCATTGTATTCAACGAAATCCCCGAGACAATCGCTAACGAGTTCACCCGGCAAGAAACGGGTGGTCCGCGCGCGCCGTTTCACCCATCTCAATGACAGAGAAGCCACAGGAGGCGAAGCCATGACCATCCATTCGATAGGCGCGAAAGCGGCGGTGAAATCGGCGGAGGTGCGCGTTGCCGGATATGACTGGCGGAAGCTGGCCGATGAGCTGAGCGGCTATGGCTGCGCGGTGATGGAAAAGCTGCTGACGCCGCAGGAGTGCCGGCAGATTGCCGAACTTTATTCGGACGAGAGCCATTTCCGCAGCCATGTCCATATGGCGCGGCATGGCTTCGGCAAAGGCGAGTACCGCTATTTCCGCTATCCCTTGCCCGACTTGATCGGCGGCTTGCGCACCGCGCTCTATCCGCGCCTGGCCGCGGTCGCCAACGACTGGAACGAGCGCATGGGTATTGCGCAGCGCTATCCCGACGAACACGCCGCGTTCCTCGAGCAATGCCACGAGCAGGGCCAGACGCGGCCGACGCCGCTCCTGCTGCAATATGTTCCCGGCGACTTCAACTGCCTGCACCAGGATCTCTACGGCGATCTGGCGTTCCCGCTGCAGGTGGCGATCCTGTTGTCGGAACCAGGCAAGGATTTCACCGGCGGCGAGTTCGTGCTGACCGAGCAGCGTCCGCGCATGCAAAGCCGCGCCGAGGTGGTGCCGCTGCGCCGGGGCGATGCGGTCGCCTTCGCGGTCCACAATCGACCGGTCCAGGGCAGCAAGGGCAATTACCGGGTCAATCTCAGGCACGGCGTCAGCCGGCTTCGCTCCGGCATGCGCCACACTGTCGGTATCATCTTCCACGACGCCAAGTAACCGAGCCGCCCGGTCGAGGCCCGGCGGCGGTTACCGGGAAAAATCGCTGCGCACGATGCCGTGGCGCTGGAGCTTGTCGTAGAAAGTCTTGCGCGGAATCCCCAGCGCTTCGATCGTGCGCCTGACGTCGCCGTCGTTGCGGCCAAGCGTCTCGCGGATGATGTCGGCCTCGTAGCGCTCCAGCCGCTCCGGCAGCCTCATGGCGGTGTTCGATTGGGTCGGGGCAGGGGGTTGTGCTTCGGCGCCTTCCTCCAACCCAAGCACGAACCGCTCGGCGAAATGCGCCAGTTCGCGCACATTGCCCGGCCAGTCATGGTCGCTCAGATGGCGATGCACCGAAGCCGGCACTGCCGGCACCTGGCGGTGGAAACGGGCGGCGGCGCGCTCGGCGAAATAGAAGAACAGCAGGGCGACATCGTCGCGGCGTTCGCGCAGCGGCGGGATCGAGATCGTCACCACGTTGAGCCGATAATAGAGATCCTCGCGGAAAGCGCCGCGCTGGCGCGGATCACCGAGATCGACCTTGGCGGCGGCGACGACGCGCAGATCCACCGGCCGCACCTCGTTGGTGCCGAGCGGGGTGACCTCGCGCATCTCCAGCACGCGCAGCATCTGCACCTGCGTCGAGACCGGCATGCTTTCGATCTCGTCGAGGAACAGCGTGCCGCCGCTGGCGTGCTCGATGCGGCCGATCCGTTTCTTCTGCGCGCCGGTGAAGGCGCCGGCCTCATGGCCGAACAACTCGCTCTCGATGACGGTCTCCGGCAGCGTGCCGCAATTCAGCGCGACGAAATTGCCCTTGGCGCGGCGGCTCCAGCGATGCAGAAGGCTTGCCACCACCTCCTTGCCGGAGCCGGTCTCGCCGGTCACCAGCACATCGACGTCGGTGTCGGCGATCTGGCGTAGTGTGCGGCGCAGCCTGTCCATCGCCGGCGTCTGGCCGATCAGCGGCAGGCCGTCCTGCGCCTCTCCGGCCGCCTCGCGCAAGGCCCGGTTCTCCATCACCAGGCGGCGCTTTTCCGCTGCGCGGCGCACGCTCTGTACCAGCCGGTCGGCGGCGAAAGGCTTGGTGATGAAGTCGTAGGCGCCGTCCTTGATCGCCTTGACGGCCATGGCGATGTCGCCATGCCCGGTGACGAGGATGACGGGAATGTCGGTATCCAGCCGCAGGATGCGGTTGAAAAGCTGCAAGCCGTCAATCTGAGGCATGCGGATATCGGACACCACGACGCCGACAAAACCGGCGTCGAGCCCGGCCAGCGCCTCGGCCGCCACCGCAAAGGCCGAGACCGAGAAGCCGGCAAGCTCCAGCGTCTGCGCGGTGGCCTTGAGGAGATCGCGGTCGTCGTCGATCAGGATCACCGGCGCGGCATTGTCGTTCGTCATGATGGCTTACGCTGCTGTCTGGAGATGAATGGTGAAGCGGGTGCCGCTGTCGTCGCTCGAAACCTCGATGCGGCCGCCATAATCGGCGACGATGTCCTTCGAGATGACGAGGCCAAGGCCAAGGCCTTTTTCCTTGGAGGTGTTGAACGGCGTGAACAGCGATTTGAGGATCGCGGGTGGAATGCCCGGTCCGTTATCGAACACGCCGACGGTCACGCCGTCCGCGGTCTCCTCGATCGACACCTGCACATGAGCGTCGTCGCGGCCGTCGAGTGCTTCGAGCGCGTTCTGGAAGAGGTTGATCAGCACCTGTTCGAGCCGCACCCGATTGCCCATGACCTTGAGGCTCGGCGGCGGCAGGTCGATGGCCAATGCGTCGAGCCGGCCGGCAAAGCGGCTTCTCAACAGCATGACGGCGCCTTCGATAACACCACGTAATTCGACAGGCTCGGCGGCGGTGCGGCCCTTGCGGGCAAATGCCTTCAACTCCTCGGTGATTGAGCCGATGCGTTCGGTAAGGGCTGCGATAGCGCCGAGGTTTTCCTCGGCCGGCCCGGTCTGCTTGCGGTCGAGGAAGGTGCGGGCATTGTCGGCATAGGCGCGTATGGTGGCGACCGGCTGGTTGATCTCATGGGCGACGCCGGCAGCGACCTGGCCGAGGATGGCGAGGCGGTTGGCCTGGACCAGATCCTGCTGCACGATTTGGAGCTTGGCTTCCGTGCTGCGGTGGCCTGTTATCTCGGCCTGCAGCCGGTCGCGGGCGCGGCTCAAATCCTCGGTCCGTTCGACGACGCGGCGTTCGAGTTCGGTGCGGGCCGCCTGTTCAGCGGCAATCCGCATCTGCGCCGACTGCCGGCGCCACAACAGATACGCGGCAAGGCCGAGCAGCGGGACGACGACGCCGAGCGCCAGAAGCCGCATTTCGCGGACGGCGGCGGCGATCGGCGCTTCGACCGGGACAAGATAGTCGAGCCGCCAGGGGGTCGAAGGAACCGTCGTGGAAAGGCTGAGATACTCCGCGTCGCTGCCGCCGGGCGTCACCGCGTGGACGATCGACACATCCGGGCTGAGCGCCCGCAGGTGCTTGATCGGCAACGGCACAAGCGGCGCGTCGCCGAACTGTTGGCTGTCGCGGATCGCGGCTTGCTTAGGTGCGGCCAGCGGTGCGGTTGTCATGAAGCGCCAGGACGGCACGCTGGTGATCAGCACGACGCCATTCTCGTCGCTGACATAAGCCGGGCGGTTCGCCTCGCGCCAGTCGGCTTCGAGCTGGTCGAACTCCATCTTGACGACGACGACGCCGAGCGGTGCGGCTGCATCGCCGACGCGGCGCGAAATGTAGAGGCCGGGGCGCTTGCTGACATTGCCGAGCGCAAAATACTCGGCGGTTCCGGCCTGCATCGCGCCGGAGAAATAATCGCGGAAACGGTAGTCATTGCCGACGAAGCTGATCGGCTCGCGCCAGTTGCTGGAGGCGATCGCCAGTCCATCGGTGCCGACGACATAGAGTACCGACGCCTTGGTGCCCGAGACCAGCCCCTCGAGCTTGCGGTTCAGCACATCGATTGCCGCGGCATTCTTCTGCGACAGCGCGTCACGCACTTGCTGGTCTGCGGACAAAAGCAGCGGCAGGGCGCGCGGGCTTTCGAGCACCGCGCGCAGCAGCGCGACCTTCAGATTGGCGTCGGTACGCCCCTGCGCCGCCAGGGTCCCGATCTCGGCGGTGCGGCCATAGAGGCCGGCGCCGTAGAGCGCTGCCGTGACGATCAAAAGCGCGATGGCCGCAAACAGCAGCCAGGCTCGGCGCGCCCGCCTGGCGAGTTGCTCGGGCGTCGAAGACAAGGCACCGGCGGGGCGTTGCAGCATCGCCCATTTGTGCATGAACTCGCACAAAACACAATTCGACCTATGCGGAGATTCGCACTTGGCTAGGTGTCCAGCAGTGCGGACGTTGTCGAATGCTCAACAAAATCAATGATGAAAAGCTCTTCTGCGTATCTGGCACGGCTGTTGCAAGCACGAATTCAGCAGTCGCGAGGCTGCTGGTCAAAACAACTGCCCCGGGGAGTCGAGCTTTCGATCGGGGCGCCATGGAGGACGTCATGCAGACAGCAATCGCTGCCGCCGAGCCGCGCGGCAAACTTCCCTTATACCGGCATCTTTATGTGCAGGTGCTGGCGGCGATCGCCGCCGGCGTGCTGCTCGGCCATTTCTATCCCGAAACCGGCGAGGCGATGAAGCCGTTCGGCGACGCCTTCATCAAGCTGGTCAAGATGGTGATCGCGCCGGTGATCTTCCTGACGGTGGCGACCGGTATCGCCGGCGTTTCCGACCTGCAGAAGGTCGGCCGCGTCGCCGGCAAGGCGATGATCTATTTCCTGGTGTTCTCGACGCTGGCGCTGGTCGTCGGCCTGGTCGTCTCCAATGTCGTCCAGCCCGGCGCCGGCATGCACATCAATCCGGCAACGCTCGATACCACCAAGGTGGCGGCCTATGCCGAGAAGGCGCACGACACAACCATCGTCGGCTTCCTGATGAACATCATCCCCGACACCATCACCGGCGCCTTCGCGCAGGGCGACATCCTGCAGGTGCTGTTCTTTTCGGTGCTGTTCGGCGTCGCCCTGGCGCTGGTCGGCGATCGCGGCCGTCCGGTCGTCGATTTTCTGCAGGCGCTGACCACGCCGATCTTCCGCCTCGTCGCCATCCTGATGAAGGCCGCGCCGATCGGTGCGTTTGGCGCCATGGCCTTCACGATCGGCAAATACGGCATCGGCTCGATCGCCAATCTCGCCATGCTGATCGGCACATTCTATCTTACCGCGCTGCTGTTCGTGCTGGTGGTGCTCGGCGCGGTTGCCCGCTACAACGGCTTCTCGATCCTGGCGCTGATCCGCTACATCAAGGAAGAGCTGCTGCTGGTGCTCGGCACCTCGTCCTCGGAAGCGGCATTGCCGGGCCTGATGGCCAAGATGGAGCGCGCCGGCTGCAACCGCTCGGTGGTCGGTCTGGTCATCCCGACCGGCTATTCCTTCAATCTGGACGGCACCAACATCTATATGACGCTGGCGGCGCTGTTCATCGCGCAGGCGACCGACACGCCGCTCACCTACGGCGACCAGATCCTGCTGCTCGCTGTCGCCATGCTGAGCTCCAAGGGTGCCGCCGGCATCACCGGCGCCGGCTTCATCACCCTGGCGGCAACGCTTTCAGTCGTCCCCACCGTGCCGGTCGCCGGCATGGCGCTGATCCTCGGTGTCGACCGCTTCATGTCGGAATGCCGAGCGCTGACCAACTTCATCGGCAACGCGGTGGCGACAGTGGTGGTGGCGCGCTGGGAGGGAGAACTCGACCAGACGAAGTTCGCCGCCGCCATGGCCGGCGACTTGCCGGAGGAAGTCGACCTGTCGCTGCCGGGTTTGCAGGCCGCCTGACCGTCTAGGCCACATGACCACAAGGCCCCGGAGGCGGTTCGCCGGCTCCGGGGCAAAAGGGCCGGCGGTCGCGGCATGCCGCCTGAAACGCAACCTGAAGTGGCGCTATTTTCGACGCGGGGCTTGTTCCAGCCGCATTTGCAGGCCAGTATCCGCCATGCCTTCAGGGCACCCGTCCGCTTCGCTCCCGACCTGATCGTGAAGCGAGACATTTCCGTCGGGCTCGGTTTGCAACATCATCCTTGCCGAACCGTCGGAGCTTTTGCTGCCGACCGCGTTCTGACTATGGCGGCAGCCCTCGAAGGCAATGGCGGCCTCACTGCGAAGTCGCAAGCGAAACGTGACCCGTCCTCCTGGTGGAAAGCGCAAGCTTTTCTGAGGGAACTCGTCGCGCCTGAAGAGGGGCACTTGAAGAGGGGCAGGCCCATGAGGGCCTTTGCCGAACCAAAGCAAGATGCGAGGCCAAACGCGATGCAGCCTGTCATTCCGGTATCCATCATCATCTCGAACTACAACTATGCGCGGTTCCTCAAACGCAGCATCGACAGCGCCCTCGAGCAGGACTACGCGGAAGTCGAAGTCATCGTCGTCGACGATGCATCGCAGGACAATTCCACGACAATCATGGAATCCTATCGCGACGAGATCCTCGCATGCCCGCGGGCGCAAAATGGCGGACACGCGGCGGCGTTCAACACCGGATTTGCGGCGAGCTCGGGCAAGATCGTCCTGTTCCTCGACGCCGACGATTATCTTTATCCAACCGCCGTCTCCACCATCGTCGACACCTGGGACGAGGCAACCGCCCAGGTCCAGTCCAGACTGCATATCGTCGACGAGGGGCAACGCATCAAGGATGTCTTTCCGCCGCCCGAATTGCCTTTCGACAGCGGCGACGTCATGCCGAAACTCCTGCACAAGGGCCGCTATCAGACGACAGTGACCAGCGGGCTGGCCTTTGACCGCGCAACGCTCGAATCGATCATGCCGATACCGGAGCCGGAATTCCGCCAGGGCGCCGACGGCTATCTGGCAACGCTGGCGCCGATGTACGGGCATGTCCAATCGATCGACGAATGCCTCGGCGCCTACCGGATCCACGGCGCCAACCATTCAGTCTTCGGTGAAAAGCTCGCCGAGCGGGCACGCTGGCGGGTAACCCACGATTTCCGCCGCATGCAGGCGCTGTCGGACCAGGCCTCGGGGATCGGCCTGACCATCGTGCCGTCGGATGCTGTCCGCCACGATCCGGTCCACCTGGAAGAGCGGCTGGCGTCGCTCTGCGCCGACAGCGGCCGACACCCCGTGGCCGATGATTCCCGGCTGGCGCTCGGGGCGGCCGGCGCCGTCGCCAGCCTCGAAATGACCGCATCCTTGCGGCGGCGCGCCATCCTTGCCGCCTGGTTCTTGTCGGTCGGGCTGTTGCCGCGGAAAATGGCGACGGCAGTGCTGTCGTGGAAGCTCGACGCATCGTCGAGGCCGGCATTTTTGAGCCGCCTGTCCAAGACTATTCGCCACGCCATGGGATAGCGGCACTGTGACATAGCTCTGCCAGGTATTCGCCCGATCCGGCCAAGCGTCCATGGGCGCGATCATTGCCTTTCATAGGCTTGAACTGCTCTGTAAACTATTTGCTTACGCCTAGTTGACGTGCGTAAGCAATATGCTTACATAGCGCATGATAAAGTCGTTCAAGCACAAGGCGCTGGCGGATCTCTTTCAAACCGGAAAGACCGGAAAGATAGACGCCAAGATGCATAAGCGCATCCTTGTCCGGCTTGACCGTTTGGAGGTTTCGGAAAGGCCGGATGACATGGACCTGCCCGGCTTCGACTTCCACGCTTTGAAGGGCTTCAACCCGATCCGCTACACGGTGCATGTCAACGGGCCGTGGTGCATCACATTCGAATTCGACGCCAATGATGCCGCCCGCGTCGATTTCGAACAGTACCATTGAGGCGGCCAGATTGGAGAAGGCGATTTATGAGCGTGTATGAGCCGATGCGTCCGATGGAGCGCTGCCCATCCCACCCTGGAGCGCTGCTTGACGACATTATCCCGGCAACCGGAAAGACCAAGGTGGAGATCGCCAATCTGCTCGGAATCTCGCGCCAGCAGCTTTATGACATCATCCGCGAAAAGAAGCCGGTGTCGCCGGCTGTCGCTGCCCGTCTTGGAAAGATGTTCGGCGACGGCGCCGCGATCTGGCTCAGGATGCAGGCCGCCTATGATGCGTGGCACGCGGAACGCGAGGTTGACGTCAGCGCCATTCCAAGGCTGCATGCTGCCTGAGATGCAATAGATCGGCCGAACCACCGAGGCTCTCACAAATCGATCACGGTCCCGCCTGCCTGGACCGGTCCTGCGGTTCAACGGCTCGTTCGACCAGGACATGCGCTTCCCGCGCGGCCTCGACGAACGCGTCCCTGGCGGCTTCGGTCCAGCGGTCGTCGCTCATGGCGCGGTGGCATGTGCGCAGTGCCAATCCGTGTTTGGCGCTGCCGGCGTCACGCCAGTGGGTTGTCAGCAACTCGACAGCCTGCCGTGCGTTGGAAATGTTGCGGATATCTCCCACGATGCCGGCCGCAACCGCAACCGGCTTGGCAAACCATCCCTGGTTCATGGCAGAGCCCTCGACGTGTTGAACCATCTATAACGAAAATCGTAGCGCAAGGTTTCATTCGCGCCAGTCACCACGGCGTGAGGCGGCCCTCACTGCGCCTCGCGCAGCCTGACCACGACGCTGCGCGCCACAAGCACCAGCACGGTGATGACGATCAGGATCACCGAGAGTGCTGCGATCGCCGGGTCGATGTTGTCGCGCAGGCCCATCCACATTAGCCGCGGCAGCGTGATGGCGTTGACCGAGGTGATGAACAGGGTGACGCCGATCTCTTCCCAGGACAGCACGAAGGACAGCAGTGCTGCGGTGACGATGCCGAACTTGATGTTGGGCATGATGATGCGGGTGGCGCGCTCCCACACGGTCGCGCCGAGGCCGCGGGCTGCGAGGTCGATGCGGCGGTCGAGCTGGCTAAGCGACACCAGGATCAGCACCGTGGCGAAGGGCACCGTCATCACCGCATGCGCCATGGCGACACCCAGCCAGGTGTCATAGCCGAAGAACGACGAGAACCCCGAGATCGAGGTCAGCAGGAAATAGAGCGTGATTGCCGAGACCACCGGCGGCACCACCATTGGCAGCAGCACGAAGCCGACGAGAGCGGCGGTGAAGCGCGGCTGGAACATCCAGACGCCGAGGCTGAAGCACAGTGCCAGCACCGTGGAAAAGGCGCTGCTGACTATGCCGATCCTGATCGAGAGCAGGATCGAATTGATCCAGCGCGGATCCTCGATCAGCGCCTGGTAATGGCGCAGCGACAGTTCGCCCGACGGCATCGCCAGCATGCGGCTCGGCGTCAGCGATACCGGGATGACGGCGAGCAGCGGCAACAGCAGGAATAGCGCGACCAGGGCGGCGAGGATCAGCGAGACGGGACCGGGGCGGTAGGTCGGCATCGCGCTACACCAACTGCTTCGGCCTGATATAGCGGAAAAGCAGCGCCATCAGCGCGCCGACGAATAACACCAGCACCACGCTGATCGCCGCGCCCAGGCCCCAGTCTGGGCTCTGGAAGATGCGGAGATAGATCAGCTCAGCGATCATCACGCTGCGGCCGCCGCCGAGAATCGCCGGCGTGACGAAGAAGCCGAGCGAAAAGACGAAGACGATCAGCGCCGAGCCGATGATGCCGGAGCGGGTCATCGGCACGAACACCGACCAGAAGGTGCGCATGCGGCTGGAGCCGAGGCCGCGCGCCGCCAGCAGCACACGGTCGTCGAGGCTTCGCATCGAAGAGGCCAGTGGAAACACCGCGAAGGGGATGAGGAAATGCGTCATGCCGACGATAACGCCGAACTCGTTGCGCACCAGCGCCAGCGGCTCCGAGATGAAGCCGACCGCCTGCAGCCAGGTGTTGATCAGGCCGCGATTGGACAAAAGCGCCACCCAGCCGAAGGCGCGCGTCAGCACCGAGATCCAGAACGGCACCAGGATGCAGAACTCGGCCACGACGCGCTGCACCGGCGTGCCGCGTACCCAGACAACGGTGATGGCGTAGGCGGCGGCAACCGAAACGATCGTCACGATCGCGGCGATACGCAGCGTGCGGATGAAGACCGACTGCACCAACTGATCCGTGAGCAGCGCATTGTACTGCCCCAGCCCCGGCGTGGGCAGGGTGAAGCCCCATTTAACCACGCCAAGGAATGGCCAGGCGTAGGCCAGCACAAGAAAGAGGAGCAGCGGCGCCATCAACAGCGCCGCGCCCATCCTGTCGGAGAGGTATGCTCTCATCCGGTTATCCCGGCTTGTCAGGCGGAGATGATCTTCGTGTATTCGTCGAGTGCTGCCCCGTAGTTCTTGGCGTACCAATCCATGTCGAGCGGAATCTGCTTCTTCATGTTCTCGGGATCGACCGGGTTGATGCGCTTCTTGTCGGCGGGGATCAGCGCATCGGTGGCCGGGTTGGCCGGACCCTGGCCGAGCTTGTCGAACATGATGAGTTCCTTCTCCGGGTCCTGGGTGCTGGCGATGAACTTCATCGCCGCGTCCTTGCCGCCGGGATTGCCCTTGAGCACGGCGAGCGCGCCGGGCGAGATCAGGCCCTGGTCCCAGATGAACTTGATCTTGCCGCCGGAATCCTGCTCGATGAGCGAAGCCCGGGTCGACCAGACGATCGCCATCGAGGCCTCGCCATTGAGCAGCACGCTCTGGCTTTCGGCGCCGCCGCCCCAATAGGCGACGACGTTTTCCTTGAAGGCAGCGATCTTGTCATGCGCGCGCTTGAGGTCGAGCGGGTAGAGCGAGGCCGGCGCGATGCCGTCGGCGAGCAGTGCCGCTTCCCAGCTCGACACGCCCCATTTGTAGAGCGAGCGCTTGCCGGGGAATTTTGCCACGTCGAAGAAGTCGGCCATGCCGGTCGGTGCCTGGCTGCCGTATTTCTCGGCATCGTAGGCGATGACGTAGGAGAAGAAATAGGTCGAGGCAGCGTACTCCCAGCCGAATCCCGGCCGCATCTTCTTCTTGTCGACGACCGCATAGTCGATCGGCTCGAGCATACCTTGGGCGCCGAGTGTGATGGCCGAGAACGGATCGACGTCGACCAGGTCCCAGGTCGGCGCGCCGCTCTTGAACTGCGCTGCGATTGCGCCTTCGGTCGGGCCGGAACCGTCCATCTTGACGGTGATGCCGGTCTCCTTGGTGAAGGCCTGGCCGTAAGCGGCGTCATAGGCGGTAATGGCGTCGCCGCCCCAGTTGACCAGCACCAGTTCCTTAGCCGCGGCAAAGGCGCCGGTCGAGCGCAGCAGCATCGGCGTGCCGGCCAGCACCAGTGCGGCCAGCTGCGTGAACTGCCGGCGCGAGATCTCGCCGCGCACTGCCCTGGCGGACAGCGCCTCGATGGAATTTTTCTTGGTTTGGTTTGTCATGTCAGTTCCCCTTTTTTGTCGTTGGTATTTCCTGAATGTCAGCTTGGCGAATTCGCCACGCCGATCGTCATTGCTCTCCATCCGGAAGGAGGAAGCCTTTCTCCGCGGGCCAGGTCAGCCAGACGGAATTGCCCTTGCTGAGGGCAGAGGCGGCGACCTCGTTCGGCACCGAGACCGTCACCTTGGCGCCTTGGCGCGTCGTCAGATCGAGCCGCGTTGCAGCGCCGAGATAGGTCGAGGCGACGGCAGTCGCGGCAATGCCGTTCTCGCCTGCCGCGGCTTCGCGGGCGATCGACATGTATTCCGGCCGGATCGCCAGGATGGCATCGCCACGGACCTTCTCTGCCCTGCAGCGCATGCTGATCGCGCGGTCTTCGCAGAGGCCCGTCGAGCCATTGTCGGCCGGGCGCACGCCCTTCAGCGGCAGCATGTTGATCTCGCCCAGGAACTCGGCGACGAAGCGGTTGTCCGGCCGGTCGTAGACCTCGTCCGGCGCGCCGACCTGCAGCAATTTGCCATGGTTGAAGATGGCGACGCGAGATGACAACGCCAGCGCCTCGCTCTGGTCATGGGTGACGAAGACGAAGGTGGTGCCGGTCTCCTGGTGCAACCGCTTCATCTCGGCCTGCATCTGGCCGCGCAGGCTCTTGTCGAGTGCCGAAAACGGCTCATCGAGCAAAAGTACGCCCGGCTCGAACACCAGCGCCCGCGCCAGTGCGACCCGCTGCTGCTGGCCACCGGACAATTGCGACGGCAGTTTCTTCTCGTGGCCCCTCAGCCCGACGCGCTCGATCATTTCGCCGAGGCGGCGTTTGATCTCGGCCGCCGGTTTCTTTCGCACCCTGAGCGGAAAGGCGATGTTGGCCTCGACGCTCATATGCGGGAACAGCGCATAGCCCTGGAACACCATGCCGGCGGCACGCTGCTCGGCCGGCCGCTCGGTGATGTCGATGCCGTCGCTGTAAAGGCGACCGTCGGTCGGCTGAATGAAGCCGGCAAGGATCATCAGGAAGGTGGTCTTGCCGGAACCGGAGGGGCCGAGCAGGGTGAGGAACTCGCCACGGCCGATATCGAGCGTCAGATCGTCCAGCGCACGGAACGAGCCGAAGCTCTTGCCGATCCCGATTGCCTTGATCTCTGCGGCCCGGCCGGGTTGCTGCATCCTGCCCTTTCCTTAGCGTAGGCGAAATCGTAGGCAGGGCGGCGGCTCACCGCAACCGAATAGTTTTCGCCTGATCGGCAAATTTGATTCATCTATGCGCCAATCTCCCCCCTCGAGGGGGAAATGTCGCCGAAGGCGACAGAGGGGGTCGCTTCGCTTGAAGTGCCAACCTCCTCTGCAGCAGCAGGCCGAGCCCAGTTGGACCGACCCCCTCTGGCCGCTTCGCGGCCATCTCCCCCTCGAGGGGGGAGATTAACGCTGGTTCTCCGACAGCTTCGACCTCAGCCACCGCCCAAACGCCTCCAGCACCGGATGCGCCGCCTTGGCGTGCTCGGAAACCAGAAAATACGAGCGCGGTGAATTGATCGCTATGTCGAAGGGGCGGACCAGCCGGCCTTCGCTCAGTGCCCGGCCGCTGGTCAGCTCGTCGCCCATGGCGATGCCCTGGCCGGCGATCGCCGCCGAAAAGACCAGGTTCATGTCGGAAAAGAAGATGCCGCCTTCCGGGTCGGGGTTCTCGACCTTGGACAGCGCCAGCCAGCGCGCCCAGTCCTCGGTATCGCCGAGATGCAGGAGATTGGCGCGCAGCACGTCGGCCGGCTTGGAGAAGCCGCCGATCTTGTTGAGCAGCGTCGGGCTGCACAGCGGCGTAAAGGAGATCCCGCACAACAGCTCGACCGCGCGGTTGGGCCAATTGCCGACGCCGAAGGCGATGAAGGCATCGGCCTCGGCATTGCTCACGTCGTCGAGACGCCGCGGCGTCAGGATGCGTAGCGCGACATCGGGGTACATCTGCCGGAACTCGCCGATATGGGTGCACAGGAACAGGGAGGCGAAACCCGGCGTACAACTGACACTGAATGAGCCGCCGATGCCGGTGCCGGCATGGCGTGTCACCGCGTCGCCCAGCACCGTCAGCGCCTTGCGCACGTCGCTGGCATAGCGTTGGCCGCGTGGCGTCAGCGCCACGCCCTTGCCGATGCGTTCGAGCAGATCGAAGCCGAGATCGCGTTCGAGCAGGCGCAACTGATGACTGACGGCACTGCGGGTCAGATGCAGTTCGTCAGCGGCGCGCCAGACGCTGCCGTGGCGGGCAAAACTGTCGAGGGCGCGCAGCGCCTGCGTCGAGGGAATTCTCAAGAGGTGAACCGAATTTGCATGAGCCGGGAAAACATATCACTTTTTGGCGGGGCGCTTCACTGCTTTCTTTCCGCCATGGAGAAACCGGTGACCTCGGCGCAAGCGACCGCGCTTGCCTGTCTGGACGACATCCAGCCGTCGCTGTCGGCGTGGACGCGGACCATCTTCGATTTCGGCGAGACCGCCTGGCGCGAATACCAGTCGGCGGCCTGGTATGTGGAGCAGTTGAAGCACGAAGGGTTTTCGGTCGAGGAAGGATCGGGCGGCATGCCGACCGCCTTCTGCGCCCACTGGACCAACGGGACCGGCCCGACGATCGGCATGTATGCCGAGTACGACGCGGTACCTGGCAATTGCCAGGATGCGGCGACGGTGAAGCGACCGCGCCCGGGGCTGGGCGAACAGGCCGGCGGCCACACCGATCCGCATTCCGGCCTCGGCATTGCCAGCCTCGGCGGGCTGCTGGCGACCAAGGTTGCGATGCAGCGCCACGGCATATCAGGCACGCTGCGCTTCACCGGCGAGCCGGCGGAGAAGGTGAGGGGATCGAAGCCGATCCATGCCGCGAAGGGCTATTACGATGGGCTGGCGGGCATGATCTCCTTCCATCCTTTTTACATGCTGCCGCTGTGCAACACGGCGCGCTGGGACACGCATTGCGGTGCGGCCTATGCGATGATCTACCGCTTTGTGTGCGACGAACCCGAAAATTGGGTTCGCGCAAGCGATGCAGCACCCATCCCGCAGGCGCATTCGGCAGTCAGGGCGCCCGGCGCCAACGACGCGCTCATGATGATGTATATGGCGTCCAAGGCGCTGCGCGATTCCATGCTGCCGCACCAGGGCGGCTGGTCGATCAGCGAGGCGATCCTGACGGCGGGCCAGGCGACCGCCGACAATCTGCCGGCCGGGCTGGCTGAGATCCAGTACATGATCCGCGTGCCGACGCTTGCCATGGCGGAGCAGGTCACCGCCATGCTCGACCGCAATGCGGAAGCCGCAGCCAGGATGAGCGGCTGCCGCTATGAGCGGCACTGGGTGTCGAAGTCGCGGCCGGGGCTTGCCAACCACGCAATGGCCGGCATTGCCTTCGACGCGCTGGCGGCGGTCGGGCCGCCGTGCTGGGACGAGACGGCCAAGGCGATCGCCCGCGAAATCCAGGTCAATGCCGGGGGCGAGGCGACCGAGGAACCATTCATCGACGAACTGGAGCGGCTGATTGCACCACAGGCGGCCGAGACGCTACTGCGCCACGACCTGCCGCCTTGGCAGCTCAATTCCACCTCCGACGATTACACCGACATGTCGTGGCATACACCGACGGCACGATTCTACGTCGCCCGGCCGGCGCTGCGATCCGAGAACGGCCACGCGTTTCCGTCCTGGGCGATGAATGCGCTGGGCGGCATTTCTGCCACCATCGACCCGATGGTCATCTGCGCCGCAAAGACGGTCGCGCTGGCAGCACTTCGCCTGTTGGAAGACGAGGCTGCGCGCGACGCGGCGATGGATGAATTCGTCACCCGCACCGGCGGCGGCATCGGCGGCTCGAACTGGATCGCGCCGCTCTGCGACTACGATCCGCCGATTGGATTTCGCTGGCCGGAATACATCACCACCCCGCGCGGGCGGGATTGGTGGATACCAAGCAACCAAGCCGCATGATCAACCAAGCCGCCCTTCACGAGGAGAAACCCCATGACCGTCCATGACCGCATCGTCACCGAGCCGTTTTCGCTGCAGCGCCGCAACCCGGCCGGCGGCACCAAGCCGCTGACCGCCTGGGGTTTCGCCAACGAAACCGATGTTCTGACCGACGTGCTGCTCGGCTCGCCGAATTTCCTGCGCCATCTCTCGACCAGCTCGCTGTCGCGCAAGCATCTGCGCGAAGCGCCATGCAACGTCCAGATCGCGCAAGCGCAGCACAAGGATCTGGTCGCCGCCTATGAGCATTTCGGTGTCAACATCCACTGGCACGAGCCGACGCCGGAACTGCCGATGCAGGTCTACTCGCGCGATTCCAGCGTCATGACGCCGTATGGCGCCATCATCACCGCCATGGCCCAGTGGTGGCGGCGCGGCGAGAACTACGCGGCGATCCGCACCTATGAGAAGCTCGGCATCCCGATCTACGACATGGTCACCGCGGGCACGTTCGAGGGCGGCGACTTCAACGTCATCGAGGACGGCGTCGTGCTGATCGGCTGCGGTGGCGCCCGCACGCAGGAGGAGGGCGCGCGCCAAGTGCAGGCCTGGTTCGACAAGGATGGCTGGGAGACCCGCATCGCCTTCATCGACGAATATTATGTCCATATCGACCTGATGGTGGTGCCGATCGCTGAAAAACTGACCGCCGTCTGCCTCGCCTGCACGGAGCCGGGCATCGTCGATTGGCTGAAGGGCAAGGGCCACGAAATCATCGACGTGCCGTTCCAGGATACCATGGCGCTCGGCTGCAACTTCATGTCGCTGGGCAAGGATCGGGTAATCGCGCCGACCTCGAGCCAGACGCTGATCGGTCAGCTCAAGGCGCGCGGCTTCGAGGTGGCGGCCATCGACATGAGCGAGATCTCGAAGACCGGCGGCGGCATTCACTGCATGGCGCAGGCGCTGAAGCGCGAGCCGGCCTGAGGGGCCGGCCTTTAGCCCGGCCGCTTGCGCGAAAGCGCCATTGTCAGCACCGTCGATCCCGCATGGCGCGCGGTACGCGCCTACAGCACGATGAGCTTTCCCTTGCGCAGACGCCGGGCGCAACGATAGACGAGGTCGGCGGCGACCATGTCTTCCATCGCAATGCCCATCGCCTTGTAGGTGGTGATCTGTTGATCCGAAACGCGGCCCGGCGCGCGGTCGAGCAGCATGGCGCCAAGCTCGGTGCCGAAATCCGGGTCGAAGCCGGCAAGCTCGCAAGATCCGACCGGGGTCGGTTTGAATGCATCCTTGGTTTCGACAAAAAGACTGGATCTGCCGATGAGCTCGATCGGCATTTCACCGCCGGGCGGCGCCACCCCGACCGAGGAGACATGCGTGCCCGGCTGGACCCAGCCTGCGTCGATCACCGGCTGGTAGGAGTGGGTCGCCAGGCACACCACGTCGGAACTGCGCACTGCCGTCTCGAGGTCGGCGACCGCCACCACCGACGGATGCAGCCGGGCAAGTGCTGCCGCATCGTCGAAGCTCTTCGAAGCGACACGGATTTCGGCAAAATCGCGCACCAGCGGCAACAGATGCAGGTGCTGGTTGGCCTGCACGCCGGCGCCGACCACTGTCGCTATCCTGGCATCCCGGCGCGCAAGCGCGCGCACCGACAGCACGGCGGAGCCGGAGGTTCGCACCGCGGTTATGAAGGTGCCGTCCATGATGCAGACCGGCAGGCCGGACAGCGGATCGAACAGGCTGATGGTGGCGAGGTGGCTGGGCAGGCCGATTGCCAGGTTGCCTTCGAAGACATTGACGATCTTGACGGTCAGGTTCATGCCCTCCATCCAGGCCGGCATGGCGAGGCTGTAGCCGGCCCCGGGGATGTCGAGTTGTGGTCGGGGTGGATTGACGACCTTGCCTTGTGACAGCGCCTTGAAGCCGTCTTCCAGAACATCGAGAAGCTGGCTGAGGTCGATGCATGCCATCACGTCGGCTTCGCTCAGCACCAGGATCTCGGTCGTTCCCTTGCTGATTTCCGCCGCACTCCTGCCGGCTGGGCTGAACGCTTGTTTGGTCATCCTGCACTCCTGTGGTCGTCGAAATCGGCTCACCGCGTTTGCTTAGGTGAGAGAGGGAAGCGCAGGTTATTGCGACGTTTTATGTGATGAAATACGTTGTTTTTGGCATCTCTGCGTGAAATAAGCACAAAAATCTCTGAGATAGCGTGGATTGTGGAATGGAGGATCTCGACCAGTTAGACCGCAGCCTGCTCAGGCTGCTCCAGGAAGACGGCCGTCGGACGACGCTTGATCTTGCCGGGCGCGTCGGGTTGTCGCCGACCGGAACCAGCCAGCGGGTGAAGCGCCTGTTCCGCGACGGCTTTATCACCGCGGTCAGGGCCGTGCTCGATCCGCGCAAGATCGGCCGGGGAACGCTGGTGTTCATCGAGGTCCGGCTTGACCACACGGCGCCGCACGTCTTTGACCGCTTTGCCGAAGCCGTGGCGAAAGCTCCGGAGGTTCTGGAGTGCCATATGGTGGTTGGCGGTTTCGATTATCTGGTCAAGGCGCGGATCGCCGATATGGCGGTGTTCCAGGATTTCCTGCAGCGGGTCATCCTGCCGCTGCCCGGCGTGCGCGAAACGCACACCTTCGCCTCCATCGCCGATGTCAAGCCGAACGCCCTTTTGCCGGTGTGATCGGGTAGAGGAGGGGAACGCTGTTCAGGGCGACCTGCATCGCATCTTCGCCATCTAATCGCTCCCCCTGGCGCGCCTTCGGGTGCAGCGATGCCGGAGACCGGCTCTAGCTTTGCTGGGTCAGCAGGTTTGCGTCGCGCGCGAGCCGCCACTCACCATCCGCCTCCTTGCGCAGGAGCGTCAGCGCATATCCCGATCGATGGACCGGCTCGCCATTCGGCGGGGTCGCGGTCATATTGATGCGGCTGCGGATGAAAGCCCAATTGCCGAGAAGCTGTAGTTCCACGATATCGCTCGTGCCGTCGATATGAACGCCGGCCGTCTCCAGCGCGGCTGCCGCGAAGATCTCCTTGTCGAAGGGTTCCCGGCCGGGAACCATGAAGATCGCATCGTCCGTCATCAAGCTGAGGACGGTCGCGATGTCTCCACGCTTGCTCGCATCCATCCACGTCTCGACCAGCTTTCGGATTGCTTTTTCGTCGCCCGTCATCCGTTACCTCCCTGGCATCTCGCCGTCATCGATGGCGCACGGCGCTCCTCCCTCGCTGCTACATAGGGCTTAGATCGCTCTCGTCATCGATTGCAGTGCGTCGCGCCGCGGGTAGCACGGTCCGCGAGCCGGCTGGTTCGCGCCCTCCATGCCTATCGCCAGCCACCGGAGGCGGTGATGCGCTCGCCGGTCAGCCAGGACGCTTCGTCGGAGGCGAGGAACACCGCGACGCGGGCGACGTCGTCGGGCAGGCCGAAGCGACCGAGCGGCGTCATGGCTATAATCTGCTTCTCGAATTCGCTGCCGATGATGCCGATGCGCGCGAGGCCCTCGGTATCGATGCCGCCGGGCGCGATGGCGTTGACGCGGATGTTGCGTGCGCCGAGCTCCCGCGACATCGACAGCGTGATCGTGTCCACCGCACCTTTGGTCGCGGCATAGACGAGCGAGTTCGGCTGCGGATTGCGGCTGGCGACCGAGCTTATGTTGATGATGCTGCCGCCGCCCGCGCCAAAATGGTTCACTGCTGCTTGCGTGGTCAGAATGATGCCCAACACATTGGTGTCGAACTCGCGGTGAAACTCGGCCTCGGTAACCGCTTCCAGCGGCTCGAATGCGAAGACTCCGGCATTGTTGACCAGTATGTCGAGCCCGCCAAACTCCAATTTCGCCGCCTCGAACAGGCGGCGCACATCAGCCGCTTGCGACACGTCGCCCTGGACGGCGACGGCGCGGCCGCCACGGTCCTCGATCTCGGCGACGACGCGGTCGGCGCCTTCCCGTGACGAGGCGTAGTTGACGACCACCGCGGCGCCGGCCGTGGCAAGACTCTTGGCGATGGCGGCGCCGATACCCTTGGAGGCGCCGGTGACGATGGCGACCTTGCCGTTCAGCTTGCTCATCAAATCTCTCCTTTGTTGACGATGAGCGGTATTTAATCATGATCGAAACGCGTATTAGGATCATCATGATCCATTCTTTCATGCCTGGAATTCCGGAATGACCACCATCCTCGAAAAGACCGCCGGTCTCGTCGCCTTCGTCCGAACCGTCGATGCCGGCTCTTTCCATGCCGCCAGCCGGCTGGTCGGCTCCAGCCCGTCGGCGGTGTCGAAAAGCGTGGCGCGGCTCGAGCGCCGGCTCGGCGTCAGGCTGATCCAGCGCTCGACGCGTCGGCTCGGGCTCACCAGCGAAGGCCTCGCCTACTACGAGCGCGTGGCGCCACTGCTAAGGGCGCTGGACGATGCCGAAGACATCGTCCAGATGGCCGATACGGCGCGCGGCCTGCTGCGCGTTACAGCGCCGGTCGAAATCGGTCGCGGCCTGATCGCGGCATGGGCGCAAGCGTTCCTTGCGCAGCATGGCGAAGTGAAGGTCGAGCTCAGCGTCACCGACCGTCACGCCGATCTGATCCGCGAAGGCTATGATGTTGCCGTGCGCATGGGGGCGCTGTCGGACACGGGGCTGGTTGCCCGCAAGATCGCCAATCTGCCGATCGTGCTGGTGGCCTCACCGGCCTATGTCGAGCGGCGCGGCCGTCCGGCATCGGTCGAGGATTTACGGGATCATGAATTCGTCCGCCACCAGATGGCTGGCCGGCCTTATCCGGTCACGTTTGCCGACGGTACGATGATCGTGCCGGATGGGCGGCTCGATACCGATGACGGCGGCGCCATCCGCAATGCAGCACTTGCCGGCGCCGGCATCGCGCATCTGATGCGGTTTGCCGTGCAGAACGATCTCGACACGGGTCGCCTGGTCCGCATCCTGCCCGAGGTGGCGATGCCAACCATGCCGGTGCACATCGTCCATGCGTACGGGCGACAGCTGCCGGTCCGGGCGCGGCTGTTCGTCGATTTCCTTGCAGGCCAAATGGCTGCGCTGACGCGATAGGGCAGACGCATGGTCTATGACGCAAACACCCAGCTTTTGCCGGAGACCAACCGTGCCGGCCGTTTGCGCAAGCGAATCACCCTTACCCGAAGCTAGAACGTGATCTTCACTGAATCGGCGCTGCGGTTGGCCGCGCCGTGGTGGACGGCCTCGATGTTGTTGCCGTCGGGGTCGAGCAGGAAGGCGGCGTAATAGCCGGGATGGTAGGATCGTTCGCCGGGCGCGCCATTGTCGGTGCCGCCGCCGTCGAGGCCGGCCCTGTAGAATGCGTCGACCATGGCGCGGTCCTTTGCCTGGAAGGCCAGGTGGTGGCGCCCGGTCAGCTTTCCCAGGGCCGCCGGGCTGTCGGGGCTGGAAATGAACAGCTCGTCGGCCCAGAAATAATCATTGCCGGCGCCACCGATCGGTATGCCGAGCACGTTGAGAACCGCCTCGTAGAAACGACGGCTGGCCTTGAGATCCCTGACCACCAACTGGAGGTGGTCGATGAGACGGCCGCGATGAAGTTCCTGATTTGCCATGCTTGACAGCTCCTGATCGCCGGTTGGAAATCTAGCTTCGAATGGTGCGCGGTCAATCCAGAAAGCCGTGGAATGGCGCCATCACGCCGACTGGATAAAAAATGCAACCGGATTGTCGGATTCAAGACATGTCCAACGTCCTTCGTACGCAAGCGGCTCGGCGGAGCTCGAAAAAGGTCGTGCCGTATCAACGCTTCCGGCATGGGAGAAAAGTGAAATGAGCCTTCCCTATCGTTGGGTTATCGTCGCGGCTGGCGCGCTGATGACCTGTGTCGCCCTCGGGGCGATGTTCTCGCTGGCGATCTTCCTCGAACCGATGGCGCTCGACACACAATGGTCGCGCGCCGGCATATCGAGCGCGATGACGCTGAACTTCCTGGTAATGGGTCTCGGCGGCTTCGCCTGGGGCGCCATTTACGACCGCTTCGGCGCCCGCATCGTCGTCATGACCGGCGCCGTGCTGCTCGGCCTGGCGCTGGTCCTCGCCAGCCGCACCGGTTCGCTGCTCGTTTTCCAGTTGGCCTACGGCGTGCTCGTCGGCCTCGCGGCAAGTGCCTTCTTCGCGCCGATGATCGCGCTGACCTCCGCCTGGTTCGATACGAACCGCAGCCTTGCCGTCTCGCTGGTCTCGGCCGGCATGGGCGTGGCGCCAATGACCATCTCGCCGTTCGCCCGCTGGCTGATTTCGGCCTACGACTGGCGCACCGCGATGTTCGACATCGGCATAACCGCGTGGGTGCTGCTACTGCCGGCCGCGCTTCTGGTGCGCCAGCCGCCCCAACCCGCTGCCGACAGCGCTACCCCAAGCGTTGCCGCCGAGGGTGCCGGCATGACGGTTCCGCAGGCGCTGCGCTCGCCGCAATTCATCGTGTTGGGACTGACCTTCTTTGCCTGCTGCGCGGCGCATTCCGGGCCGATCTTCCACATGGTGAGCTATGCGATGCTGTGCGGCATAGCGCCGATGGCGGCGGTCAGCATCTACAGCATCGAGGGCCTGGCAGGGCTGGGTGGCCGGCTGCTTTACGGCGTGCTTGCCGATCGGCTGGGCGTCAAGCCGGTGCTGATCACCGGGCTGGCCATACAGGCCGTGGTCATCGCAGCCTATCTTGCGGTCAGCGAGCTTGGTCAATTCTACACGCTCGCCGTCATCTTCGGCGCCACCTATGGCGGCGTCATGCCGCTCTATGCGGTGCTGGCGCGGGAATATTTCGGCCAGCGCATCCTCGGTACGGTGTTCGGTGCAGTAACCATGCTGTCCAGCCTCGGCATGGCTTTCGGCCCGCTCGCCGGCGGCATGGTGTTCGATGCCTATGCCAGCTATTCCTGGCTGTTCATCGGCTCGGCCCTTGTCGGGCTTGGCGCGATGGCGATTGCGATCGCCTTCCCGCCGCTGCCGCGCAGGGAGTTGCAACCGGCTTAAAGCAGGATCGGCGGAAAAGGGCGGCCGCTTGGATGGCAAGCGGCCGCGATCCAAAAATAGCTGGCAGTGTTTGTTCGGCATTATGAAACGCGAATTGCTATGCCCGCAGAGGCACCACCTCGGCGCCGTCAAGCGTGTAGCGCGCATAGCGGAAATCGCGAATTCTCGCCAATCTGTCGCCGGCCCATTCCAGCAGGATAAAGTATTTTAGCCCTCCGGCCGAGTCGTCCGGATCGATCACAAGAATGGCTGGCTGCCGATCCACCAGGCCTGGAAGCAGCCGCCAATCGTGGATACCCGCGTAATTATGGAAGTACCGGCCCACTTTCGTGCGGCCGCTCGCCCGGAGCCGGTTGACGAGGTCAAGCCGGACGTCCTCGGCCAGCATGTCGCGGATCGCATCGAAGTCGCGGGCGTTGAACCGCTCCACGTAGGCTGCCAGACGCGCCCGCTCGGGCTCGGCCAACACCGGCACAGGCCGATCGTCAGGCTCGCCGGAGACTTCGCGCAGGCGCAAACGGCCGCGATGCAGTGCGGCTTTCACCGCCGGAACGCTGCTGTCGATAATGTTGCCGATCTCTTCGATCGTATAGCCGAGCACATCCATGAGGATGACGCTGCTACGCTGCGCCGCGGGCAGGCGCATGAAAGTCTGCAGGCTTGCGGCTGCAGTGTGTCGACCCTCGGCCGACATACCGGGGTCAGGGATCATATCGATATCCTCAACGACATGCGCGGCATCCAACCTGGCACGACGGCGTAGGTGGTCGAGCGCGGCATTGTGCGCGATGCGAAACAGCCAGCCCTCGACATTGGCTATCGGCCCGGTCCCGGGGAACGCCTCGAGCGCCTTGACCGTAGCTTCCTGGACGACATCCTCGGCATCGATCACCGAACCGGTCATGCGGGCACAATAGCGGTGCAGTTTCGGCCGCAATTCGCCGAGCAGCCGGTCAAATGGCTCCCGTCCTTCTGGGGTGCCGGTTGCGGATCCGGTCATCGCACAAGGATCAATTTCATGCGTATCTCCCAGGCAGGGCGCCCGTCATCAGGCGCAGCGTCTTATAGACGCTCGACGATGGCAAAAGGATTCGGTCGAAAAAACTTTCTCTAGCTGGAATCCTTTGATGGTTCCTACGCGTCTCTGGATCACGGGCCCGTAACCTGGCGGGCCCTTTGTTCAAGCCGGAGGCGCCATAGTCATGAGCAAGCAAAGTGCGGGATCAACGAAGGTCTGGGTTCTCGCCCTCACGTCGATAGGCTCCTTGATGGTCGTTCTCGATGCGATGGTTGTGGCGACGGCATTGAGCACGATGCGGGTCGAGCTCGATGCCTCGCTGGAGACGCTGCAATGGACGATGAACGCCTATAATTTGAGTTTTGCCGTCCTGCTCATGACCGGGGCTGCGCTCGGTGACCGGTTCGGCCGCCGCCGTACGCTCGTTGCCGGATTGGCGTTGTTCGTCGCAGCGTCGGTTGCCTGCGCGCTCGCCGGCAATGCCGGATTGCTGATTGCGGCCCGTGCGATCCAGGGCGCAGGTGCCGCAATGGTCATGCCGCTGGCCATGGCGCTGCTGAGCGTCGCTTTTCCCCCGGAGGAGCGAGGCAAGGCGCTGGGTATCTTCAGCAGCATCACCGGCCTGGCCCTGATCATCGGCCCGATGGCGGGCGGTGCGATTTCCGAAGGGCTCTCCTGGCACTGGATCTTCTGGCTCAATGTCCCGGTCGGTATCGTTCTCATTCCGCTGGTGCTGCGTCGGATTCCGGAGAGTCACGGGCCGGGCACGGCAATCGATGTCCTCGGCGTCGTCCTGGTAACCGCGGCGGCATTTGGAGTGGTCTGGGGTCTGATGCGCGGCAACATTGTGGGCTGGAGCAGCTCTGAAGTGCTGACGGCGCTGACGGCCGGGCTGCTTTTCGCCATCGCGTTCGTCCTTTGGCAGCTGCGTACCCGTGAGCCCATGCTGCCTTTGCGGTTCTTTCGGGCGCGCGTATTCTCCTCGGGCGTAGGGGCGAACTTCCTGCTTTGCGCCGCCATGTATGGCCTCGTGTTCCTGTTGCCGCAGTTTCTGCAGTTTGCCCAGAGCCGTGAGCCGCTCGGCGCCGGCATGGGATTGCTGCCTTGGACCGCGACGCTTTTCGTGGTCGCACCGATCTCCGGCAGCCTGATCAACCGCGTCGGCGAGCGCTGGCTTGTCGTGGCCGGACTGATCCTGCAAGCGGCTGGAATGGCCTGGCTGGCGCAGATCGCCGCACCTGATCTGCCCTACGTCCAGCTAGTCGCCCCACTGATCATTACCGGTGCCGGCGTGTCGATGGCAATGCCTGCCGCGCAGAACGCGGTTCTCAATGCGGTCGCCCTGCCGGAGGTCGGCAAGGCTGCCGGCACGTTCAACACATTCCGCTTCCTCGGCGGCGTATCCGGGATCGCGATCGCCGGTGCGGTGTTCGCCGGCACTGGAAGCTTCTCGTCCACCGACGCGTTCAGCGATGGCTTCACCTCGGCAATCGACGTCTCCGCTCTGCTCTCGCTCGCCGGCGCGCTCGTCGGATTGGGGCTCCCGGAGCGTCGCGCAGTGGTGCTCGCGAATGCCAGCAAGGAGGCGTAACTCGGAGGCGGGAAGCTTGCGCTTGCTCCCACTGTTGTCGCGTTAACAGCAGCCGCGCCAGCGCAGCAAAAAGGTCGCCGAGCGTCGGTTGCCGGCCGGTCCTGTGGGGGGCATCTGTGTCCAGATCCAGATCTTGCGCGCCCGTGATGGCGGCGAACATGCTGCATCGCAGCACCCTGCCGCCGATATCGGCGGGCCAAGGGAGTGCGAGAAAATCGTCAAGAATGGATAATTCAGGCTGTTTCCTGCGGTTTTTTGGCTTTTATTAGCCGCGCCTCACGTTCCTGTTTCAAATGTGTCAACTTTTTGTGTTGCGTTGCACAATGATGGCCCTATTCTGCGCAAGGGGGGCGCTTCCGATTGGAAATGCGCCGTGAACGACGCCGCCATGTTGACCGATTGGCAGTTTCGCCGTCCCGCCGGCGTACGCCGCTAATGGGAAATGCGCGCGACACCCAATTGGACGCGCTGAGGGCCATCGCCGTGACGATGGTGCTGTACTCCCATTTCTTCGCGGCTGGAGGGTCCTCGTTCTGGGGCCATATCGGCGTGCGTCTGTTCTTCGTGCTGAGCGGCTTTCTGATCACCCGCCTGCTGCTCGAAGCCCGCTCGACCGCCGAATTCGAAACCGGACCGGCGCTGAGATCCTTCTATATCAGGCGGGCGCTGCGGATATTCCCGCCCTATTTCGCCGTGCTGGGTTTCGTCTGGCTGGTGGACCTGGAGCAGTCTAGAGGATCACTGGTCTGGCATGCGTTCTATCTGTCGAATTTCTGGTACGCGGCGCAGAATGAATGGACGCCCTGGCTGCTCTGCCATTTCTGGAGCCTGAGCATCGAGGAGCAGTTCTATATCGTCTGGCCGCTGATCGTCCTGCTGGCGCCGCGCCGGCGCCTGGAATCGATCTGCATCGGCGTTATCGTGCTGTCGCTGGCCTATCGGTTTTATTGGCCGATCGCTGGAACGCCGGGTTTGGCACGCGACCTGCTGCCGCCGGCGTCGATGGACGCATTGGCGTCAGGCGCGCTGCTTGCCGCCTACCGGTCAAGAACAGCCGGCTTGCCGCAATGGCTTCGAAATGGCTGGCCGGGGCTCGCTGTGGCGTTTTTCGTTCTGCAGTGGTTTGCGCCGGCGCCGGCAAATCCGGTGCAGGAATGGGGCCTCTGGCTGCTGTTGCAGATACTGCCTCTCGTACCGCTGGTGGTCATCGTTGCAAGCTGTTCGACAGGGGTTGGCGGCTATATCGGAAAACTTCTCGAACTGCCGCCGCTGCTTGGCCTTGGCCGCATCAGCTACGGCGTCTATCTCTACCATCCGATAGTGCTGGCGCTGGTCGTCAAATCGCAGCCGTGGATCCCGCTCAACGTCTCGGAACAAGGGCCGGGACGGTTCCTGGTCGCGGGAACTGCGACGCTCATGCTGGCCTCGGTCTCGTGGCTGCTTTTCGAGAAGCCGCTCAACAGCCTCAAACGCCACTTCCCCTATGTTGCTCGAAAGGGCCGCGGCGCCATCCCGGCAGGCATCGACGTGGGCAATGCCGGATGGCTCGCGGCGGGAGCATATCCGGGCAGGCCGCTCGATGGCGCATCACGCTTCCCCCGCAAGCTGCAGCGAACCGATCGGAGCTGATCATGGCTGCTCCCTTGGTGTCCGTCGTGCTGCCGATCTACAATGCCGGACCTTATCTCGCCGCTGCGCTGGGCAGCATCCTGCGGCAGGATTACGAGCGTCTGGAGGTCATCGCCATCGATGACGGCTCGACCGACAACTCGCTGCAGATCCTGCAGAAATACCGCCAGGCCGACAGCCGCATCTCGATCATCTCACGCGAAAACCGCGGCCTGATCGCAACTTTGAACGAAGGCCTGGCCGTGGCGCGCGGCGATCTGGTCGCCAGGATGGACGCCGACGACATCGCCTATCCCCAGCGCCTGTCGCGGCAGGTCGCGCTGTTCAACCAGCAGCCTGACCTCGCTCTATGCGGCGCGGGTTTCGATACCTTGCTCGGCAACCGCGTCGTCAGGGGTTCGCCCGATCCGATATTCCAGGACAATCCGCTGCGTATATTGTCGATGTTCTTCACGATCTTCATGCATTCCACCGTGGTATACAACAGGAATGTCATAGAAGAAGATGTTCTATATTACGATACCAGCTACAAGCATGCCGAGGATTTCGACCTGTTCAGGCGGCTGACCGACCGCTACCCGGCGGCCATGAGCCCCGAAAGCCTGATCGCCTATCGTATCCATGACGACAGCGTGACCAACAGGCACAAGCGCGAAATGCGCAGGACGCATTTGAAGATCGTCGCCGAGAACCTTGAGCGCGAAGGGCTCGTACAAGAGACGCAGGACCTCCGCGGCATCGGTGAAGTCCTGTCGATGGACACGGTTCGCCGTGCCGCCGAATGGATCCTTTCGCTTGAAGAAAGGATTGCCGCGCTGCCGGCCGAGACGAGGCCGAGCTACCAGGCTGGCACGCTGAACCTGTTCTATTTCCTCTATCAGCTGATATCGGGGGAAAGACAGCCGCTGCTGATGCACGAATTCCTGACGCGGACGGCGAAATGGAAACTCATCCGGCGGCGCGAGCAGTACGTGTTTCGCACCGGTGCCTTCGCGCCGCGTTTCAGTCTCGCCTCGATGTCGGTCACCAGGCAGGTGGATGCCCTGTCGCGGTATCTGCAATCCGTGCCGGCCGCGGCGGTTTTGCCTTCGAACCAGTTGAGCTAGCAGCGCATGTTCGTCAAATCCCATCAGCTCCAGCAGCGCGGCCGCTCGACGGTGCCGGCGGCCATGTCGCCCCGGCCGCAGCACGGGCCGGCACCGGAGGTCAGCTTCATTGTCTGCACACGCGACCGCGTCAACGTGCTCGAGCCTTGCATAAAGTCGATCCAGGCCGCGTGCCGCGCCTACGCTGCCTTCTCTGCCGAACTGGTGGTTGTCGACAACGGTTCCACCGACTGCACAGCAGAGCGGCTGGCCAGCATCGCCGAACTTTCGGACATTCCGTTCACGGCTATTCGCGAACCGCGACCTGGACTGGCGGCCGCGCGCAATGCCGGGCTCGAGCGCGCGCGGGGCCGCGTGCTGGTCTTCGTCGATGACGATTGCGCGGTCCACAAGGATTATCTGCGCGATCTGCAGCGGCACTATGCGGCCGGCGAACGGGTCATCCGCGGCGGCCGCGTCGAGATCGGCGATCCCCGCGACCTGCCGTTCACGATCAAGCGGTCGTCGGTGCGCGCGCGGCTTACCCCAGACGTCCATCCCGGCGGCTTCGTGCTTGGCTGCAACATGACGATGCACCGCGATGTTGCAGCCCGCATCGGCCGTTTCGACGAACGGTTCGGCGCCGGCGGCCCGCTGCGCTCCGCCGAGGATACGGACTATCTCGTGCGGGCGGTGCTGCTCGGCATTCCGGTCGAATATGTGCCCGACATGACCATCTATCACCATCACGGCCGGCGCGACCGCAAGGCCATCGAAAAGCTGCACCGCGACTACAGCATGGGCAATGGCGGGCTTTGCCTGAAACATATCCGCCACGCGCCGTGGCTGCTTCGCCATTTCTACTGGTCTATGAGGGCGGCCTTACGCGAACTGAGGAAAGGCCCTCTGTTCGACCGCGAACTCAAGCTGTCGCACTGGCCGATCGTCGGCATGAATTTGCTCGGCGCGGCCAAGTTCGCGGTGCTTTTGCTGGCGAAATCGCCGCAACCGGCGCAAATGCGACAGGAGCAACAGGCAAATGCCGAGGCGAGGTGATCCGCCACCATGCGATTGATGCCGCCCAGCCTGCCGATGCTGCGCCGCGCGCTCGGAAGAAAGCAGTTGCGCCTGCTTCCTGCCGTGGTGGTGCTCGGGCTGCTCAGCGCCGCGCTTGAAGGTTTTGGTATCGGCCTGATCATTCCGTTGCTGAACATAATCATGGGGCAACAGGGGCAGACCGGCATGGCTGGCTTCTCCGCCGTCTTCCAGCATGTCGGATCGAGCTTGAGCGAGCGCGACCGGCTGATCGTCATTTCGGTCGCCATCCTCGGCTCGATCGTGCTGAAGAACCTGTTCGCCTTTGCCAACACGCTGCTGACCACCTTCATCTACGGCAAGGCAAGCCATTCGATCCGCAGCGCGCTGTCGGAGCAGCTGCTGCGGGTGGGCTACCCGTTCTTCCTGCAGCAAAGCCCCGGACGGCTGCTCAACATCATCTCCAACGAATCCTGGCGGGCCTCGGATGCCATCCAGATCACGCTGGGAGCAATCGTCAACGCGTCGGCCGCAATCATCCTCCTGACCTTCCTGCTGCTCCTGTCGTGGCAGATGACGCTGCTGGTGACGCTCGGGCTGGCGCTGGTCCAGGTCGCGCACGCCGTGCTGTCGGCCAATCTGAAGGCGCCGAGCCGCAGCGTCGCCTCCCGCAACAGCCAGCTCGCATCGCAGATGCTGCATCTGGTGCATGCCGGGCGGCTGATCCGCATTTTTGGCCAGGAGCAACGCGAGAAAGCGGCTTTCGACCAGGCATCCGACGCGGTGCGCCGGGCGGCCTTCGTGCTTTTAACCCGCCAGGGAGCGTTGCCGCCGCTGACCGAGGTTCTGCACGCCATGCTGTTCCTGGCGGTGGTGATCGGCGCCTGGTTCGCCAATGTTTCCTTCCCGCTGATCGTCGCCTTCGTCATCCTGCTCTACCGGCTGCAGCCCTACATGCGGTCGCTGCAAATGGCCTGGAGCCAGCTGCAGGGCCTGAGCGGATCGCTGGAAGAGGTGACGTGGATGCTGGACCCGTCCGACAAGCCCCAGCCGCCGCAAGGCAGCGCAGCGTTCCCCGGGCTCAGCCAAGGCATCAAGTTCGAGGACGTCACCTTTACCTATTCCGGCTCGGAGCAGCGCGCGGTGGTGCTGCATGCGGCGAGTTTCGATATCGGTAGCGGCCGCTCGACCGCGCTGATCGGCCGGTCGGGCGCCGGCAAGACGACGATCGTCAACCTTTTGTGCCGCTTCGTCGAACCGGATAGCGGCAGGATTCTCGTTGATGGATCGCCTCTGGACCGCATCGACCCCAGCCAATGGCGAAAGCACATCGCGCTCGCCAGCCAGGAGCTGGAGCTGGTCGACGGCACGATTTTCGACAACATCATCTACGGCCAGGACGCGGCCTCGGCCGATGACGCCGAGCGCGCGGCAAAACTGGCCGAAGCGCATGGCTTCATCGAGCAACTGCCGCAGGGTTACTGGACGGTCGTCGGCTATCGTGGCGTCAATCTCTCGGCGGGACAGCGGCAGCGGATCGCGCTGGCCAGGGCCCTGGTGCGCGATCCCGATATCCTCATCCTCGACGAAGCCACCAATGCGGTGGACGGCCTGTCGGAAGCGGCAATCGTCGAGACGCTCAAGTCGCGCGCCGGCCGTCGCACCACCATCGTCATCAGCCATCATCGCAGCACCATCTCGTTCTGCGACGACGTCGTGATCCTGAGCCACGGCCGCGTGAAAAAGCAGGCACCCTTCGCCGCCCTGGCGACGCTCAGCATGGACGAGCTTTACCAGCACGAGGCGCTGGAAGGCTGAGGGCGACCCCGCTGCATGCGCGCGCTGGGAGGTCGTCTCGGATGTCAAGCCAGGTCAAGCATCTCAGGGGCGAGGAAGACCTCCGCCATACGTCTCTACGGGATTTCTGGGATGATGAGTGATCCCGAGCTTACCCGCTTTCCATCTGGAGCGTACCGAACCAAGGGTCCGCCTGCCAAATCCAGCAATGGCAGGCGGACCCTAATCAGCGCATGAAGGGACTGATTCTGCGCCGATGTCTCCTCGAGGAGGTGACGCCATCAACTGAAGACGGGCGCAGTTGTTCCCGACGCCGGCCGTACACAAGACCATTGCGCAGGCAGGTCAGACTTAGGTCCCTGTAAACGCGCATCGCTGGCTGGAGTGAACATCGGATCGGCTCGGTGGTAGCGAAACTTCGGCCGGAGATAGATGCAGCCATTGGGTTCCGGGGCATGACCGGCTCGGCGCTGATGATGGGCGGCGATCGATCCCCGCACGACTGATGCCGAGGGGCGCTTGCAGTCCTGCGGAATACGCATCCACCGGCGCCAGTGAAGTTGTCCAAGCGGTACGGGCTCAGCGGTCGTCAAGCTGTTGCTAATATGCAGCACAGGCAGCGCTCTATGAACGGGGTCGCTTGGAACCGCTACCTCCGACCAACCGTTAGTGTCACAATGACAAACCAAAAAGTGAGGCTGATGATGGACCCGATGCAAAACAACACGTTGGAGATCTGGTGTCTTGCGGCCGTTCCGCTATCACTACTCCTTACGGTATTATTAGCCGGATTTATCCTTTAGCTGGACCCAACGAGGCCGGCTGCGGACCGGGGCCCGGAAGATGAAAATGCCGGCCATTTAGGCACGCTAGGCGTCGCGGACACCTCGTAGCACCAGGCCGTGGCAGCCTTTCCAACATTGCCATCATAATCGGCTCTTTCGACCGGTCCGGTCGGCGGCGATTGCTCGCAGGCCCGTTGCGAGGGCGAGCATGCGAGCTCGTACGTTTTTTACACAATCTGTGATTGGTGGACTCGCCCGCCGCCATCGACGTTAATTTTGCGTTAGCGACAGGAGGGGGGAGATCGCTAACGGGAGGAAGAAAATGAAAGAAAACTACGATCTGACGATCGATTACGACGAACCTTACGACAACAAGCCTTACGATCTAGCCACATTCGCAAGGAAGCACGGGCTCAACATTCGAGCCGCCGAGCTTCTTCTTTTCGCCAAAGGCCCGTCTCGAGCGGCCTGCGATGCCGCGGCGAGGGCTTTTCTCGCGGCGGTAGCCGCACAAGCTATGAGACAATCGGCGCGGTAGGTCTCACAAAGCCATTGCTGACACGGCCTGCCGTGTCAGCAACTCAACGGACAGCGCTGGAAATTCCGGGCCGTTTCCAACAAGATGCCTGAGCATCCGGGAACGGCCTGAAAATGTGCAATCTCTACAACATCACGACCAGCCAGGAGGCTATCCGCCAGTGGACCCGCGCCTTGCGCGACATCCTCGGCAATCTCGAACCCTCCATCGACATCTATCCCAACCAGCCCGGCCCGGTGGTGCGCAACGCGCCGGACGGCGAACGCGAATTGGCCAATCTGCTGTGGGGCATGCCGACGCCACTGGAGCGGGTCAAGGGCAAGGCCGACTATGGCACCACCAATATCCGCAATCCGCAATATGGCCATTGGCAGCAATATCTCGGCATCGAGAACCGCTGCGTGGTGCCTGTCACCAGCTTCGCCGAGCCCAGCCCGACGCCCGGCGACAAGGACCCCGAGACCGGCATTCAGCGCAACTACTGGTTTGCACTCGGCGAGGACCGCCCGCTATTCTTCTTTGCCGGCCTGTGGACGCGCTGGCAGGGCATTCGCAAGATCAAGGACGGCCCCGCCGATCACCAGGTCTATGGCTTCATGACGACCCAGCCCAACGCGCTGATCGCGCCGATCCACGAGAAGGCGATGCCGGTGATCCTGACCACGCCGGAAGAAACCGAGGCCTGGCTCACCGCGCCGTGGTCGGAGGCAAGGCACCTGCAGCGCACGGCGCCCGATGACGCGCTGGTGATCGTCGACAAGCCGGCGACACAGATCAAGTTTCCGCAGCAGGCGCCGGTGCAAGGCTCGTTGTTTTAGCGCTTGAACTTCTGCAGCACCCAGATGTAGCCCTTGGGTGGATGGTCCTGGTCGATGAACTGCGTCTTCACCGTCGTGTCCTTGCGGCTGCATCGTTTGCACCTGAACCCGATCGCTTCCAGCGGCTTGTTCCAGCCCACCACCTGGGCCACGTCATTCGCCCTGAAGCGTCCGACATGGTAGCAATGGCCGCACTCCACGATGAGCAGCATGTTGGCCTTGGCGGCACGCCCAACGCTGTCCATCGGCCCGGCCATGGCTCATTTCCGGGTCGAGTAATCCTCGGGGAGGGGAAGCAGGCCAAGCTCCGCCATCCGGTAATCGGGCTCCTTCTCCGCGACGCTGGCCAGCACCTCGTGCAATTTCTCGACAAGCCCGCAAAGCTGCCAGAACAGCTCGCCATGCGCCTTCAGATGCAGCTGCGACGACAGCACCGTCTTGCGCAGGCTCAAAGTGTCCCTGATGATCGCCTCCGCATCCCTCGCCGACAGCCTGTCAAACCGGCTTTTTCGTCTGCCCATCGCGGCTCTCCTCGATTTGTGAGCAACCGCCCCGCCTACTGACAAATAGGAAGGCATTCCTCGCAGAGTCAATTCGCTCTTGACATTTTTGTTCCCGTTTTGTTCAATTTCAACAGGAACGCTGGAGGCACCGCCAAGGACCACATCGTGACGCTGGACAGCCTAGGAGGCTGCCCTCCGGCGCGGCTGCCTGGGAAGCGACAGCACGCCCCTCAATGCCTCTTGAAATACTGCACCTCGCGTTCGTGCTTTTCGGCGGCCTCGCGGGTATCGAAGGTGCCGAGATTGCGGCGCTTGCCGGTCTTTTCGTCCTTCTTGCGCGAATAGAGGCGGTATTTTCCGTCCTTGAGTTTTCTGATCATCTGTCACTCCCCGAGCCGCTGCTTCCCCTTAAGGTTGCGCGCGGCTTGTTCGATAGCCGCCCTGTCGTTTCCCAGCCTGTCGATCAGCTCCTGCGCCTGTTCGCCCGATATGCCGGTGCGCACCGCCAGGGCCTCCACCGTCAAAACGTCGGAGCTCGCGACCTCGCGGGTTTCCGGCAGGGCATCGCCTGCCGTCAGTGGCAGGGCTGCCTCCCTGTCGATCTCGGCCTCGGCCTGGTGCCAGTGCCGCTTGGGATCGCCATGGATCCCGCCTTCGCGTTCCCAGATCTGGTATGCGCGCTCACGAATCTTGTCTTCCCGGTCGTCGCCCATGTTGACTTCTCCTTTGGGTATCGGATGAACGCCGCGCCAACCCGAACGATCCAAGAAATCTGCGTGATCGTTGGGTGGGTCGCACAAGGCGCCATGCACTGCGGCCGCCAGCCACCCCCCGGCCTGCCTACTCGCACTGCCTGCGCGGCCCCCCGGAATACGGCTGATAGCTGTTGTCCTCCGGTCGATATGACCGGTAGCGGCTGAAGCAGTATTGCACGTGATCGGATGAGAGCTCGGCGGCGCCGGTTTCGTCCGATGGCGGGTAGCCCTCCAGTGACGACCTATCGCTCGCCTCGACGTAGCTGCCGTCATCGGTGATGTCGAGATAGGGCGAGATGCAGGGGCGCTGTTGTCCGCTGTAGGACGTGTAGCGGTTGTCGTCCGGCCGGTAGGAGCGGTAGCGGCTGGCGCACCATTCGACATGGGCGGCGGGTAGCGTCTGCTGCTCTTCCGCTGGTGGCTGGGTAGAGCCGGTCGCGGTGATGTCGGTTGTCGACGCTGCGGCATCGGCGGGTTTCGAGCTGCGATCAACTTCCGAGGTGCGAACGGGGACCGGGCGGGCCGGGAGGCGCTCGAGGCGCTGCGAGGCCGGGTTCACCGGTCGCGGGTCCTTGGCCCACAGTTCGGCGACGCTGGAGACCGGGGCGGCCGGCCGTACCGGCTTGGCTATTAGAAGCCAGGTGGCGAAGGCGAGGCCGCTGGCGAATACGGCAAGCGTCAGCACGAAGCCGCCAAAGATTGCGAACAAGGCTTTCATGCCGCGCTCCTTCGCCTCCCGGTTAAGGAAATGCGGGGGCGGGGAATCCGGTTCCAGGAAAGCGCGGGGCACTCAAAGAGGGGCCCCTCTCCGTCTCGGCTTCGCCGAGACACCTCTCCCCGCTTCGCGGGGCGAGGAACCAAGGCCTCTTAGGCGGCTTTCAGTGCAGGCCGAATTCGCGCAGCAGTTCCTCGCGGTAGCGTACGAAACGGCTTTCGCTGCGCTCGCGCGGGCGGGGCAGGTCGATGTCGATCAGCCGCGCCGCGCCGCCTTTCTCCTTGGGCAGGATCAGCACCCGGTCGGCAAGGTAGATCGCTTCCTCGAGGTCGTGCGTCACCATCACCATGGTGACGTTCTCCTCGCTCCAGATGCGCGCCAGTTCCTCCTGCATGCCGATCTTGGTCATCGCGTCGAGCGCGCCCAGCGGCTCGTCAAGCAGCAGGATTTCGGGCTGCACGGTCAAGGCGCGGGCGATGCCGACGCGCTGTGCCATGCCGCCCGATAGCTGCCGGGGAAAGGCATCGCTGAATTCGGCGAGGCCGACGAGCGCGATATAGAAGCGCGCCCTTTCCTCGGCCTCGGCCTTGGGCACGCCGCGCACTTCGAGGCCGAAGGCGACATTGCCGAGCACGGTCAGCCAGGGCAGCAGGCGCGGTTCCTGGAAAATCACCGCACGCTCGGCACCGACGCCGTGCACCGGCTTGCCGTCGATGGCGACGCCGCCGCTGTCGGCAGCCTCCAGCCCGGCTAGGATGCGCAGCAGCGTGGTCTTGCCCGATCCGCTGGCGCCGACGATGACAAGGCACTCGCCCGAGCGGATGTCGAGGTTGAGGGTCCTCAACACGGCGAGCGAGCGCCCGCCGATGCTGAACGATTTGGACAGGTCGCGTATGCTGACCTGACCGCCGCTTGTGCTGCTCATCGCGCGCGTCTCCCAACTGGTTGGTCGGTCGCTTTTGTCAGTTGGTCTTGGTTTCGCCCGGCCGGTAGAGGATGTCTGTTGCCTTCAGCTTGCCCTTTGGCAGGCGGCCGTCGCGCTCGAGCACGCTGACCCAGAAGTCGATGTCGCGGTCCGTCGCCTTGGCGCCCTGGCGCAGGCCGAAGCCGGTCCAGTAACGCGCCAGCTCGCCGTTCTCGCCGCGCTTGTCGAGGATGTTTGCCAGCACCTTGCGCGCTTCGTCGGGGTTCTGCAGCGACCAGTCGGAGGCGCGCGCCGATTGTTCGACGAAATTGCGGACGGCGTCGGGATGCGCGGCGATGAAGTCGCGCCTGAGCACGACGAAGCCGCCGGCCAGCTCGCCCAGCACGTCGGTGTCATTGAACACGCCACGCACGCCGCCATTGTCGACCAGCGCCCCGGCAAATGTCGCCTGCCAATAGCCCAGCGCCGCGATGTCGACCTGGCGGGACCGCAAGGTCTGTTCGAGCTGCGGTCCGGGCACGACGACGAGATTGGCGGCGTCCGGCGACAGGCCGACGCTGTGCAGCGCCTCGCGCACGGTGTAGTCGAGATGGGCGCCGAGCGTGTTGACGGCGATGGTCTTGCCGGCAATGTCGGCGATCGATTTGATTGGGCTGTCGTCGAGCACGTAGAAGACGCTGCGCACCTTGCTGTTGATGCCGTTGCTCGGATAGACGGCGACGAAGTCGTTGCCGCCGGAGATCGAATTGATCACGGCGGCGGTTGCGGCCGAGCCGATATCGACGCTGCCGGAGGCGAGCGCAAACAATGATTCCGGGCCGCCGCCGGAATAGCCGACATTCTCGACCTCGATACCGAGGCCTTTGAAATAGCCGAGCTCGCCGGCCAGCTCATGCGGAGAGATGCTGCCACGGCTGGCGAGGGAGCGGAAGTTGACGGGTGCCGCTTCGGCAAAGGCGAAGCGCGGCAGGCCGGCGGCGAGAAGGCCGGCGGCGAAGGGCGCGCCGGCAAGCAGGGAACGGCGGGTGATTTTCATGGTTCGGGTCTTTCTTGATTTGAGTTCTGGCCTGGTTGAGATTGGTAAGGGCGGGTGGTCAGTCGACGGCATTGCTCCAGCGGCAGAGCCGGCGCTGCAGGCTGACCAGCGCCTGGTTTGCAATCAGGCCGAGGCCGGCGAGGATGACGATTGCCGCAAACATCAGCGGGATCTGGAAGTTGTATTGCGCGTTCATCACCTGGAAGCCGATGCCCTTGTTGGCGCCGATCATTTCGGAAGCGATCAACAGCAGCAGCGCCGTGGTGGCGCTGAGCCTAAGCCCAACGAAGATCGACGGCACGGCGCCGGGCAGCACGACGCGACGGAAGACGGTGAGCTGCCTGGCACCATAGACGCGGGCCATCTCCAGCAGTTTCGGATCGACTTGCTTGACGCCGCCGATGGTGTTGAGCAGCAGCGGGAACAGCGTCGCCCAGAAGATGACGAATACCTTGGACGCCTCGCCGAGCCCAAGCAGCAGGATAAATACGGGATAGAGCGCCAGCGCCGAGGTCTGGCGGAAAACCTGCAGGATGGGATCGAGCGCGGTTTCGACCGTGCGCACCTGACCCATGAACAGGCCAAGTGGGATGGCGACCAGCACGGCGGCCGCGAAAGCGAGACCGGCGCGCTGCAGGCTGATGGCGATGTCGCCGAGCAGAGTGCCGCCGGCCAGCCCCTTCCAAAGTGCTGCGACAATCATGTCGATCGGCGGCAGCACGGCCGCGTTGACCCAGCCCGCGCTGCTCGACACTTGCCAGATTGCGAGGAAAGCGATGAGGACGCCGTAGCGCGACAGGAAGCGGATGCCCGCCCGGCCACCGAGGCGCAGGAAGTCCGTGCCGAGGCTTGTCGTGCTGTCAGGCGTGCCGAGGCTGGCGGCCTGTTCGATGTGCTGCAAGGTCATCGTCTTGCCTCCTGCTTGGAAAATATCGGGCTTCTCGGGATTATTCGGCGGCCAGCACCGCCGAGCGGGCGGCGGTCCAGGGGTTTTCCGGCCGCCTGAGGCCGAGGTTCTCGCGCAGTGTCCTGCCTTCATAGGCGGTGCGGAACAGACCGCGGCGCTGCAGTTCGGGGATCACCAGCTCGACGAAGTCGTCGAGCCCGCCGGGCAGCCAGGGCGGCAGGATGTTGAAGCCGTCGGCGGCTTCGTTGCCAAACCATTCCTCCAGCTGATCGGCGACCTGCGTGGCGCTGCCGATGACGGTATAATGGCCGCGGGCCGTTGCCACCCATTGGTAGAGCTGTCGGATGGTGAAGTTGTGCTCGTCGGCAATCTGGCGGATCAGCGCCTGGCGGCTCTTCATGCCTTCGGTCTCCTTGCTCGGCGGCAGCGGTCCATCGAGCGGATAGCCGGTGATGTCGAGCGTCTGGCCGGCCAGCCCATTGAGCAGGGCGACGCCGTCTTCGGGCAGGATGAGATCATTCAGTTGCTGGTACTTGGCACGCGCTTCTTCTTCGGTGCGGCCGACGAAGGGTGCCACGCCCGGCATGATCAGCACCTGCTCGGGATCGCGGCCGACGGCCGTCACGCGCGCCTTGATATCGCGATAGAATTCCTGCGCCGACGCCAGGTTCTGATGGGCGGTGAAGATGACTTCCGCCGAGTGGGCGGCGAGCTTGCGACCGTCTTCCGATTGCCCCGCCTGCACCACGACCGGGTGCCCCTGCACCGGGCGCGGCACGTTGAGCGGCCCTTTCACGCTGAAATGCGCGCCCTTGTGGTCGATGTCGTGGAGCTTGTCCTTGTCGTAGAAGCGCCCCGATTTCTTGTCGCGGATAAAGGCATCGTCCTCCCAGCTGTCCCACAGCGCCTTGACCGTCTCGACATGCTCATGCGCGCGGGCATAGCGCTCGGCGTGGGCAGGCTGCGTCTCGCGATTGAAGTTGCGCGCGGTTTCGTCGCCGGCCGAGGTGACGACGTTCCAGCCGGCGCGGCCATTCGACAGATGATCGAGCGAGGCGAATTTGCGGGCGAGCGTGTAGGGCTCCTCGTAGGTGGTCGAGGCGGTAGCGATGAAGCCGAGATGCGTGGTGAGCGGCGCCAGCGCTGCAAACAGCGTCACCGGCTCGAAGCCGGCGATCTTGGCATTGCCGCCTTCGCGGGCTCCGAGCCCGACCGTCAGATTGTCGGCGAGGAAATAGGCATCGAACAGGCCGCGCTCGGCGGTCAGGGCGAGCTGCTTGTGGAACTCGAAATTGGTGGCGCCGTCGGCCGGCGCCTCGGGGTGGCGCCAGGCGGCGATATGCTGTCCGCCGCCGGGCAGGAAAGCGCCCAGTTTGATTTGCCTGGATTTGGTGGATCTGGTCATCGCGGCGTGCTCCTGGACGGATCGGAAAGGGGATCTCGGGTCAGTGGTGCGTTCAGGCGGCAAGGCCGACGCCGTAGGGCACCCCGGTTACACGGCATGCCTCGGCGACCGCCTGCCGGGCGCGGGCGTGGATGGCTTCCGACACCAGCACGCCATTGGCAAAATCCTTGTCGGAGGCGTAGATCGCGGTCGGTACGGTCAGCGCCTCGAAGAAGCCGAACAGCGGCCGCAACTGGTGCTCGACGATCAGCGAATGGCGCTCGCCGCCGCCGGTCGCGGCGAGAATGACGGGCTTGCCCCTCAGCGATGACGGATCGAGCAGGTCGAAGAAGTGCTTGAAAAGCCCGGTATAGCTGCCTTTGAAAGTCGGCGAGCCGGCCACCAGGATGTCGGCGCCCAGCAGCCGTTCGACGATGTTGCGCGCCGCCGGGTCGAGGTCGCCGAGGCGCCTTGCCTGCGGCAGAGACGCGCCGAGATCCTCGATGTCGAAGACGGCCGAGGCCGCGCCGATGCTTTCGGCGGCCTGCCCGACAATGTGGCTGACGAACGCCTTGGTCTTCGATGGCCGGGTCAAATTGCCCGACAGCCCCACTACGAGCTTTTTCGACATTCCTGGCTCCCTCTCAAGCGCTCTATTTTAAGATCTTGGTTCTAGCGATCTATTTTAAGTCTAGAGAGTTTGTAGAATTAAAAGAGCGAGAAAATTTCAAAAGCAGCGCGGTGAGCGAACTGAGTTTGCGGAACACCGCCCGTTATTGGTTCATTCAACGCGGCGTACCGCGCCGGCGCAGTGCATCGACCAGCGATGCAAAGGCCTGCCAGCACCTTGTCCCTCGGGCTACGGTGAGTCAGGCCAATTTGATTCAAATCCGGCTGTGGATATTTGCTTTTAGCTAAATCGAGGCGGTCATCTTGCCGGCGGGCGGGCAACAGGGAGATGCCTATGACAAGCGACTTTGCCGCCGCACACCTGCACCTTGAACGAGCCTGCCACTATTTGAGCGGCGAGGACGAGACGAGCCGCACGGCTCGTGCGGCTCTGGATCTCCTGATCGATGCAATTGTCGCAGCGCAATACAAGCGGCCGGTGGGAGATGTTGTGGAGTTTCCAAGGCCGGCAAAGCTGGGGCAATCCGCAAGCGGGAACGGGTAATCCAACTAGCGGCGTCCCTTGTCCTGCCGGATTTACATGAACCAGGTGGCCACCAGGCCGATCGTCGCCGAGAAGATAGCGGCGGTCGTTGCCCAACCGAGTATGTTGGTGCTGCGGCTGTTCACCTGCTCCCCCATGATCCTGCGGCTGTTCGTCATCAGCATGATGAGCAGCAGCAAGGGCGGCGTCGAGAAACCCTGAACGATGCCGGACCAGATCAGCGCCTTCATCGGATTGAAGCCGAGGAAGTTGAGGCCGGCGGCGATCGCCGTAAAAAATCCGATGGCGAGATAAAATTTGGGCGCCTCTTGAGCCCGGGCGTGCAGGCTGTTTTTCCAGCCGATGGCTTGTGCCACATCATAGGCAGCGCCGGTGGTCATGATAGGAACCGCTAGGAAACCGACGCCGATCACGCCTGCGGCGAACAGAACGCTTGCGGCCTGGCCGGCGAGTGGGCGCAGCGCCTCCGCGGCTTGCGCGGCCGTGTCGATATCGTGGTGGCCCGCCTTGTAGAGCGTAGCACCCGTCGACAGGATGATGAAATACATGATGAGATTTGAAAACATCATGCCGATGAGGATGTCCCGGCGCGAGCGGCGGAGTTCGCCGGCGGTGGCGCCCTTCCTTTGCCTGAGCGTCGTTCGCCCTTGGGCAATCTCCTCCTCGACCTCCTCATTGGACTGCCACGTGTAGAGATAGGCGGACAGCGTCGTGCCGATGATAGCGACCAGGATCGACAGGAACTCGCGATTGAATTCGATCCTCGGAAGCAGCGTCCCGCGCAGCACCGCCGCGGCGTCCGGCTTGGCCAGAATGGCGGCACCGACATAGGCGAGCAGCGCCAGCGCCAGCCAGCGAAAGATGTTGCGGATCAAAGTGTAGGAGCCGAAAACCTGGAGGGCGAAGATGAGGGCGGCGACGAACAGCACGATCAGCGGAATGGGAAGCGGCACGAATATGTTGATCGCCGCCGCCATTCCACCAAGATCGGCCGCTGCCTCGATGGTGTTGCCGACGAGCACACCCAACAGCACCGACCAGAGCAGCCACCGCGGGTAGAAGTCCTTGATGACGTGGAACAATCCGCGCCCCGACACCTGGCCGAGCTTCGACGACAGATAGACGACCGCGTACATCATCGGCAACGTCACCGGAGCCGTCCAGAGCAGGTCGGGTCCGAAACGGGCGCCGGCACTGGCATAGGTGCCTATCGCGGAACAATCGTCGTCGGCCGCCCCTGTTATCAGGCCGAGGCCGAGCGCTCGTCCTATGCCGCCTTTGCCCTCCTTCGGTGGGATGGAATGATCGGAACCGGCCTGCCTCATTGCGACCGGACCGGGTTGCGAACGAAAGACGCGGCCTGCCATGCAATAATGGTAAGGATCGGTCGCGGCGCTGGTCTCATTTTGCTTCCTTCCACAACTTGCCCAAACCCGGCGTGCCATGACTTGTTCCGCGACGACCGGACAGGGGTTTTGTCTCAGGCAAAAAAGTTCGGGTTGACCGCTTCCGAACGCGAAGCGACTATCCGTTCGAGGCGAAGATCGCAGGAGGAAATGCAATGGACGAGCCCGGTCAGTGGCGCCACATGTCGAGCGCGCCAAGGGACGGCAGCAGAATCCTTGTCACGGTTCGGCCGTCCGAACAGGGTCCGGCCGAGGTCGACATGGCTTACTGGGCCCGCGCCGATCAGTTCGGCAGCGAAGGCTGGCGCGCCTCCGACTCGTCTCCAGGACGCATCGTCGAATATGCCGAACCCGAACTGAAATGCTGGATGCCGCTGCCGTCGGCCAATCTCAGCAAGGGATCGATGCCGAGCCCCTGGGAGGGCGAAGATGTGCCGCTGGTGGATGGCTCCGGGATATGAGCTAGCGGGAAGGTAGTTTTGATCGCTGGCTGGACAGCGCCTCCCTCTGTCCTGCCGGACATCTCCCCCACAAGGGGGGAGATAGGCAGCTTCACTGTCGGCCCTCAGAACAGGAATGCAGCTGTAGCGGGGTTCGGGCCGGTGCGGCCGTCGGGCGAATCCATGCCCCGGATAAGCTCGAGGTCCTTCGCTTCCAGCTCGAAATCGAAGACATCGAAATTGGCGGCGATGCGGTCCTGGTGGATCGACTTTGGAATGACGATCAGCCCTTCCTGAAGGTGCCACCTGACGATCGTCTGCGCCACCGACTTGCCGTGTTTCCTGGCGATGCTTTCAAGCGTCGGATCGCTCAACAGCCGGCCGCTGCCCAGCGGGCTCCAGCTCTCGATGCGGATGTTGTGCCTGTCGTGGAATTCACGTTTGTCACGCTGCTGGAAGCGGGGGTGGAGCTCGATCTGGTTGACGGTCGGCGTGACGCCGGTCTCGCCGATGATCCCTTCGAGGTGGTCCTGGTTGAAGTTCGAAACGCCGATCGACTTGATTCGGCCTGATTGCCTGAGTTCGATCAGCGTCTTCCAGGCCTCGACATATCTGTCCTGGCTGGGCACCGGCCAATGGATCAGGAACAGGTCGATCTGTTCGATGCCGAGCTTGCTCATCGTTTCGTCGAAGGCGCGCAAGGCGGCGTCGCGCTGATGCGCGCCGTTGCGCAGTTTCGAGGTGATGAACAACTCGCTTCTCGGGACGCCGGCCGAGCGGATCGCCTGCCCGACACCTTCCTCGTTCTGATAGCCTTCGGCGGTGTCGATCAGCCTGTAGCCGGCCTCGATTCCCCAGCGCACCACCTTGGCGGTGATGGCTGGATCGACCTGCCACACGCCGAGGCCGATTTGCGGAATGGCGGAGCCGTCGTTCAATCTGATTTGTTCAGGTCTATTCAGGGTAATCTGTTCAGGCATGTTCAGGTCCTTCTGCATCGTTCCGCCCGGCGCAGGCTCTATCTAGTCTGAATGGCCGCCAAAGCCAGTCGATATCAGGAGAATGTGAGGAGACGGACGTGAAGCGCTGATCCTCCGCTTCGGGCCGACAGCTCTCTGTGACCCACGAGCTCCAGGGAACTCTATGCAGGACGACCCCACTATCGCGGATTCTGTGGTATTCTGTGAGCTATCCGAGGAGGCGACTGCGTTGACCAACAGCTTGGAAGCCGAAGGGGCAAGAGACTGGTCGCCCCTGCTGGTCGCGGCAGAACAAGGCGATGCGGAGGCGGTTCGATCGGAGTTGGCGGCTGGCGCCGACATCAATCAGTCGGACGACGGCGGCTGGTCTGCACTTCACCTTTCAGCCCTCAATGACCGCACAGCTGTGGTGGAGGCGCTGATCGAAGACCCGGAAATCGACGTGAATTCCAGAAACAAGTGGAAGAGCACGCCCTTGAGCCTTGCGTCGGCCAAGGGACATTACGCGTGTATCTCAGTCCTCGTGAGACACCCCCAAATAGAGATCAACGCGCGAGCTGACTACTACGGCAGAACGGCTCTTATCGAGGCGGCGAAGAACGGGCATCTCGAAGTCGTCAAGTTGCTCGTGGAGAATGGCGCGGAAGTAAATCTGACCGACAAGACGGGGAGAAACAACGCGCTCATCGAGGCTATCAAGGGGCGGCACTACGAGATCGCGGAATACCTGCTGGATTCTGGGAAAGTGAGCTTTATCAACAAAGAGATGAGGCTAAACGCCCTGATCTGGGCTGGCAGCTGCCACAACCCTCAGCTTATCGAAAAGCTGGAAGCCGCGATCCACAGTTTCTTCAACGGCAAATAAGGGCCTCGCCCTTACTGTCGCGGGGCGCGTCCGTATCTCCCGTCACGTCGACACGCTCGATGGCGCAAACGGCCCCGCGGCGCTTCACATAAATTATTCAACCAAACGGTTTACTATCTCAAAGCGTGCGTCTATATTCAACTACATGGTTGAATTAGAGACACCCAAGATGGATGCGGTTTTTCACGCCCTTGGCGACGCCACCCGGCGGCACATGCTTCGCGATCTCGCTGATGGCGAGAAAACGGTAAGCCAGCTGGCGGAACCCTTCGCGATGTCGCTCGCGGCGGCCTCCAAGCACATCAAGGCGCTGGAGAACGCAGGGCTTATTCGTCGAGAGGTGAGGGGCCGCACGCATCTGTGCCGACTAGCCCCTGGACCGCTGGCCAGCGCCCATCAGTGGCTCAGCTTCTACGAGCGCTTCTGGACCGGTCGTCTCGATGTTCTCGAACGCCTTCTTCGCGAAGAGGACGCACGCAAAGCCCAGGATGAGTCCAGGAAATCGCCCAACCCGAAAGAAGGAGACGAGCAATGAACCAGATGAGAAGCATCGACGCCTATGGCGAGCTGAGCGAGCCCGCCACGTTCACCATCCAGCGCCTCTTGCCCGGCCCCATCGAGCGCGTCTGGGCCTATCTCACCGAGAGTGACTTGCGCCGGCAATGGATGGCCGCGGGCCAGATGGAAATGAAGGCCGGCAGCTCGTTCGAATTGGTCTGGCGTAACGACGAGCTGACGGACCCGCCTGGGCAGCGCCCCGCGGGCTTTCCCGAAGAGCATCGGATGGAGGGCCGGATCACCGAACTCGATCCGCCGCGCAAGCTTTCCATCACCTGGGGAAACACCGGCGGCGTCTCCTTCTTGCTGGAGGCGAAGGGTAACGATGTGCTGCTCACCGTCGTTCATCGCCGCCTGCCGGAACGTGCAATCCAGCTCAACATCACGGCCGGCTGGCACATACACCTCGACCTGCTGGCCGCCCGCCTGGCGGGCAAGACGCCGACCTCGTTCTGGGACGGCTGGAGCCGCCTGCGGGAAGAATACGACCGCCGCCTGCCGGCCTGATGTAACTCGCGGCGGCCATCCCTGAGGTCGCCGCCAGCAACACGAAGCAACGCTGAAACGATGAAACGTGCTTGCATCCCGCAAGCCTGATGGAGGAAGTCATGCGCAAATTGATCGCTGGAATGAAAATTTCCGTCGACGGCAAGATGGAGGGGCCCGAGGGTTATGCCGATTGGGTCGACGCGTGGTCGGACGAATACGGCCTGACGCCGCAAATCGACGCTTGCCTGCTTGGCAGCGTCATGTATGCCGGCTACGAGCGCTACTGGAGCGCCATCCAGAACGAGCCCGACAAGCCGCTGCCGATGACCGGCAAGTTACCTAAGCCGGCCGAGCTCGAATGGGCCCGCTTCGCCGCGCAGACGCCGCATTATGTGCTGTCGAACACAATGACTTCGGCGGCCTGGCCAAAGACGCGCTTCGTGCGGAATTTCGAGGATATCGCTGCACTGAAACAGCAGCCCGGCAAGGACATCTACCTTATGGGCGGCGCCCGAATTACCGCGAGCCTTATCGATGCCGGGCTGGTCGATGAGCTCAGGCTGATCGTCTATCCGCTGCTCGCCGGTGAAGGAAAGGCGCTGTTTGGGACGGCGAGAAATCGTCGTGGGCTCGAACTGCGCAAGGTCGAACAGCTTTCGGACGGCCGCGTCGGGCTGGTCTACGGGATCGGCTAAAGCGCGTCGCGTTCGATCGGCCTCATGCGACGCGCTTTTTGCGCGGCATGCATTAGCGCCAAGGTCAGGCAACGACGCCGCGGCAGGCCCAGGCGACATTGGCAAAGGACCTCGGGCCGTCGGGCCGGCCGGCCTCATAGGCGTCGCGCATGGCGGCGTCGGTGCGCGCCCGCTCTTCCGGGTCGAGCGTGGCCACATACTTACCGAGCGGCCCTTCGCCGGCGGCAATCGGCGCCCAGTAATCATCGAAATTTTGGTAGTCCATGCGGATCATCAACTGGGTTTCCGTAACGTCGCGGAGACCCTGTTCGACAAAGGTCCGTTTCATTTCACCCGGCTGCATCATCGGCTGCGTGCAATAGCGGGCACGCAGCTGGCGTCCGCCTTCACTGAGCACCGCCACCGTGTCGATCATCATGCGCATCCCCGGCATGCCGCCGAGATGGTCCCATACCGTCGCCGCGACGACGCCGCCCGGCCGCACGACGCGGCGCATCTCGGCGACTGCCTTGCCGGCTTCCGGCACGAAATGGAGCACGAGCAGGGCTAGGGCACGGTCGAACGCGCCATCCTCAAAGGGCAGGGCGCAGGCATCCGCCTGACGGATTTTTATCCGCGGATCGGTGTTGCGCCGGATTGCCTCCTCGACGAAAACGGCCGAAAAGTCGATCGCCGCGACCTCACCGAGGTCAGCGGCCTTGACGAGCGCGAAGGTCAGACTGCCGGTGCCGCATCCGACGTCGAGGATCTTTTCGCCGTCCTTGAGGCCCGCGAAGCCGATGAACAGCGGCGCGAGCTTTTGGCTCCAGCGGCCCATGAGCTGCTCATAGCCGGCAGCATGGTGAACGTTGAAACTTGAAGTCATCGAAGCCTCCTCCCAAAGCCGTATGCTAGACTTCGGCAGCCGCTGACGAAAGCCACTTTTGGCGCGTGTTGGTTCGGCAGCCCGGAGCGCGCGAAGACATCGCCGGCCGGATTTGATGGCGCCGGCCAGCCAGCCTCCGTGGCCTCGACCACCTATTCGGCGGGCAACCCGCGGCGCTTCCATTCGCTGCGCGGCACCGGATTTCCAACACGAAAGGCAAACGACACGACTCTCGTCGCGTCCGGGTCGACCTCGCAGCGAAAGCTCAAATCGTACCACTGCCCGTTGGCACGGAAGGCGGTCCTGGGAACTTGCATGATAGTGCCTTCCTTCAGCCTGAATGAACGCAAGAGGTCGGGAAAATAGGGGGGCGAGGCGCGGCGCAACTGTTCGCGCAATTCCGTGAGGCAGAGCTGACCGATCCGCACGGGGCGGGGTATATTACCCATTGCGCTTGTCGCTATCGGATCACCGGTTGCTGCTTCCGAGAACAACGTCTTGGCTTGCTGAAGCTTCAAGGGTTTTTGCTCCTTGGCGACGTTCGCTGGCTTGGGCTTAGGCGGCGCGGATACGCCAGGCGGCGGAGCCGAGACTTTGCCGCCGACCGCGGTCACGTCCGGCGCCTGTGCAAGGTCCTGTTTATTGGGATCTTGCGGCGCTGGCGGTTGTTCCGAACCATCCTCCGCACTGTTGCCGTCCAGAGACTTGCGAGGACCGGCGTCCTTCTCACCGAATTCGAAGACAGCTCTCTGCGCGGCGACCTCACGGCTCGTCGGCGTCTCGACCTTGGCTTCCGGCTGCTTTTCCGGCTTGGGCGGTTCAGCGGGGGACGGAGGTTTGGTTTTTTCCGGCGGTTTAGGCGGCGGCACAATATCCACTGCGATGGGCTGCTCCTTCTGCGGCTGCGGGGGCGACAGCGGCAGTGCGGACAAAAGAAGCGCGGCGGCGAGCAAATGCACGACCGCGGAGGCAGGCAAGGCCCACCCGAATACCCGGCGCTGATCCCTTATGTCGTCTCTCATTGTGACCGGTGTGTGGAATGAAATATTGGCGGCATCAAGCATCGATGCCGCCGGACGTCGAAATAACCCGTTGCGAATCGAAAGTCGGCGGCTGCAATACGGCGCGCCATCCAATCGTCTGGCGTCGGCGTCCGTGCAGGGGACCGGGCCAGCAGCGCATGCAGCAAGTCGTCATTTCAGGCGGCTAGCAGGCACGCCCTGCCGGCACGGTGTCGCCGGTTGAAATCACAGGGAAACCGATAGCCCGCCGTCAACCGCCAGCACGTGCCCGTTGACGTAAGCGGCAGCGTCGGAGGCGAGAAACACCACGGCTCCGCCGAGCTCCTCAGGCTGGGCCCAGCGGCCCGCGGGGGTTCGTGCCTCGACCCATTTGGTGAAGGCCTCGTCGCGCATAAGTGCGGTGTTGAGCTCGGTGGCGAAATAGCCGGGGGCGATCGCGTTGACGGTGATGCCGTGACGGCCCAGCTCAGCGGCAGTGGAGCGTGTCAGCCCGTGCAGGCCCGCCTTTGCCGCCACATAGGCGTGAATGGTGGGACGGCCAAGGATCGCTGCGACCGATCCGGTGTTTATTATGCGCCCGAACTTGTTTGGCAGCATCAGGCGCACCGCGTCGCGCATCATGCGGAAGCAAGCCGACAGATTGACGGCAACCACATGGTTGAAATCCTCGTCCTGCCATTCGACCAGCGGTTTCCGATGCTGGATGCCGGCGTTGTTGACCAGAATATCGAGGCGGCCGTGGCGTTCGACGATTCCTTCGAGCGACGCCCTTGAGATCGCCGCGTCGGTGACATCGAACGGCAGGGCTTCTGCACCGATCCTTTCGGCGGCCGCGGAAAGGGCGGCCATGTCGCGCGCATTGACGATCACCGTCGCGCCGTTTTCCGCAAGTGCCTTGGCCATGGCAAAACCAAGACCACGCGAGGCACCCGTGACCAATGCGACACGGCCCTTGAGCGAGAACAATTCCGGCATTGAGATCCCCTATGAAAAGGGCGGGAGTTTCCTCCCGCCCAAAAGCACTATTTGGCGACGCAAGTGTCGGCTGTCTCCGGAGTGCAGACATCGAGGCCCGTGTAGGTCGGGTCGGCCGGCGGAGCCTTGCCCTCCTTCATTTCCTTCAGCGCCATCATCGTCTTGTAGCCCATCTCGAACGGCCGCTGGCCGACCTGGCCAAGGGAGAAACCTTCCTTCATCTGGTCGATCTGTACCGGAAGCGTGTCGGCAACGACAAGGGCCAGGGCTTTCGAGGCGATCTTGTCCTTGTACGGTGCGACCGCGGCGCGGTTGGCATCGGGAATGAACTGCGGGAAGCCACCGGTTGGGACGAATGCGTCGAGGTTCGGGTTTTTCGCCATGATATCCTCGAACTGTTGCACCGAAAGCGGGAAATCATCGTTGGTGTAGAGCGGACAGCCTTCGATTTCGGTCCAGCCGTTCTGGCCCGTCAGCCGATCCCCGGGCGAGGCCGCCGATTTGGTGCCCGAAAGTGTATCGCGAATGCCCTGCATGCGCTCGTTGTGGTTGGCCGCCGCGGCGCCGCCGGACTGGATGCAGATCGTGCCGCCTTTGGGCTTGATCTGCATGACAAGCTTGGCGAGGTTCTCGCCGATCTCATAATTGTGCGTGCCGATATAGGCGACGCGCAGATCCTTGTTTTCGGGCAGGAGGTCGGAATCCCAGGTGAGGACCGGGATGCCGGCTTCCTTGGCGGCCTGCAGCGCAACCGCCATCGCCGCGGCGTTCGATGGCGACACGGCGATGCCGTCCACCTTCTTGGCCACGAGATCCTGTACGATCTGTACCTGCTCGTCGCCGCCGCCATGCTCGCCGGGGCCAATATACATGCACTCCACGGCGCCATTGGATTCGGCTTCGGCCTTCTTGCAGCCGTCGCGTGCCTGGTCGAAGAAAGGATTGTTCATGTTCTTCGGCACCAGGGCGAAGGTGTATTTCGCCTGGGCGCCGGAAACGGCGAGCACCATTGCGCCAAGCGCCACGGCGGCCGTCAGCAGATGTTTTTTCATGTGACGTTCTCCTCCTGGGTGTGATCCCGCAAGCCTCCCGCCGGCGGGTTTCTAGCGGCGTTTTTTGGGCATCAAGACTGCCAGCGACGCGGCGAGAATCGATTTGCCGCCGGTTTGCATGCCCAAAAGAACCGCAAGAACGATGAAGGCGCCGACGAAGGCACCCTGCCAGTTTGAATCGATGCCGGCCATCAGCAGCGCATTCCTGATCACCTCGAGGAAGGCCGAACCGATGATCGCACCGAAGGCCGTGCCGGCGCCGCCCATGAGGCTGGCGCCGCCAATGACTGTCGCGGCGATAACGCGCAGCTCGTAGCCTTGGCCCATGGCATTGATGGCCGAGCCGTTATAGCCGAGGAGCAGGAGCGAGGCGAGCGCGGCGGTGAAAGCCGAGAAGACATAGGCCTGGAATTTAATCCAGTTGACCGGAACGCCGGTGAGCCGTGCCGCCTCCTCATTGCCGCCGATGGCGAAGAGATGCCGGGCCCAGGCTGTGAAGTTGAATACGAAGCCGACAATCAGGGCCAAGATCACCATGGTCCAGAATTGTGACGACAGTTCTGGTATCCAATGCGGTGCCCAGTCGTTCGGACCATGCCGCGGCCATTTCCACTGACCGATTGCCTTCACGATCGGAGCATCGGGCCCGAACTGGTAGAGCATCTGGTTGGCCGAGAATACGACCGCCAGCGAGCGCGCGACGGACAGCATACCGAGGGTGACCACAAAGGACGGCATCCCGACATAGGCGACAAAGAATCCGTTGACCGCGCCACAGGCCAGACCGGAGAAAAGGCCCATGGCGAAGGCGACGTACCAGGGATAATGCCAGGTGAGGAACAGGCCGGCGACGATGACCACGAGACCCATGACGGAGCCGACCGACAGATCGATACCGCCGGTGATGATGACGATCGTCATGCCGAGGGCCATGATGCCGAAAGGTGCGAAATTGCGCGTCACATTGGCGACGTTTTCAGAGGTGCCGAAGCTCGGCTCCATCGCAGTCATCAACATGACGAGCGCGATGAGCGCGATCGTCACCCAGAAGGGCTGACTTGAAATCACACGTTGGAGAACTGTTTTTTCCTTGGTCGGGACGAAATCCGACATGGCCGGCCGGCCATGTTCTTCGACTGAGCCCTGAACGCCAACTGACTCCTGAACACTATTCGCCACGGATGGCCCCCGTTATCAGTCCAGTGATTTCCTCGGGCGATGTTTTGTCAGCTGGCTTGTCGGCAACTTTCGAGCCCCGCCTGAGGACGATAATGCGATCTGCCACGGCGAACACGTCAGGCATTCGGTGACTGATCAGCATGACGCCGACTCCTTGTGCTTTGAGGCGTCGGATCAGTTCGAGTACTTCCGCCACCTGGCGCACGGAGATGGCGGCCGTTGGTTCGTCCATCAGCACCAGCTTAGCATTTGAAAGCCGGGTCCGCGCGATGGCGACCGCCTGGCGCTGCCCACCCGACATCTTCCTGACGAGGTCGCGCGGCCGGGTTTCCGATTTGAGTTCCTTGAACAGCGCTGCCGAGCGATCGATCATCGCCTGCTTGTCAAGAATCCTGATCGGCCAGAAGCCTTTCTTGATCTCGCGCCCCAGAAAGACGTTCTGCGCGGCCGTCAGATTATCGGCGAGCGCCAGGTCCTGATAAACAACTTCGATCCCCTTGGCGCGGGCCTGCACGGGCTGGTGGAAGTGGCACACCTCGCCCTCGACTACAATTTCGCCGTCGCTCGGAGGAAAATTCCCGGCCACAGCCTTGACTATCGTCGACTTGCCGGCCCCGTTATCCCCCATCAGACCAACGACTTCGCCTCGCTCCACCTGGAAGCTGACGTCAGTCAGGGCCTGGATAGCCCCGAAATTCTTGGAGACGTGGCGAACCTCAAGCACCGGCATCGCGGTCCTCCCGGGACAACATTTATCGGTCTTGTCCCTGGTCAATGCACAGCAGCTAATCAGCGAAACGTATTCAACACAATCATTTATTAGGTCAGGCCTCCCGGCCGTAACGCGCCTCGTCCGAGTGTGACTTGTAGCTGCTGCAGAGCACCGAGGCGCTCGGCCGATCCTTACAACAGTCACCAGGCGATCCTCAGGCTTGCGCCGCTTCATATCCGTTTCGGGTGAAATGAGTGGGCATTTTGCGAGCGGTGCCAACGCCTCGGGTATGGAGCGCGGCAGAACATGTCATTCAAACACACGAGGACAGTGGCCAAGCCTGTCCCTAGCGTGCGTCGGCCAGAGCGCACGTCAGGAGATGAACCCGCATTCGGGGGAGGCGAGGGTCAAGTGTTGAAAGTCCGCTCCTTAACGGCGCTGCACGAGAGGGATATTCGGTCATGAATTTCAAAGGTTTGATCAAGCGTGCCGAGACTGTGGAGAGAGCGTTCAAGGAGCTCGAAACCGATTTGGCGGATGCGTTTAGCGAATGTCTCAACGTGGACGATCATTCGCCGTTGAACGACGTCACTGTGCCGGATGAGACTGTGTCGGATGAGAATCTCGCGGCAACGGATGACAGCTCGCAGCTCGAGGCCAATGCGGACGCCTTCGAGACCGCACGACGGCTGTCCCCCCATACGCAAACCCGGCTGGCTGCCTTAAGTGCGGTCGATGGGCTCTTTCACGACGCGCAGGAGTATCTGGGGGAGATCAATGCGAAACTGTCGGAGATCGCGACCTCGCATCATCTGACGGGCGAATTCCTGAAACTGCTCCACGGCGACATTCTTCGCGCCAACGAATTGGAGCTGGCAAATACCGGCCTGACCGCGCAGCAAAGAGTGCTGTCCGAACAGCTCCACGAAGCGACCAGAAAGCAGCGCGAGCGCGACAGCGCTATCGAGGCCCTGCAGCAGCACGAGGCGAGCCTGGTCGAGGACAAGGAAGCACTTCGCGGCGCGCTGGCTGCAGCAAGGCTGGAACTCGTCGTGGCAGGCAATGCGAGCGCAAAACGCGAAGCCGAGTTCGGCGAGCTTGTCAAAACGCTCTCGGCCAGAGCGGTCGAGGCCAACAGACGCTCGCGCGAGAACGAGATGCTGCGGGAGAAGCATGTCAGTCTGTCGATCGATCTCGACAAGGCGCTGAAACGGGAGGCCGAGGCGCGGCACAGGCTGGACGAACTCTCGACTATCCATGCCAATGACGCCGCGCAGGTTTCGGAACTGCTGGCCGCGCTTGGCAAGAGCGAGAAAGAGGAAATGCGGCTGCAGAAATCGCTCGATATGGCGCAGACGAAGCTGTCGGAAATGACGGAAGCGGCCCGCATCAGGGACGGTGACAGGGAAGCCGAACTTGCACGCGGTGTCGCGGAGATGACCGGCTTGCGTTCTGAAATCGAGGACCTTCGATCGCGGCTGGAGGCCGCCTCCAACCAGAACAGCGAAGCCGCCAGCGAGATCGCCAGGCTCAAGGCCCAAGCGAGCGACGCGGTGGCCGAAAAGCAAATTGTCGAGCAAAAATTGTCCGCTCTCACGAAGGAGAGCGAAAACGACAAGATGACCCTTTCCGCGGTCAGCGCGAATTTTTCGCAGCTTTCCCTGCAGCAGGCTTCCGAACAGATACAGTTCGACGTCCAGAGGCAGGAATGCGAGGATCTGCGAGCCGAAGTCGCGTCGCTTCAAGCCCGGGTCAAGGAACTGTTGCCCTACGAGCGGCTCCACAAGGTCACCAACGCCAGACCGCGTGAAGACGGCGTGGTCGAGATCACCGCCGCGGTGGCGGAGAAGGCCCGCGCCAGCAGACGGCGCCTCCGCATGCGTGCCGCATCCTAGCTCAGGCGCGGCTGTCTGAATTTCGACTGGTGTGAAGCGGACATCCGTCGATGGAAGCGATCGTTGGGGCTGGCCTCCCCTGCGTCAGGCTGCAATAGTGGACGCCGGTGAGGCGGAGGGGCTGAGCATGCGGCTATTCACAAACCGGAATCACCTCCGGTGGAGGAGGTTGGCCTTCATCGCCCTCATTACGCTTTCGCCGAAAGTGGCGTCGGCCGACACCATTACGCCCGACCGGATCGCCGCGGCCATTGCGAAGCTCGAATTACTGGCCGAAGGCGTCGTCGCGGATGGTAGCGTGCCCGGTCTGGCCATCGGCGTCGTGCACGGCGACGAGGTGATCTTCCTCAAGGGTTTTGGGCATCGCGAGGCCGGAAAACCGGAGATCGTCGACGCTGACACAGTCTTCCAGATTGCCTCGCTCTCCAAGCCTGTCTCCGCCACGGTCGTGGCGGCGCTGGTCAGCGGGGGGATCGCTTCGTGGGATTCGAAGATCGCCGACCTCGATCCGGCTTTCCGGCTCGCCCAGCCCTATCCGACCAGCGAACTCACGGTCCGCGACCTGTTTGCGCACCGCAGCGGGCTTCCCGGCACCGCCGGCGACGACCTCGAGGACATCGGCTATGACCGCGCGGAGATCCTGCGCCGCCTGCGGTTCGTGTCGCCGTCATCGAGCTTTCGTGCGGGCTATTCCTACAGCAATTTCGGACTGACCGAGGGTGCCGTCGCGGCTGCGAAGCCGACAGGCAAATCATGGGAAGAGGTCGCCGAAGAGAAGCTCTACCGTCCGCTTGGAATGGCCTCGACCAGCTCCCGTCATTCGGACTTCATCAAGCACGCCAACCGCGCCGAACTCCACGCCAAAATCGATGGCGCGTGGACCGCGAAGGTCCAGCGCTATCCGGATGCGCAGGCGCCAGCAGGCGGCGTCAGTTCCACCGCACGCGACCTCTCGCAATGGATGCGCCTTGTGCTCGGCAACGGGGCCTACGCCGGCAAGAGACTCATTGCCGCCGATGCGCTGGACCAGACACATATTCCCTTGATGGTTCGCGGCAAGAACCCCGTCTCCGGAGGCGAGGCCTTCTACGGCCTCGGGTGGAATGTCGAATTCGGCCGGCACGGGCCGATCTGGGGTCATGCGGGCGCCTTCAGCGCCGGCGCCCGCAGTCTGGTGATGCTCTTTCCCGAGGAGAAGCTTGGCATCGTCGTCATCGCCAACGCCTTTCCGACAGGCGTGCCGGAGGGACTGTCCGACAGCTTCGCCGATCTCGTCTTCGACGGAACGCTGGGCAAGGATAAGATAAAGGCATGGAATGATATCTATGCGAGCATGTTCGGCCCGGTCATTGCGGCGGCCAAGGCCACCTATGCCGCGCCGCCCTCTCCAGCAAGTCCGGCCGAGCCGGCCAGTGCCTATGCAGGCCGTTACTTCAACGACTTCATCGGCGATGCGGTTGTGTCGGGCGAAGGAGACCCTCTTGTCCTCAAGGTCGGGCCCGCCGGTGTGCGGTCCTATTCATTGAAGCATTTCGACCGCGACCTCTTCGTGACCTTCCCTGATGCCGAGATGCCGGACAGGCCCTCGGCCGTCAGCTTTGCCGTCGGCCCCGACGGCAAGGCGTCGGCCATGACCGTCGAATTTCTCGACGATAATCATCTCGGTACGCTGCAGCGCGTGGGGGATTAGCCACCGGCGATCAGGGAGCCTTTGCCGGTTCAGGATGCCGGGCCGAACCGGAGCAATTTGAAGCAATCGCCGCTGCCCGATGTCGCCTGCGTCAGGAAGGGTTTCGACCGGTCGAGCCATTCCTGGTGCGATCTGGCATCGGCTTCGATCTCGTTGACCGGCGCAAGCTTGACGAAGCCGCGCCCGTTGCTGAAAAGCCAGCACGCGCGGCCGAGAAACCGCCTGCTGCGCTGGCGCAGGAGGTCGGCATCATAAAAGATGTCGAGCACCTCCTGCTTGATCTTCCGCTCCTTTTCGGGATTGGCGATCGCAACCTCGATCGGCTCGCCGCCGATCGCATCCTGCAGGTCCTTGTAATCCAGGGCGATCTGGGTAGTGGCATATTTGATGTCGCTCTCGTCCCGGACGATGTTGAACCATAGCATTGGGTTGAGCTCGTTGACGACGAACGATGCTTCGAAATCGCGTGACAGATTGAGAATATCGAACCCCTGAACATCGACGTCGCGCTCGACCAGAAGGATCTGCGAAACCTGCTTGGCGAGCGCCGTTCCGTCGGCGCTGACGGCGGCATTGTTTCCGCCGAGTTCCGGACTGACATAGGCGCCGCCATCATCCAGCAGCTCATCGAATTCGCCGAGGGCCTCCACGACAGCGCTGTCGCGGGCAACACGCGCCGCCAGTTTGGCGAGAACCTGCTGGAGCTCCGTTTCGCGTTTGCGCTGGTCCTGATAATTCTGCTGGAAAAAGAAGATGAACAGGGACACGCCAATCCCGATCAGGATCACGCCCAGCTGCGAAAAGATATTGCGATAATATTCCAGCAGCTTTTCACGATGGCGTACGTCGTCACGCACACTGTGCGCCACGCGAAGATTGACGATCAGCGAAACGACCAGGAGCCCGGCGCCGACCAGGATCAGGCCGCCGATCAGCAGGTAGCCATGGCGTGAGTTGAAGTCCATTCCTTTGCCGCGCTCCCGAAACCCCAGACAGCGCAGACTAATACCATTCCGCTTCAACACTTACGTTTTCATAGGAGCGCCGGCGACAGATCCCCGCTGGTCGGCCACTGTTCTTACAGCCAGGACTATGCTCGCCATCCGCCTCGTTTCGTGGCGGTCTTCTTGCGGCCGGAATTCAGGCCGCGTGCTTGGAACCAATGACGGGCGAGACTGTTCAGCTATGACTTTGATATGACGCCGACGTGCCCGGCCGGCTGGGCATGCGGCGATCTTGAGGAGTTCTCATCATGAAGATTTCGTCCAGATTTCGTTCAGTCGCAGTTGCCGTCATCGCTGCGGCGGCAGTTAGCTTTGCCAGCGTCGCGCATGCCGACAGCGGTACGATCCGCTTCGCCATCTACAAGGCGGCCTTTTTCATCGGCGGCTCCGGAGGCGAGGGCACACTGACCTTCCATGGTCGCCGATATCCCATCTCGGTCGGCGGCATCTCGGGCGGCCTCGCCTTCGGCGCCTCCAAGACCTATTTCAAAGGTACCGTGCGCCACATACGCCGCGCCCGGGATGTGACGGGGGTGTACGGTGCAGCGGGCGGTGGCGGCGCGCTCGGCAAAGGAGCCCAGGTGATCGTCATGACCAATGACAAGGGTGCCCAACTCGAACTCACGGGCAGGCAGGTAGGCCTGCAAGTCAATGCCGATCTCAGCGGTATGAGCATCTCGCTGAAATAAGGACAGTCACTGCATTCGTTATTCCTTGGATGGGCCGGATTTGGCCGCTCCAAACCGCAGCCCATCCATCAGCAGCGACACCAATCGGCGCGAGCGGTCGCGCCAGTCCTTGGTGTCCGGTGCCGAATAGATGCCGCCCAGCGCATGCAGCACGTCGGAAGCATCGACATCGCCGCGGATCGAGCCGTCGGCGACCGCGGCATCGATCAGCCGCCGCAAGGCGAGCGTCACCCTGCCCGAAACGTCGGAGAACAGGGTTGAGTTGGTCGTGAGCAGGATGCGCAGGCTTGTCGACAGCCCGCGCTTGGTGGCGATGTAATCGACGAAGCGCTGCATCCATTGTTCGAGCGCCATGTCGGGCGCATAATCGTGGGCGAGTTCGTCGGCCGCCTGGCACAGTCCTTCCACTTCGCGCCGATAAACCACCTCGACCAGGTGCTCGCGGGTTGGGAAATGCCGGTAAAGCGTGCCGATGCCGACGCCGGCCTGGCGCGCAATCTCCTCCAGCGAGGCATCGACGCCTTGCGCGGCAAAGGCTTTTGCCGCGACCTCGACCAGCGCATCGCGGTTGCGCTGCGCGTCGGCGCGCAGCGGCTTTGCAACGGCGGCTTCGGTTTTGTCTCCAGAAATGACGGGCGGCTCCGCGGCCAATTTTTTCTCCAGTGTTGATCCGAAGCATAACCGAACAGGCAGGCCACGTTTCAAGAGCGCAGACGCTTCCACCTTCGTTACGTCTCCGACAAATATAATCGCAAGTAAATATAATCACAGGATCGAGTCTGGGTCGGCGTTGCGGCAGGCGAGGCATCTTGCCCGCCTCCGGTGCACGGCCGGTGGATGACGACGGAGGATATTTCCTCGCGGCTGGCACTCCTCATCTGTTCGGCCGATGCCGTGGGGCAAAAATGAGCCCACGTTGAGCACGATCCCCTCAGGATCATTGGACTGTCCTGCCCCTACAGACAGTTCAGAGAGCACCACCGGCTTGGGCCGGTGGTGCTTTTTTGTCTCCAGGCATGACGGCCGGCTGCCCTGCCAATTTCCTCCAATTTTGATCATTTTCGATCCTGGGCTTGAACAGGGCGGAGCAGGCCCTTAGGTAATAACCGGAGGCGCCTCCGATTGTGGAGCGCCTTTCTCATGTAATCACGGGATCGGGTATGTCACGTCTTTCGACCTCGCAAGCCGCAGCCTTCCCGGAGCTCGCGCCAAGTCGAACCGACCCCCTCTGCCCTGCCGGGCATCTCCCCCCGCAAGGGGGGAGATTAGCTCACCTAGCCATAAGCTGATCTTGCCGCTCGCCGGCCGGGCACCAGATCATCCCCTCCCGCGTCAAGCAACCGGAGCCAGACGCCCCATGACAAGCAAAACCCGAACTTCAATCCAACTTCGAATCAACCGACATCGACATGAGCTGGAGGTCGAACCGCGCGTTACCCTGCTCGACGCCTTGCGCGACCATCTCGGCCTGACCGGCACCAAGAAGGGCTGCGACCAGGGCCAGTGCGGCGCCTGCACCGTTCATATCGACGGCCAGCGCGTGCTGGCCTGCCTGACGCTTGCCACTCAGGCTGAAAGCAGGGACATCACCACCATCGAAGGGCTTGCCGGGGAGGATGGCACGCTGCATGCGGTGCAGGCCGCCTTCCTCGAACAGGATGCCTTTCAGTGCGGCTATTGCACGCCGGGCCAGATCATGTCGGCGGTCGCCTGCATTCGCGAAGGCCATGCCGGCTCGGATGAGGAGATCCGCGAATACATGGCCGGCAATCTCTGCCGCTGCGGCGCCTATCCGCATATTGTCGCCGCCGTGCGGCAGGCGGCCATGGAGGCCGCGTCATGAGGGACTTTTCGTATCTCCGCGCCGGCTCCGTCGATGCAGCCCGTGAGGCAGCAGCACTTCCCGGCGCCATGCTTCTGGCCGGCGGCACGACGCTTGTCGATCTCGCGAAATGCGGCGTTGCCGAACCCGAGACCGTGGTCGACATCACCCATCTCAAGGGACTGGACACGATTGCCGTTGATGACCGGGGCGCCACGATCGGCGCGCTGGCCAGGATGAGCCGCGTCGCCGACCATGCCGATATCAAGAGTCGGTTCCCCGCAGTCTCGGAAGCATTGTGGCAGGCGGCGTCGGCTCAGCTGCGCAACATGGCGACGATCGGCGGCAATCTGATGCAGCGTACGCGCTGCCCCTATTTCCGCGATCCGGCGAATTTCCCCGCCTGCAACAAGCGCTCGCCCGGCAGCGGCTGCTCGGCGATCGGCGGCGTCACCCGCGGCCATGCCGTGCTCGGCACCAGCGAGGCCTGCATCGCCACCTATCCCGGCGACCTGGCGGTTGCACTCGTCGCCTTCGACGCGATCGTCCATCTCGGCGACCGTCAGGTCGCCGTCGATGATTTTTTCCTGTTGCCTGGCAGCACGCCCGAAAGGGAACATGCGATCGAGCCCGGCGAGATGATCACCGCGATCGGCATTCCCGCTTCGGCCGCCGCCCGCCGCTCGACCTATCTCAAGGTCCGCGACCGCCAGTCCTATGAATTCGCCGCCGCAAGTGCTGCGGTCGGCATTGAATTCGAGGCCGACGGAAGGACAATTCGCGATCTGCGCGTCGCGCTTGGCGGCGTTGCCACCAAGCCATGGCGCGCCCTTGCCGTCGAAGAGGCGCTGAAAGGCAAAGTGCTCGAGCCGGAGGTCGTCAGGCAAGCCAGCCTGCTCGCCGTCGAGGGCGCCGTCGACCATGGCGCCAACCACTACAAGATCGAACTGGCGCCGCGCGTCGTCGCCCGCGCCATCCTCAAAATGGGAGAAACGGCATGACCGTTCACGAGTTGAGAACAAGACCCGGCGATGCCAAACGCGGCGACGCTTCGGACGGTGCCGTCCTCCCCGATCAGGTCGGCGGCCGGCTGTCGCGCGTCGACGGCCCGGCCAAGATCACCGGTGCCGCCAAATACGCCGTCGATCAGCAGCTCGAGGGGCTTACCCATGCGGTGCTGGTCGAGAGCACCATTGCCGCCGGCCGGGTGCGTTCGATCGACACGGCCGCGGCCAAGGCGTCGCCCGGCGTGCTGCTGTTGCTGACGCCCGACAATATCCTGCCGCTGAGAACCGCAACGGACTGGCTGGGTACGCCGCCGCCGGACGTCGCCTATTGCCCGCTGGCGCGCGACATCACCTTCAGCGGCCAGCATGTCGCGGCGGTGGTGGCCGAGAGTTTCGAGCAGGCGGTCGCGGCCGCAGCGCTGGTCAAGATTGCCTATGACGAGGCGCCGGCGATCGTCGACCTCAGCGATCCAAAGGCCGGCGACGGCATCCCCGTCGATGCGATGACCAAGGAATGGGGCGAGGCGGAGACAGCGTTCGCCTCGGCTCCGGTCAGGATCTGCAACGCCTACAACACGCCGCGCGAATACCAGGCGCCGATGGAGCCGCATGGCCTGATCGCAAAGTGGCAGGGCGACCAGCTGACGGTCTGGGAGCCGAGCCAATGGCTCGACGGCATGGCGCGGACCTATGCCGAATGGTTCGGCGTGCCGTTCGAGAATGTACGACTGGTCTCGCCCTATATTGGTGGCGGCTTCGGCTCCAAGGCGTTTGCCTATGGCTACGGCGCTGTAGCGGCAGTCGCCGCGAAAATGCTGGGACGGCCAGTGAAGCTGGCGGTCACCAGGCCGCAGACCTTCACCGCCTATGGCGGACGGGCGGCGACGCGCCAGACCGTGGCGCTCGGCGCCAACGCGGAGGGCCAGATCCAGTCGATCGTGCATCGCGGCGTCAACGAGACCTCGGTCGACGGCATGTGGGTCGAGCCGCTCGGCTCGGTCACCTCGGTCATGTACGCGACGCCGAATTTCTCGTCGCGGCAGAACGTCGTGCGGGTCAACACGGTGGTGCCGGGGGCATTGCGCGCGCCGGGCGAGAACCCGAGCGCCTTCGGCATCGAAAGCGCCATCGACGAGCTCGCCTATGAGGTCGGTATCGATCCGCTGGAAATCCGGCTCAGGAACTATGCCGAGCAGGATCCGCATGCGAAGAAGCCGTGGTCGACACGGCAGCTGCGTGAGGCCTTCGCGGCCGGCGCCGAAGCCTTTGGCTGGTCGAAGCGGAACCCCCGGCCGCGTTCGATGCGCGACGGCAACCAGCTGATCGGCTGGGGTGTCGCGGCAGGCACCTACCCGGTGCGGCGCGCCTATGGCGAGGCGGTCGTGCGCATTCTCGCCGACGGCTCGGTCGAGGTCGAAAGCTCATCGATCGACATGGGGCAGGGCACCTACACGATCCTGGCGCAGACCGCCGCCGAGGTGGTGGGCGTGCCGGCGGAAAACGTCGTCGTCAAGCTTGGCGATTCCCGCTATGCCCGTGCCGGCGTCACCGGCGGTTCGCGGCTGGCCGGGGTGATGACCGGCGCCGTCCACAAGGCGGCGAGTGCCGCGCTCGACCAACTGATCGGGCTCGCCATCAGCGATCCGGCTTCGCCGTTCCATGCACTGCAGGCCAACACGCTCGTCGCCGCCAATGGCCGCATCGCTTCACCGCGCGGCAACGGCCCTGAAGTTTCCATCGCCGAACTGCTCAGGAGCGTCGGGCGCGAGCATATCGAGGCGAAGGGCGACACCATGCCGGCCAATTCGACGGTCGAGGACCGCTACAAGAACTACACCACCATTGCCATGGCGCTGCCGCACACCGAGGGCGACTATTCCCGCCACAGCTGGTGCGCGCATTTCATCGAAGTCCGCGTCGACGAGGACTTTGGCACGGTTCGCGTTTCCCGCGTGGTGTCGGCGCTGGATTCGGGCCGGCTCTACAACCCCAAGCTCGCCGAAAGCCAATGGAAGGGCGGCATCATCATGGGCATCGGCCAGGCGCTGCTCGAGGAGGGCATCGTCGACCGCCGCCACGGCCGCATCGTCAACAACAACCTCGCCGACTATCTCATCGCCACCAATGCAGACATTCCCGACATCGAGGTGATCTCGGTCGGTATTCCCGATCCGCATTCCTCGGCGCTTGGCGGCAAGGGGGTCGGCGAGCTGGGCATTGTCGGCGTGGCGCCGGCGATCGCCAACGCGGTATTTCACGCCACCGGGAAAAGGGTGCGGGATCTGCCGATCACGCTGGAGAAGCTGATTTAGGGGCAGACGGTGAGGCTGCCAATCTCCTCTCAAGACTTGGGTTCCTCGCCCACCGCGAGGCGGGGGAGAGGTGGCCGCCCACGGGTCTTGCCTTCGGCAAGCCCGAGGACAGGCTCCGCGCCCGGAGAGGGGTCCTTCGTAGAGCGCGGTTTCCCCTCTCCGTCTCGGCTTCGCCGAGCCACCTCTCCCCACTTTCGTGGGGTGAGGAACCCAAGCTGGAATGAAGCCGCGCTCTGCCTTTCCAGGCTCACCACGTCAACGTAAACGCAAGCTTGCCGAAATGCCGGCCGCCGGCTGCCATATGGGCGTAGGCCTCGGTCGCCTGGTGCTGGCCGTAGACCGTGTCGATGACCGGATCGATACGGGCGGCGCCGATGGCGCGCGCCGCGTCGCGCAGGTCGGATACTGAACCGGTGTTGTTGCCCACCACCTTGAGTGCCTTGATGATGATCGGCAGCAGGTTCGTGGTGGCCTCGGCGCCGGTGACGAAGCCGATGGCGAACACCGTGCCGCCGGGCGCCGCGGCATTGATGGAGCGGGCGAAGGTGGCCGCGCCGCCGGTTTCGACGATCAGATCGGCGCCGAGCCCGTCGGTCAACTCGAGCACCTTGGCGTCCCAGTCCGGCGTCTCACGATAATTAATGAGATGATCCGCACCCAAGGCCTTGGCGCGCGCCAGCTTTTCGTCAGACGACGAGGTGATGATGACCGTGGCGCCGGCTGCCTTGGCCAGCTGCAGGGTCAAGATCGAGACACCACCGGTACCGAGCAGGACGACGACCGACCCCGGCCCGGCATCGGCGGCGCGAAGCGCATTCCACGCGGTGGTGCCGGCGATCGGCAGCGTCGCTGCCGCTTCGAAGGACAGATGCGCCGGCATCGGCACAACGGCATTGGCCGGCAGCGCGACATATTCGGCGAGCGAGCCGGGCAGTGTCAGCCCGCGCATCTCTCTGGTCTCATAAGGCCGCGGACGGCCGCCGATCCAGCGCGGTTTTGCATGGGCGATGACGCGGTCGTTGATGGCGAGCCTCGACACGCCCTCGCCGATACCGACGATCTCGCCGGCGCCGTCGACGACGGGAATGAGCGGAAAGCTCGGACCTGGATAGTTGCCGCTCGCTATCGCGACATCGACAAAATTGAGGCTTGCGGCGCGCAGGCGGATCAGCACTTCGCCGCGCTGCGGTTCAGGCGTGGGAACGGTGGCCGCGCGAAACGCGTCCAGTCTCGGGGCAGTCAGTTCGATCGCTTTCATGTCTCACTCCGGTTGATGGCCGATTGACGGGCCGGGATTGAGTGAAACTAGCTGCTGCGCTATTGGTATATAATCCTTGTGTTTTACATTTGAGCTCTGCGCCTGATGCAGCAATCGCACGAACCGGCAGCATTGGTCGAAATGGCCGCCTTCGCGGCAATCGCCGAAGCACGCTCCTTCACCAAGGCGGCTGCTCGCATCGGCCGCGACGCGACGATCCTGTCGCGGCGCCTTGCCTCGCTGGAAGAGCGGTTGGGCGTGCGCCTGCTGCACCGGACGACACGAAGCGTGTCGCTAACCGAGGCGGGTTCGGAATTTCTCGTTCGCGTCCGCGCCATCCTGGCTGCGGTCGACGAGGCCGAGGCTGCCGCGTCGGCGCATGCCGGCGGCGGGCCGCGCGGCGTGCTGCGGCTGGCGCTGCCCGGCTCGTTCGGGCGCATGTGGATCGGCCCGCTGCTGCCGCAGTTTCTCGCCGAATTTCCCGACGTTCGTATCGAGGCCGAGTTCTCCAACCGTTTCGTCGATCTCGTCGCCGAGAATTTCGACGTCGCCGTGCGTCTCGGCGCGCTGCAGGATTCGCGGCTGGTGGCGCGCAAGGTCGCGACACGGCGGCGGCTGCTGTGCGCCGCGCCGTCCTACCTCGCCCGCCGGGGCACGCCGACTGCGCCGGAGGCGCTGCTGGAACACAGTTGCCTGGGCTTCTCGGGTTTCCAGACCTTTCCGGCCTGGGAGATGACCGACAGTTCGGGCCGGCGCGTCAGTATCGAGGTCTCCGGGCCGCTGGTCACCGACGACGCCGAGGTGCTGGTCGAAGCCGCCGTGCAAGGCGTCGGACTGATGATGAGCACGGATTGGCTGGTCGGACGCGAGCTCGCCGACGGCCGGCTGGTGCCAGTGCTGGAGGACTGGACGCTTGCCGACGAGGGCGCCGTCTATGTCGTCATGCCTTCGGCCAAGGGGCAAGCCGCCAAGACACGTGCCTTCGCCGACTGGATCGGCAAACGCTTTGCGCCGGTCCCGCCGTGGCGGAGGTGAGGGTGCTGATCTCCCCCCTTGAGGGGGAGATGTCGCCGAAGGCGACAGAGGGGGTCGCGGCGCGTGGAGCGTCAGCGCCGTCTCTCGTAGAGGAAGGCGTCGGCGATCTATGTGAGACGACCCCCTCTGGCTGCTTCGCGGCCATCTCCCCCTCGAGGGGGGAGATTACGCGCTCAGCCGCCTCCGCCTCCACCACCCTGCTTGATGAAATGACCGAGCAGATCCATCGGCACCGGAAACACGACCGTCGACGAGCGCTCACCGGCGATGTCATGGAGAGCCTCGAAATAGCGTAGCTGCATGGCCTGCGGTGCTTCGGCCAGCATCTTGCCGGCCTCGACGAGCTTTGCCGCCGCCTGCTGTTCGCCGTCGGCATTGATCACTTTCGCACGCCGCAGCCGTTCCGCTTCGGCCTGCTTGGCGATGGCGCGGACCATGTTCTCGTTGAGGTCGACATGCTTGATCTCGACATCGGAGACCTTGATGCCCCAGGCATCGGTGCGCTGGTCGAGAATCTCCTGGATATCGCTGTTGAGCTTGTCACGTTCGGCCAGCATTTCATCGAGCTCATGCTTGCCGAGCACCGAGCGCAACGTGGTCTGTGCCAGCTGGTTGGTGGCGGTCATGAAGTCTTCAACCTGGATCACCGCCCGCTCGGCGTCGACGATACGAAAATACAGCACCGCGTTGACCTTCACCGAGACGTTGTCGCGCGAGATCACGTCCTGCGGCGGCACGTCCTGGACCACCACTCGCAGGTCGACCTTCACCATCTGCTGCACGAAGGGGATGAGGATGATAAGGCCGGGGCCCTTGACCCCGGTGAAGCGGCCGAGCGTGAAGACCACGCCGCGCTCATATTCCCGCAGGATGCGAATGGCCGCGGATAGGAACATGACCACGACGAGCGCTGCTGCCAGATAGGCCACATAACCGATGATCATTGCCTTGCTCCATCGCTTCTCACATTGCGGCGCCGTATCGTCAGCACAAGATCCCTGACATCGGCCACCTCGACGCTGTCGCCCACTGCAAGCGGTTCGTCGGCTTTTGCCCGCCAGCGCTCGCCCCGGGCGAGCACGTGGCCCTCGCTGCCCTGCCAGTCGAGGACCTCCGCCGGCAGCCCCTGCATGGCCTGTGCGCCAACACGCGGAACGTTCTTGCGGGCCGCCCACAGATAGCTGCCGGTCAGCAGCGCCAGGCCGAGCGTCAGGACGGCGGCGGTGCCGATAACGGCCCACGACATCTCGAAGCCGGGCCCCTCGATCCTGAGCAGCATGGCAGCGCCCAGCAGAAACGCAGCCACGCCTCCCAGCCCAAGGACCACAGTCGGGTTCAAGGCTTCGACGACCAGGAAGATGATGCCAAGCAGCATCAAGGCAAGGCCGGCATAGCTGATCGGCAGGAGATTGAGCGCATAGAGTCCGAGCAGAAGGCAAATCGTGCCGATCACGCCGGGCGCGACCGCGCCCGGGCTCGTGAATTCGAAGACGAGGCCATAGACGCCGACCAGCATCAGGATGACGGCGATGTTCGGGTCCGTGATCACGGCGAGAAGCCGGATGAGCCAGCCTGGCTCGAGCGTTTCGACCGGCAGCCCTTTCGTCGCCAATGCCTCTTTCTTGCCGGCGATCTCGACGGTCCGGCCGTCGGCCAGTTGAAGCAGTTCGGTGGTGTCGCGGGCGACGAAATCGATGACATGCTGCTGCAGCGCCGCGCCGGCCGACAGGCTGGCCGCCTCGCGCACGGCCTTTTCTCCCCATTCGGCATTGCGCCCGCGCAATTCAGCCAGGCTGCGGATCAGGGCAACGGCATCGTTCGTCGCCTTGGCGATCATCGCATCGCCCGCGGGTGCGTTCTTCTTGTCCTTGTCCGCCTCGGGGCCATCGTTCTTGCCGCCGGGAAACGATGGCAGCGGCCCGCCCATCTCGATCGGCGTTGCCGCGCCCAGATTGGTGCCGGGCGCCATCGCCGCCAGATGGGTGGCGTAGAGGATGTAGGTTCCGGCGCTCGCCGCGTGCCCGCCGGCGGGCGCGACATAGCCGATGACGGGAACCGGCGAGGCGAGAATGCCGGCGATCATCTCGCGCATGCTGGTGACCAGCCCGCCGGGCGTGTCCATCTGCAGGATGAGAGCCTGGGCGTTTCGGTCCGCGGCCACCGCCAGCGCTTCCTCGAGCTGCCTGGCACTCGCCGGACCGATGGCGCCGTCTATCTCGACGCGCAACACAATTTTCTCCCGGCCGTCCGCCTCTCCGGTTGCGGAAGAGGGACAAACGGCCGCAACAGCCACGAAAGCCGCGGCAAGCAGGACCGCACGCGCGAGTTTCACGCTCAAAGCTCCACATCTAGGAATATGGGCTGGATTTTGCCGAAATCCATGACGCGGCGCGCACACATCGCGCCGGCCCGGCAGGTCGCACAACTCGGCAGCGAGGATGGATCGATTCTCGGGTTTGTGGCGGTACTACCCGGCCTGTGCTTGCGGTCAGCTCGCGCTACGTCCGACCAATCGAAAAGCATCCAGGAGAAAAACAATGCGTATGCAACCCGCTTTCCTGTTCGATCTCGACGGCACGTTGGTCGACAGCGTCTACCAGCATGTGCTGGCCCGGAAGGAGGCGCTCGACGAGGAGGATATCGAGCTGTCGGTCTGGCGCATCCACCGCAAGATCGGCATGAGTGGCGGGCTGTTCGCCAACCAGCTGCTGCGCGAAACCGACATTGAGATCAGCACCGAGCGCGTCGACCGGCTGCGGCGGCGCCATGCCGAAGCCTATCAGCGCCCGGCGAGCCGCATCCGTCCGCTCCCCGGTGCGCGCGAATTGCTGGTCTGGCTGACGAAGGCGGGCATATCGTGGGCGATCGCCACCAGCGGGGGCATCGAGACGGCGTCGGCCTGCTCAGCGGCGGCTACAGCACCGAGGAGCTCCGCCAATCGGGCGCGTTTCGCGTCTATGAAGATCCCGACGACATGCTGCGCCATGTCGACGAAGTCGGCGGCCGCACATGAAGGCGACCGGCGGACTGTCGCCGTCATTCGATCACACCTATGTCTCTTGCGCATTGGAGCCATCTCTAGCGGGCTTCTATTGCGCGGCGTCTTCCTGGATTGTCTGTTCCTGGATTCGGGCGGGTGCCCCGAGACACTGATCGTAGCCGATGGTGCAATTATTCAGACATTCGTTGCGTCCCTTGATGGATCTGACGCTATTGTAGTCGATCGGCACAGCCTGGCATTTCTTCTGGCACGCCTGGTCCTTCTCGGCGCAATTCGTGCCGTGGCCCTTGGGGTACCTCTTCGTGGTCGCTTCAGCGTTCAATGGCATGACGGCCAGCAGCGCCAGCAGCGTCGGTATCAGTCGGAGCATATGCATGGATCCTCCCTTGCGCGTTAGACGCTCTACACTTGGAGGCAATGTTAGCGCGCCACTTCCGCTGGCCGCATCACCCGTGCGGGGGATGGACGGCAGCGGGGCCGCCGCTAGCCCAGGCAGTTTCCCCGTGATCGGTTCTGATCGTCATCGCTCCAGCCGGCAGCCGATCACAAAACGCGACGACGTTCAGGCAGTCATATCGCGCGCCGGGCACGATCAGACCGTCATAATCGAGGAAATGCGCGGCCTCGCCGATGTCTTGCGACCTCGGATATTCCACGTGCTTTTCCTGATACGAAAGCTGCCCGTAGCGCGAGGTGTCGAGGCCAAGGATCTGCAAGGCTGCCAGGTCGAGCAGTCTGAGCGTCCGGTCCAAAGCAAGATCGATCTCGAAGAGATTGTATCTGACACGCGAAGGGACCACTGGCTGCCCCCGCGTCAGGTGGAATCTCATCTCGCTCAAGGCACCTTCGCGCTCCTGCGAGGTGTAGAGCACGTCGAATGTTCCATCGTCCCAACGGCCACCGGAGCTCGAGCACTGGATCGGGCTGCGGCCCTGGCGCACCACACGCCAAACCGTTCCGGAGTATTCGACCGGAACTATTGCCTCGATAGCGTCGATGAGCCGGCTATCGCGTCGTTTCCGCCCGGCGATCGCCAACTAGAGAAAGACCTCGTTCTCAAGCCGATCGATGACTTTGAGCACGTCGAGAGCACGGTCGTCGTGAATGAGATCTATCGCCCTTTCACCGTTCAATTGCGGGTGGCGAGCGTAAAGCCAGGTGCGGATATCGCTTGGCTCGTAGAATTCCTGCAGTCGGCCGACGATATAGTGCAGGTCCGATAGAATGAGCTCGCTGCGCGGCTGGGGCTTGATGTCGCCGGCCTTCCACCTCGAAACCGTGGCCTTGGACACGTCGGTGATGTTTGCAATATCGGTTCCCTTGAGACCGCCAAACGTGCCCAATTCGTCCAGGAATCTGGGAACCGCCCGCAACGCCGTAGCCATGTTTTCTCTCCGGCTTCCAAGCCAGCTTCGCCCATGCGTGTCAGCCTGACACTTTGACTGCATCGGCGCATTTCGATTTCACAAATGGAAAATATGAAACAGAGATGCAAATGTCAATTGCCGCTTCGGTTCGAGGGGCCTCCAGTGCCTGGTCGCTCAGGCCGGAAGCAGCGCCTGCTCTTCCGCGCTCAGATGGCGTGCCTTGCCCTTGGCAAGGTCGCCGAGCCGCAGCGAGCCGATCGCGATCCGTACCAGGCGCAGCACCTCGATGTCGTGGGCGGCGAGCAGCCGGCGGATATGGCGGTTGCGGCCCTCGTCGAGCACGATCTCCAGCCAGGCGGTGCTGGTGCCGCTTCCACTCGATCGAAAATCAATCGCCTGAATTGCTACAGCGCCCTGGTGTCGCCGGTAATGCCACGGGACAATTTGTTTTGTATAGTCCTTGATGCCACGTGGCCGACGATGGTTCGATGACTTGGGAAGGGAAGATCATGCGAAGCGGATTGGCGAAATTCGTCGTGGCGGGTTGCGTCGCCGCTCAGGTCGTCCTGCAAGCGGCGCAGCCGGCGTTTGCCGCGCCGTGCGGCTGGACGGCGAAACTGGAGGAAGAGGAGGGCGGCAAAGTGCTGATGGCGTCGGTCTGCGGCGGATCGAATGGCGGCGCCCAGCTGACGCTGGCCTGTTTCGGCAAGCCGACGCTGAGCTATGATTTGGGCGACAGCGGTCCGCAACTGGAACCCGGCATCGCTTCGTTCGCGTTCAAGGCCGGCGGCAAGGCGGTGACCAAGACGCTTCAACTCGAAGAAATGTACAACACCTTCACCGTGGAATTGAGCAGCACCGACCCGCTGTTGGCCCTGCTGCGCTCCAAGGGCGAGGTCACGGTCGCCTCGGGCAAATATGGCGAGAACAGCTTTCCGCTTGCCGGCTCATCCGCCGCCATCGGCAAGGTGCTGGCCCAGTGCGGCAAAGCCAAGGCTTCTTCCGACAATGACAACTGATGAACCCCTTACATTTCAATTTGAATCGCGCGAGACGTTGGTTGCGAAGATAGAGCGTGATCCCGCTAACCTCGATCCCTGGACAGGGCTTGTCGAACTGGAGGCCGAGGAAAGCAGCCTGGACACCGCGGTGTCGGTTCTCTTGCGGGCAATTGATGCTGTATCCGACAGGGAACAGCTTTGGCGATTTGTCGACAATTTTGTCTGGTTTTGCGGAGTTGCCGAAGGGCCGACTATGGCTTTGAGCGAAGCGAGCGTCCATGCCTTCTACGAGCGGTGGAAAATCGATACGCACCGTAGCGCGCAGACGAGCCTTTTCTTCGCTCAGCAGTTCAAGAAGCTCAATCTCCCTGACTTATGTGCCGAGAACGTTACGCGCGCAGAGGGCGAGGTGCACACCGGGCGGGACTATATCCTGCTTGCCTTGTTCCTGCGCGACAAAATGGAAACGCCGCAGCTGGCTTTGGCCGCCTTGCAACGGGGAATAGCCGCGCACCCGCGCAACGCGATCATCTGGGATTGCGTTGCCGACACACACCGCCTTGGGAACTCGGCGCGGGAGATCGCGGAATCCACCTATCAGTCATTCAAGCAATGCCGCCTCGATGCAACCACAGAAGATGCCTGCGTCGCCTGGGCATCGTTCGGTCAGATGCTCGATGCAATCGGCAACTATTTATCGGCTGAAGAGGCCTATCGCCAGGCAATAGAAATTGATCCGCGCTATCGCTGGGCGACAGGGAAGTTGTCGGGACTGCTACGTCGCCGGTTGGCCCGCTACCATGAAGCTGAAAAGCTTGCACTGCGGTGCGTTGAAATCGATCCGGAGCACGCATGGTCGTGGTTCAATCTCGGCTTTGTCTATCATCATCATCTGGCCCGTTTCGCCGACGCCAAGGCGGCGTATCGACGCGCGATTGAACTCAAGCCGGATTATGTCAAGGTGTGGGAAAATCTGGCAGCTCTGATGGCGTTCGAAACAGACACGCCCACAGAGGCTCAAAAGGCGTTCGACAAGGTGTTCGGACTCTCGGGCGTTTCAGCTTGGACCTATAATCAATACGGTATTTTTCTTCGCGAATTGACGGACCGGTACGACGAGTCAGAAAAGGCGTTGTTGCACGCGATCGAAATGGAACCGACCGAGTGGTCCCATAGGCTCGCTTTGGCGGTCCTGTATGAGAAGCGCTTGCTGAGGTTCGAGGAGGCTCGCAAATTTCTACTCGAAGCAAAGGAACATGGTGCTCCGATTGACAATATCGATTATCGCTTGGCCTTGATTGCACAACGCCGTCGCCCTCTGAAGGTAGTCAAGTAAAGGAACGGCCGTGAAACGTTTGGTGTGGTCGATTTTTGCCATCCTATTTTCGACATGGGCTCACGCCCATGTTCCACCAACAGGCTCGGCTTATGCGAAGGATTTGTTCGCCAAGTTGGATGAACTTTTGCAGCAGCGCCGGATTGAAGGCAAATTGCCAAATCTTGAAGATCCAACGGACCGGGATCTACTGCACAAGATTTGGGACGGCGGGGCTTTGATAGGTTCGCCGCCATACGATGAGGGCGACCTGGTAGCACTGTCTTTCGTAATGGACAGAAGTCGGTCGCTACTCGCGCTCTATAGCCAAAATAGCTCATTGCCTCTGCAGGATGAAGCTACGCAGACATTCGCGCTTTTGATTCGGGCTGCTGCCGCTTCGCAGATAGCTTTCAATGATTTCCTAGCGCACCAACCTAACGCTGCCGAAATGTTGCGCCCCAACGGAGCCAAAGCTCGAGGAGGCATAGAGAAAATGTTTCGTGGCGCCTCGATTTTTCTGGCTGACCCGGCTCTGAAGGAGGGAAACAAGATAGTTCTTGTTGAATCGCTGAGAGCAGATGGTCCCTATCTCGCGCAGAGCATCTCTCCAGACCATCGCCAGGCCCTGATCGATTTGTTTGTCCCGTTGGTTGGCCAGCTTCCCATGCCTGCCCAAGAATCGCTCAAGATTTTTATGCAGGAAATCAACGCCGCCGGCTGCGATCTGTGGTGTGCTGACGGAATGTAATACCGACAGACATTGATATCGGTCGAACCCGTGTGAGCGGTCGGTCAGGAATATCCGCCAGGAGTCGAAAGCGACCCTTGTCCGCCCGCGCTGCTTGCTGCGTCACGTGGGCTTCGACTGGCAGCTGCCTGACTATCGAGTCGCCGCCAGCCGGCTAGGCCTGAAGCATCGCCAGCTCTTCCGCGCTCAGATGGCGTGCCTTGCCTTTGGCAAGCTCGCCGAGCTGCAATTGGCCGATCGCGATCCGTACCAGGCGCAGCACCTCGATATCGTGGGCGGCGAGCAGCCGGCGGATATGACGGTTGCGGCCCTCGTCGAGCACGATCTCCAGCCAGGCGGTGCTGGTGCCGCCGCGCAGCAGCTCGATGGACCGGGCCGTCAGCAATTCGCCGTCGACTGTCACGCCGGCGCGCAACCGCGCCAGCATGGCCTCGTCGGGCAGCGCGCCGATCTGCACGTGATAGGTCTTGGCGACATGCGAGGCGGGATCGAGCAGGCGCTGCGCGAAGCGCGTGTCGTTGCTCATCAACAGCAGGCCTTCGCTGGCCTTGTCGAGGCGGCCGACCGGGGAGACGAAAGGCAGGTCGAGGCCTGCCAGGCAATCATAGACGGTGCCGCGGTCCTGCGGGTCGTCGCGAGTGGTGACCAGCCCGCGCGGCTTGTTGAGCATCAGATAGACCTTGCGCTCGGCGGCGACGCGGCGGCCGTCGACCTCGATGCGATCGCGGCCTGGATCGACGCGCATCGAGCCGTTGCGCACGATCTTGCCGGCGACCCGCACGCGCCCCTCGGCAACCAGAAGCTCGGCCTGCTTGCGCGAGCACAGGCCAAGCTTCGACAGCGCGCGACAGAGGCTGACGCCGGGAGGCTGGGCCCCGGGGGCAGGGCGTTGCCGGGCAATGTTCGGTCGCGGCGACATGATGTTGCCTGTGGATTCTTGTATACGAGCATCCCACTATAGCCGGCCGCCGGCTATGTCCACGGAAGGGAACTGCATATCGTTTGCGTCGTGCGCAGCGGCTGCGAGGACTTGCATGAAAACAGCCATTCGCCTTTGCCTGCTGCTCGCCTTCCTGCCGATATCGCCGGCGCATGCCGGCTGGCAGGCGGTCGAGAAGGTCGAGACCTATGCCATCTCAGGGCAATCCGGGCCGGAGCTCTACGCCTCGATCGGCGGGCGCGGGCCGCTGCTCGGCGAACGCCGCGTCATCGCGCATACCAATTTCAAGCTGACCTGGGTGAGGGACTACAAGCCGCAAGGCGACGCCTGCGTGCTGGTGTCGGCGCAGCCGAAGCTGATCATCACCTACACCTTGCCGAAGCCGGCCGCGCGGCTGCCGGGCGCAATCCAGAAGAACTGGGAGGTTTTCGCAGCTGGCCTCGCCGCCCACGAGAAGGTGCACGGCGCCAGCATCGTCGACATGGTGCACAAGATCGAGGCGGCCACCATTGGCCTGACCGTCGCCGATGACCGTGGCTGCAGCAAGATCAGGATCGAAGTGACGAGACGGCTCGCCGGAATCTCGCAGGCACAACGGCAGGCGAGCCGCGATTTCGACCGGGTCGAATTCGGCCCGGGCGGCAAGTTGCGGCAGCTTGTGTTCACGCTGATGATCGGCGGATGATGCTGCAGGGCTGCGGGGGCGCAGGGTACCACCTTTGCGGCCCTCACGCCTGCTCGGTCGGATAGAGCGTCAGGATGTTGACGTTGACCCGTGGCGGCTGGCTCACCGCATACAGGATGGCGGCGGCGATGTCCTCGCTTTCCAGCTGCTCCATGTCGCCCAGCCTTTGCTCGACCGCCTGGCGCACATCGGCGCGCATATTCTGGGTGAACTCGGTCTTGACGGCGCCAGGCTCGATGCAGGTGACGCGGATGCCATCCTTGCCGATCTCGCGGCGCAGCGATTCCGCCATCGCGCTCACCGCGTGCTTGGTGCCGGAATAGACCACCGAAGGGTGGATGTAACGGCCGGTGCCGGACGAGACCACGACGATGTGGCCGGCGCCTTGCCGCTGCATCGACGGCAGTGCCGCATGGATCGGATAAAGCAGGCCCAGGATGTTGACGTCGACCATCCGGCGGTATTCTTCCGGCGTCGTGTTGCGGAACGGCGCGGCGACGCCGACGCCGGCAACCGCAAGCAGCATGTCGAGCCGGCCGTACTCCTGCTGGACCCGCTCGACCATCGCCGTGGCTTGCGTTTCGTCGGTGACGTCGACGGCAATCGGCAGTGCCGCGCTGCCGGTCTCACGGATCCGCCTCGCCAGGTCGTCTAGGCGCTCAGTGCGCCGCGCGGCAATCACCAGCGTGGCGCCCTCGGCCGCCAGCGCCAAGGCGGTCGCCTCGCCTATGCCGGAAGAGGCGCCCGTCACCAAGGCGATCTTGCCGCTCAGTTTTCCTGTGTGCATGTTTTCTCTCCTGACGCTTTGGACACGCCGTGAAGCTAGGGCGCAGGCTTTCGGGCAACAATGCTGATCGAAAACCGAATCCACTGTTAGGTTTTGGCCCCAGCAAGCCCACGTCTGCGCACGAACGGGCCTTGACGCGACCGGAGCTGTTGCGTCTTGATACCGGGGCTGCGGGGCTTCACATGAAAACAGCTGATCGACTACGTCTGCGGGTGGCTTGTTTGCATGCGACGCGCTTGCATGCACTCTCGCGACCGAGCCCAAGATGAAGGTCCTCGTCGTTTATTGCCATCCCTGCACCGACAGCTTCAACGGCGCCGTGCGCGACACGGTGCTGGAGACGCTTGCCGAAAGCGGCCATCAGGTCCACCTGCTCGACCTTTATGCGACCGGCTTCGATCCAGTCATGCGCACGCGGGAATGGCGCGGTTACCACGACAAGGCGGCGAACCTGCAACCGGTGCACGAACATGCGCAGGAGCTGCTCTGGGCGGAGGCGGTCGTCTTCATCTATCCGACCTGGTGGTATGGCCTTCCGGCGATGCTGAAAGGCTGGCTGGAGCGTGTGCTGGTGCCGGGCTTCGCTTTCGAGATGCCGACGGAACGACGCGGCCCGCGGCCCAAATTGCGGCACATACGCCGGGTGATCGCAATGACCACATGTGGCGCCACGCCGCTGATGTCGTGGATCATGGGACAGCCCGGCCGGCGGACCCTGCTGCGCGGCTTCCGCTCCGTCTGCCATCCGCTGTGCCGGACCAAATTCCTGGCGCTCTACCGGATGGACAGCGTCTCGGCCGCGGGACGCCAGGCGCATTTGCAGCGGGTCAGAAAAGCGGTTGCCGGCCTTGGTCGCGCTGATGCGGTCGCCGCCACAGTGCCTGGCTGATCAGCCGGGGTGGGCCGTCGCCGGCGCGGGGCAATCGCTTTGGACAGGCGATTGCGCCAGGTTGGTGTTGGAGACGGCCAATTATCGAAGTCGGCGCCGCCCCTCATCGCCCTGCCGGGCACTTCTCCCCGTATAGGGACGGGGAGAAGGGGCTGACCGCGGCCTCGGCGCCCTTCTCGCAATGCTGGCGATTGGCGAAAGCAGCGACGAGAGCACCCCTCTCCCCGTCACTATACGGGGAGAGGGTGCCGGCAGGCAGGTGAGGGGCAGCGCCAACGCTCAGAGCAGAGGGCGACTTCAAACCTCGAGCGATTGCATTGCGCCACCGACACCGCGCGTTGACTCTATTCCCCATTTCTGGAAATCTGGAAACATGGATAAGACGCTCGCCCTTTCGGCACTTGCCGCGCTCGGCCAGGAGACCCGGCTGGACGTTTTTCGCCTTTTGGTGCGGGCCGGCGCCGAGGGCGTGGCTGCGGGCGAGATCGCCTCACGGCTCGCCGCGTTCCCGAATACGATGTCGGCCCATCTCAAGATCCTGTCGCATGCCGGCCTGGTGCGGACCGAACGAGAGGGCCGCAGCGTGCGCTACTTCGCCGACATGACCAGGTTTCGCGATCTGCTGGCCTACCTCATGGAGGATTGCTGCAATGGCGCGCCGGAACTTTGCCAGCCTGTCATCCAGGCTGTGACCTGCAACTGCTAGGGGAGGTTCGTCTTGGCCAACCTCTCCCGCCGCCTTGTTGCCGAAGCCCTCGGCACGGCTCTTCTGGTCGCCACCGTGGTCGGTTCCGGTATCATGGCCGATAAGCTGACCGACGAGGTCGCACTCACCTTGCTCGGCAACACCTTGCCGACCGGGGCGATCCTGGTCGTGCTCATCACCATATTCGGACCGATATCCGGAGCGCACTTCAACCCGGCGGTGACGCTGGTATTCGCGCTTCGACGCGAGATCGAAACGAACGCAGCGCTGGCTTACGTCGCCGCCCAGATTGCCGGCGGCATCGCTGGAACGTTGCTCGCGCATGCGATGTTCGAACTGCCGATCCTGCAAGTGTCGGCGACGGTGCGGACCGGAAGCGGGCAATGGATTGCGGAGCTGGTCGCCGCATTCGGGCTGGTCTTCACCATCCTTGCCGGCCTGCGTTCCCGTCCGGATTCGATCCCCTGGCTGGTCGGGCTCTATATCACCGCCGCCTACTGGTTCACCGCATCGACATCCTTCGCCAATCCGGCCGTCGCCATCGCCCGTGCGTTCTCCAACACTTTTGCCGGGATCCGCCCCGCCGATCTGCCGGGCTTCATCGGCGCCGAACTTTTGGGCGCGTTGCTCGCCATGACATTGGCAGGGTGGCTGCTCGCCCAACCGAAACCAGCCGGACAGATGAAAGCTGCGCAATGACCATCACCATCTATCACAACCCCGATTGCGGCACCTCGCGCAACACGCTGGCCATGATCAGGCAGTCCGGCGAGGAGCCTGAGGTGGTCGAATATCTGAAAAATCCGCCGTCGCGCGAAAAGCTCGTCGAGCTGATCGCAGCGATGGGCATGACGCCGCGCCAATTGCTGCGCGAAAAGGGCACGCCCTATGCCGAACCTGGCCTGGGCGAGCCGCAGTGGAGCGACGACGAGATCCTCGATTTCATGCTGGCGCATCCGATCCTGATCAACCGGCCGATCGTGGTGACGCCGCTCGGCACCATGCTCGCCCGACCATCCGAAGCCGTGCTCGATATCCTGCCCAATCCGGATATCGGCCCGTTCACCAAGGAGGACGGCGAGGTGGTCATCGACGCCAGCGGCAAGCGCGTCGTCTAGATATCGCCTTATTTCGATCTTTGTCGAAATTCTCTTGACGTGCAGCGATTCTGGAAATAGCTTATTTCCATGAAACTCGAAAAAGCAGCCTCGCAACTTGAAGCCCTCGGCAGCCCGACGCGGTTGCAGCTCTATCGGACGCTGGTGCGGGCGGGCGATGAGGGGCTGCCGGTCGGACGCGTCCAGGACAGGCTCGGCATCGCCGCCTCGACGCTGTCGCATCACCTAAAGCGGCTGGTCGACACCGGCCTGGTGACACAGGAGCGCCAGGCGACGACGCTGATCTGCCGGGCCAACTATCCCGCCATGAACGGGCTCATCGGATACCTCGCAGACGAATGCTGCGCCGACGCCACCTGTGCGCCGGCATCGGCGGAAGCGACGGCAAAGACGGCGGCGTGATTTTTTTGGCAGTATAATTCGAAACTACCGGAAGGATAGAAGATATGGAGATGATCGAAAAGCTCCCCGTTGCGGTGATCGGCGCCGGGCCGGTCGGCCTGGCGGCAGCGGTCCACCTCATCGCGCGGGGCATTCCTGTCAAAGTCTACGAAGCCGGCAATGCGGTTGCATCCAATCTCAGGGATTGGGGCCATGTCCGGGTGTTCACGCCCTGGCGCTATTGCGTCGATCAGGTGGCTAGAAACCTGCTCGAGGTGCATGGCTGGCGGATGCCGGAGCCCGAGGCATTCCCGACCGCAAACGACCTCGTCGCGGATTATCTCGAGCCGCTGGCAAAGCTTCCGCAATTGTCGCCGTCGATCGAAACCGGCGCCCGCGTCGTTGGCATTTCGCGCTGGGGCGCCGACAAGGTCTCGAGCAAGGAACGCGAAACCCGGCCGTTCATGCTGGTGGTCGAAACCGCCAGCGGCACGCGGCGCGACAGCGCCCGCGCCGTCATAGATGCGTCGGGAACCTGGCAGATGCCGAACCCGCTCGGCGCCGGCGGAATTCATGCCGTAGGCGAAGCGCAATTTGCCGACCGCATAGCCTACGGCATCCCCGATATTCTCGGCCGCGACCGCAGCCTTTATGCGGGGAAGACGACGCTGGTCGCCGGCTCCGGCCATTCGGCCGCCAATGCCTTGCTGGATCTCGCCAGGCTGGCGGAGGTGGAGCCCGGCACGGCTTTCATCTGGACGACGCGCGGCACCGACCTGGTGCGCATCTATGGTGGCGGTGATGCCGACCAATTGCCGGCACGCGGCGAACTCGGCGCCGAAGTGCGCGAACTCGCCGAGAGCGGCGGCGTCAGGCTGGTGACGGGCTTTGCGGCTGTTTCGATCCGCGATGCCAACGGCCGGCTGGTCGTCGAAGGCCAGACCAGGGACGGTTTGCAGGCGCTTGGCCCGGTCGACCGCATCATCGCCGCGACCGGACAACGCCCGGATCTGTCGCTGACCCGTGAGCTTCGGCTCGAGCTCGATCCATGGCTGGAAAGCGTCAAGGCACTGGGACCGTTGATCGATCCCAACGAGCACTCCTGCGGCGACGTGCCGCCGCACGGCCACCGTGAGCTCAGCCATCCCGAGCACGGGTTCTACACAGTCGGCATCAAGAGTTATGGCCGCGCGCCGACCTTCCTGCTGCTGACCGGTTATGAGCAGGTCCGCTCGGTCGCGGCGGCGATCGCCGGCGACATGGTGGCGGCCGACAATGTCCAGCTCGTGCTGCCCGAGACCGGCGTCTGCACCGTGCCGCGGATCGGCGTGGCCGACAAGGGGTGCTGCGGCGGTCCGGCGCCGGCAGCGGTGGATGCGTGCTGTGTCGCCGACGCCAAGGCGAAGGCGGTCGGCAAAGGCGGCTGTGGCTGCAGCGTCGCGGCATGAGTCTTTCGCCGCCTTCGCCGGCCATCCTGCGCAGCCGCGGCGCGATCATCACCGCGCTTGGCCTGACGCAGATCATGGCGTGGGGTTCTTCCTACTATCTTCCCGCGGTCATCGCGCCGGCAGTCTCCTCCGATACCGGCTGGCCGCTGGCATGGGTTGTCGGCGGCCTGTCCCTTGGCTTGCTTGTGGCCGGATTGATCTCTCCGCGCGTCGGGTCGTCGATCGAGCGGCGTGGCGGCCGCAATGTCCTGGCGTTCAGCGCTGGATGCATCGGGGTCGGCCAGGTTGGGCTGGCCGTTGCCCCCAACCTTGTGGCCTATATCGCTGCCTGGCTGATCGTCGGCCTGGGCATGGGGGCGGGGCTCTACGATGCCGCTTTCGCAACGCTTGGCCGCCACTATGGCCACGGCGCGCGCTCCGCCATCACCATGCTGACGCTGTTCGGCGGCCTTGCGAGCACCATCTGCTGGCCGATCTCAGCCTTGCTGCTGGGGGAGGTCGGCTGGCGCGGCACCTGCCTGGTCTACGCCGCCTTTCAGCTGGCAATTGCGCTTCCGCTCTATCTGGTGATCCTGCCCCGGGAGCCGCCGCAACCGGCAGTCAAACCAGGATTGAAGGAGGCGGCACCCATTCTCGACAACCAAGCCGATCCGTCGATCGTGATCGTTCTGGCCGCGACCCTGACACTTGCGGCTGTGATCTCCTCGACGCTGTCGGTGCATCTGCTCACCATCCTGCAAGGCAGCGGCATGGCGCTTGCCGCAGCCGTCGGGCTCGGCGTGCTGGTTGGCCCGTCCCAGGTGGCGGCCCGCGCGATCGAGATGATGATCGCGCGCTACCACCATCCGATTTTCACCAAGTTTGCCTCGGTTACGTTTGTGGCGATCGGCGTTTCGACGCTCTGGGCCGGCATGCCGATCATCCCGCTGGCGCTCGGCTTCTACGGCGCGGGCATCGGCCTCGAATCCATCGCCCGGGGAACGCTGCCGCTCGCGCTGTTCGGCTCGAACGGCTATGCGAAGCTGATGGGCCGCCTCGCCATGCCGAGCCTGATCGCCCAGGCGGCGGCACCCTCGGCCGGCGCATTGCTGCTGGAGCGCTTCGGCCCGCACGGGACGTTGGCCGCGCTTTCCGGTCTGGCGCTGGCCAACGTCATCCTCGCATGCGGTTTGGGCTGGCGGATGCTCCGCCGGCGGCAATCGCAGGTTCAAACCCGATAGGATTTCGACCTGCGTTCAGCGCCTTCAACTGGAGAGCGGGAGATCTTCCAAGGGATCGACAAGGAAGGACGCGGCGATCAGATCGTCCGCATCGAGGCGCAGTGAGCCTTTGGCGCCGCCCATAATGGCCGCAACCTTTTGAAATGTCTTGATCTCATGCTCGGTAATCTGGGCACTTTGCATTCTGGATTTGAGGTCAGCGACGCGCAGCCCCAAACTGTGGGACATTCCGATTTTACGGTTCGACATGGTAAGATGCTCCTCCCCGGCCCATGTTTGTTTTGCCACCCGCCCTATTCGTATTTCCTCCGCCTGCCTAAATATGAGGCATCGCGATACAGCGCCCGAACGCCCGATGCAAGGGAAGGTTCCGGCGCGCAGAGGTCACGAAATAATAATACGAAGGAAGTACGGCCGATGGTCCGGCCGGAGGTAGGACTTAGGTACGACGCCCCGCCGGACAGAGGGCTCCGGTGCCTTATCGGCTGGCGAGGACCATGCGGTTGCCTTCGCTGTCGCGAAACTCCGCCACCGTGCGCCCCGGCTGCCACGGCGCCTCATGCGCTTCGGTGACGATCTCGACGCCGCCCGCTTTCATGGCTGCGATCATTGCCCCGACATTTTCGTCGACCAGCACCAATACCGGCTCCGCGCCGGGTGCGTCGTCGGCGCGCCTGACAAAATGCAGGTTCGTCACGGCATGCGGAAATGCCAGCTCGATCCAGCGCCAGCCGCCATCACCCATTTTCTGGTCGGCCATGACCTGGCAGGCGAGATGCCTGGTGTAGAACGCCTTGGCGCGGTCCTGCTCGAACACCGGAAGCTCGGCAAACTGGATATGCATGATCGTCTCTCCTGCTTGACGGCTGCCGCGCAGCCGCCCACGCGGGAAAGACGATGCGGGCAACCGAAAAGATTCTTCGGCAAGGAGAATCTTTTCAGCGCAGCCGGTCGTCCTTCGTTCATACCAACCAGTCAGGAGACGACGATGAACTACGCGCTCATTCGATACGGTGTGAAGCAAGCCGACCTGGAAGATAACCGCGTGCTGGTCGAAAAAGTATTTGAAGCGCTGGGCGAGGCGGCACCGCCGACGGTGTGTTATCTCGTGCTCGAGCTGGACGACGGCTCGTTCGTCCACATCGTCGGCCAGGACGGCGATTCGTCGGCGCTGACCGGGCTTGCGGCCTTCAAGGCGTTTACGGAAAACCACGCCGAGCGCCGTTCGACCCCGGCATTGCGATCGCCTGTCAAAGTCATCGGCAATTACCGTATGCTGGCGGATCAGAAAGCCGGGTAGCGCCTGCCATGCCGCTCGCGCAGAAATGGGACGCTACGCCGAAAATGAACAGGGCGACTTTGGAGGTGATGCTCGTCGGGTTGCGGCCAAGGCTGCATCGCTACTGCGCGCGTATGGCCGGCTCGGTGATCGACGGCGAGGACATCGTCCAGGAGGTGCTGATCAAGGCGCTGCAGGCGATCGACGGCGGTGCGATCGTCGAACGTCCCGAGCAATGGCTGTTTCGCATCGCCCACAATGCCGCGCAGGATCATCTGCGGCGGCGCAATCGGGAAAGGTCGCGCATGACCGAGGCCGACATGAGCGTCATCGAGGATCCCTCCGGCAGCGCCGACAGCCGGCTCGCCGCCCAGACCAGCCTGCGCTCCTTCATGCAGCTTTCGGTGCCGCAGCGCAGCGCTGTGATCCTGGTCGACGTGCTCGGCCTCAGCCTGCATGAGACCTGCGAAGTGACCGGCGCGACGCTCGCCGCCACCAAGGCCGCGCTGCATCGCGGGCGGCCGCAGCTCAAGCTGCTGGCGCTGCAGCCCGAGCAGGCGCTCGCGCCGAGGCTCGACGCCGATGACGAGCGCCGGCTGCGGCGCTATGTCGACCTGTTCAACGCGCGCGACTTCGACGCCGTGCGGGCACTGATCGCCGAGGACGTCCGGCTCGACGTCGTCAACCGCGTCCGCCTGCGCGGCAAGGCCGAGGTTTCGACCTATTTCGGCAATTACGATCGTTTGCGCGACTGGACATTGTCGCTCGGCGTGGTCGACGGCCGGCCGGCGATCCTCATCCGCGACCCGCAGGCGGCCGACGGCGCTGTGCGCGGCTTCATGCTGGTCGAATGGAGGGACGATCAGGTCATCCAGATCCGCGATTTCCGCTATGCGCCCTGGTGTCTGGTCGACGCGGAGATTGAAACGGTGGACGGGTGAGTAGAAGGCTGGAATGGTACGGAGATGGCGATCAGGCAGCCTCCTCCTGGGTGACCCAAACGCAATTGCCACATGGCAGCACGTTCTTAGAGCGGTTCCGGTTCTCTTGGAACCGGTAACTCGCTCTAACTATCTGCTTTCCCGCATCTATGCGGACGCCAAATGCTTCCTTTTGGCTGCAAAATGCTCTAGCCGATACGCACGCGGCGCGTCACCTGGCCATTGCTTTCCCAGTATGTGTGCTTCTTGGCAATCAAGGGATCGTCCATCGCCGGTTGAATTTGTCCTGTGGTGCTGACCGCGCGCGAGGTCACCGTGTGTTCTCCAGGAGAGGGATTTGCCCAAGCCAGGGACCAGATTTTCCAAGCGTGTTCTGCCTCCTCACTGTGGTCAATGGTCGCTGGTGTCCAAGGCCCTTGATCGATTTGCACTTCGACCCGGTCGATCGGCGCCCCCCAGGCTGCCCCAACGATGCGGTAATCCGAGTCTTTCCGGGTAACCTTCGCAGGCGCGGACTTTATCAGCGCTCGCCCGACTGACGTCTCGGCCCATACGGTCTCGCCGTTGTGGTCCTCCTCCCGGATGGTGACATAGTCGCGGGCCATCAGAAGGCTCATGAACCGCGTATCGCGAACCTCGATGCGCTTTAGCCACTTGACGTTGGCGATCCCGTACCAGCCTGGCGCAATGAGCCGTACCGGGAAGCCATTGGGCGCCGGCAAGGCGGCCCCGTTCATTTCATAGCAGAGGAGATTGTCCGGGTTCATCGCGTCGGCGAGCGACATGCTGCGAGCGAAGTTCTGCCGCATCTTGACGTCGCGTATCGGGATCTCGCCTGTGTCGGTACCGAAAAAGACGACCTCGATGCCCTTCTCCAGAACGCCGGCTTCCTCGAGGATCGGGGCGAGCGGCGTCCCTGCCCAGCGAGCATTGCCGATGCCGCCGGTGAAAAAGGGAAACCCATGGTTGCCCGAGCATTCCACTGTGAAAACGACCTCCTGCCGCGGTCGCGCCCTGATGTCGGCGAGCGTTAACTCCAGGGGCTTCTTAACCAGGCCTCCGATCTCCATCGACCATGTCTTCTCGTCGATCGTTGGTCGGTTGAAATGCGAGATGCTGAAGAACTTGTCGTTTGGCGTTATCCAGCTATCCAAATCCTCCCAAACAAGCTGCTTCTGGATACCCGCCGGATCGGGATTTTCGGTCGGCTGATCCAGCCATGGAATAACTTCCTCGTTCGGCCGTGTTGGAAAAGCGTAAGCCCGGCGCGAGGTATAGAGAGCAGCAATTGCGGCAAGAGCCGCGCTTCCTTGAACAAGAAGTTCTCTGCGCTGAAAATCAGGCATGTTGTTTACCTCCCAGTTGATCCGGAACGGGCTGCAACGTGCCTTAGGCCGTAGCCTGATCACGGATAGGCGACACAATGTGAGGTCTGCCCACCCGGAAGTATCCGGGTAGGTCAGATAATCACCGACGCAAGTCAAGCATGTGAAGCATTGCACGAAACGCCAGCTCGCGTTTCGCACGCTAAGAGTGCGCCTTTGAGAAGGAACTGTCCACAACTTGGACGGGACATGATGATGATTGCAGCATTCCATGCCGATTTCCTGTCCTGCCAAAATGGTTGCTGCTCGGATCGCTGCCGAACGCCCGCTTCTGGGTCATTTCGGGACCTTCGCGGGTGCGATCGGAAGGGCCGTTCCGACCCAATTTCTGCCGTTCCGATATCGGCCTTGCCAACTCCAGGGCGGATGTTCACCCATTTCGACGAGAAACTGCGTTGGCCTGCCGTCTGTGGGCGCGACAGGATGGCGGTGCGGCCGGCGCAGGTGTATGATGGCGGTCTAATATTTCAAGATCAGGAATTTGCAGGTGGAGGGCGGGCCCGGGCGGCACATCAGAACCAGTCTGCATTACGAGGTGGCCAGCAACCAGGCCGCCTGGCTTGGGCGCGGCAGATCATTCACACGTGAACCATTCGCCAACCGAGCGGGGACACCCTAATTGGTGGTGACTTGCGTCACCGCCACGCCGGTTATCCTGCCGTTCCCGGCTGTGTAGGTGAGCGTCTGCGTGACCGTGGCGTCCTTCTGGTCGGGAGACGAAGGAGGATAAGAGGCGGCGAAGCCGAAATGGCCGTAACGATCGGGCTTGGCGGCGCCAAATTTCGCGGCCACGTCGCTCAGCGGCGCTCCGACGCCGGGCGTATCGAGTTCAACAGCTGTCAGGCTGGCAGGCGCGCCGGCGCATCCTTCCGGCACCTTACCTTCCGGGTTCGGCTGCAGGGCGACGGACAGGACACCGTGGTCGGAGCCGCCCATCTCGCCGGATACGAACCAGAAGATCGACGGCGATCCGCCGGCGTCGGGGCCGGCATAGCAAAGCCAGTGGCGTGAATCTCCGGCGTCACCTTCATCGTGCATGGCTCCGCCGAAGGCTTTTTCGACATCGGCAAGCGTGGTTTCCTCAAGCTTTATCTCCAGCGGCCCAGCCTTGACCTGCTTGAATAGCGGGCTGGCCAGCGGCGAGTTGATATCGCCCAGGGATGGAATCGCCCGGTCCGGGTTGAGCGGCTTGGCCAGCGTCGTTGCATTGGTCACCAGTCCGGCAACGATGAGTGCGAAATATCCGGCGTTCTGTCCCATGCCGATCTCCTGTCGTTCGAAATGAAGGTGCGGAAGGATTTGCGGGCGGGTGCTACCCTGTCTGGCCGATACCCAAACCGGTGCACGACCAACTGGACCGAAGATAAATTCACAAGTCCGCAGCCTTCAACGTCATTCCGGCGACTTGGCAACCAAAGTGTAATCGAGGCTCACAATTCCTTCTCGGCCAGCTCCCGAAATGCGTCGGGAACCGATCGCCGCAGTCCGAGCGCGACCGAGGCGTAGCCGACCGCCTCCCAGCCGAAGCGGTCGCGGATCTTGTCGACGGCGCGATCCGCGGTCCAGCGCGCCGCGCCCTTGCTGGTGCCGGGGCGGCGGCGGTCGTCGTCGAGCCCGAGCGGCAGTTCCAGTTGCAGGCCGGCATGCTGCTCCAGATGCGATACGGCGATCGCCAGCAGCGAGATTGTCTTTTCGTGCGGATGGTCGATGAGCACCTTGCGCACCAGCGCCTCGGCGATCTCGGCCAGCATGGCGGTTGCCGAAATCGGCTGGTCGAGCGTGATCGAGCGCGTCACCGAGCGCAAATCGGCAAAGCGGACGCGAACCGTCACCGTGCGGCCGGGCCGGGATTTCGCCCGCAATCTTGTGGCGACCCTGTCGGCCAGATGCAGCAAAGCGGGCACGAAGACCTGCTCCTCGGCCGGTTTTCGGCCAAGCGCCGACTGCGCACCCGCCGAGCGCGCCCGGCGCTGCGTCTCGAGCTTGCGCGGATCGCGGTTCCACGCCAGCGCGTTGAGTTTCTCTCCCGCCGCCGGCCCGAGCAGGCGCTCAAGCGCCCCACCATTGGTCTTCGCCAGCTCGCCGATGGTGTTGACGCCGATGCCGGCCAGCCGCTGCCTGGTGACCGGGCCGACGCCCCACATCAACTCGACCGGCAGGTGGTGCAGGAACTCCAGCTCGTGGCGCGGATCGACCACCACCAGCCCGTCCGGTTTTGCGACCTGTGAGGCGATCTTGGCCAGATGCTTGGTGCGGGCTACGCCGACCGAGATCGGCAGGCCGAGCTCGGCCCGCACGCGGCCGCGGATCTTGCCGGCGATCTCGGCCGGCGAGCCGAACAAATGGGTGCAGCCGGCGACGTCGGCAAAGGCCTCGTCGATCGAAATCCGCTCGACCACCGGCGTGAAATCGCCGAGCACCTTGATTGCCGCATCGCCCAGCCGCTGATAGTCCTTGAAATGGCCGCCGACGAAGATGAGTTGCGGGCAGAGTTCCCGCGCGCGCCGTCCCGGCATACCGCCGCGCACGCCGAACGCCTTGGCTTCATAGGATGCGGCAAGCACTACCCCGCCGCCGACGGCAATCGGCTTGCCGCGCAAGGCCGGGTCGAGCAACTGTTCGACCGAGGCATAGAAGGCATCCAGATCCGCGTGGAGGATGTTGGCTTCCATCCGGCCCGTTCGCCCGCGGCGGTTCGAACGCCGCATTGTCTCGAGTTGTGATGAGAACATAAAGAGAACATTGTGGGTGAATTGTCAAGCAGCGCGGACGACAGGTGAAGGGGCAATCGCTTCAGGTTGGCGCCGCCCCTCATCGCCCTGCCGGGCACTTCTCCCCGTATAGTGACGGGGAGAAGGACGCTTTCGTCGATGGCTTCGCCAATCACTAACGTTGCAGGAAAGTGCCGAGTTTGCGGACAGCCCCTTCTCCCCGTCGCTATACGGGGAGAAGGTGCCGGCAGGCGGATGAGGGGCAGCGCCGACTTCGGCAATCAGCCGAGCGCTACAGCGCCATCTTGTAGCCGAGATGACTGGCGGTGAAGCCGAGGCGCTCGTAAAAAGCGTGCGCCTCCCGTCGACCTTTGTCCGTGGTGAGCTGGACGAAGCTGCAATTGCGCGAACGGCATGTTTCAATCGCCCATTCGATCATCAGCTTGCCGAGGCCGCGCGAGCGCCATTGCCGGGCGACGCGAACGCCTTCGATCTGGCCGCGCCAGGCGCCTTTTCTCGAAATGCCTGGAAGGAAGCTGAGCTGCAGCGTTCCGACCACTTGCCCGGCGTTGACGGCGACGGCCAGCAACTGGTTGGGATCGGTATCGATTGCGCTGAAGGCATCGAGATAGGACGGCGCAAGCGGCGTGGACGGGTCTTCCCGGTCTGCGCCGAGCACATCGTCGGCAAGCATTGCAACGATCGCCGGCAGGTCGGGCGCCTGCGCGCGACGGAATTCGATCTCGCTCATCGCGTGGAGACATACGGCGCGGATTTGGGGACGACAAGCGTGAAGGGATGCAACTTTGCCGGTCTACTGGAAAGCAGCCGTTGAAAGACCTATGACAGGCGAGATCGGGAGGCTACGATATGGATGTTCCAGCCAGCATGAAGGCTGAATTGGCAGCCTGGAACAATGGGTCCGGCATCGATCTACAAAGCTGGGTCGGGTGCGAGGGCCGATTTGCGCTTGCTGTGGGATACAGCACCATTTTCTGGCCGAAATTCGTGACGTTCGAACGCTACGTTTTGATGGAAGGGTTTAGCGAGGAAGGCCTGCGAAGCTTTGAACGAGACCCCAACGCCACACGACAGTCCGTGGAAGCGGTTATGAACCACCTGCACATTGCCGACATTCACGCCTTGGGCGCCGCCGACATCTCTCGCGACAAACTCGTGTTTCTCGGCTCGGTTCTCAAGGAGATTTATGAGGCAAAACTGCAATGGCAGTTTGCGAACCGAAGGTTTGTCGTCGAGTTTTTCGCTTCAGACTCCAGAGACCTGGAGGATTATCAGCTGTCTTTCTGGCAAGCAGACTAGGGCAATGGGCGAGGCGAGCAACTTAGCGAGGGTCAACCCTTCAATGCGGATCGAAATCGAGGGTGTCTCCCTGGAGACGTTGAGGGCGCTGTCGCGCGCGGACCAGGATGCGTTGCTGGCCTTCGGCCGGCCGATCTCCTTCGCCATGGGCAGCGCCACCGTCCTGGCCGAATTCAATCGCAATGGCGGCACGCTTCTGGTCAATTTTGCCCATATCGACGGCGGTGGCGAAGGCGTCCTGCTCGTCTTGTGGAGGCTTGTCCGGGCCTATGCCATCGATCGGCAATTCAAGCTGATCCGTTGGAATGTCCATGCCGCCACCTGCGCCACACCGAATCCCCGGCTGCAGCGTTTCCTGCGCTCCCATCACTTCGCAGAGATCGACGATGCCAGCTACGGCCGCATTTTCGCTCGCAGCCAGCAGCTTTGATCGGCTGGCTGGCCGCTCCGCTCGGGCTTACGCCGCCTCGAGCGCCCAGAGGCGGTGGCCGTAGCGGCGGAAGAAGCGGGCGAACAGGCGCTGCTGCCTGGCGCGGGTGAGGTCGGCGGCGCGCCTTTCCTGTCGCCAGTACGGCATGTTGCGGAACATCGACAGGAAGCGGGCGGCATCCTCGAGTGCCTCCTCGGCTGACTGCGCCGGGCGGATCGCCGCCAGGAACAGAGCGCGGCTCGGCTTCAACCGGTCGATCGCCGCCTTGCGCTGGCGATGACCCTGGCGTGCCTTGCGGATGCCGTCCTGGCGGATGGCCGCGAAAGCGGCAAACATGGCCGGGCTGTCGCCGCTATAGCCGCAAGCATGGGCGAACTGGGCTGGGTCCATCGTCATTCCCTTGCTGCCGGCCGGCTGCGGTTCTGTTGCTCGCGCCGATTCCAGTCCACACCATGTATAAGCATAACTCAAATAATCGAACAAGTGAAACTTTCACGTTGATGTAAGCGGAACCGACTCGACTCCGCTCCAAAAACCGATAATGTTGCGAACAAAGCAGGAACGATGATGGGGATGACCATGGCATTGGCAGGCAAGGAAGCGACGATCGCCGATGTTGTCTCGATTGCCGTCGAATGCATCGACTGCGGCCGTAACAGGTGGTGGAAGCCGGCCGAGCTCAAGCGGCATGGGGTGAGGCCGGAGACGCCGCTATCAGCACTTTCGGGGCGCCTGATTTGCAAGGCCTGCCGGGCCGACGGCCTGCCGGGCGCCGCCGGTCTCGATCCAGGCCGCCTTCATCGACGACCGGCAACGGACCCGCGCCGAGGCGCGCCTGCTCAACGGTCGAGAGCTGCAGTCGAGGCGGGCTTGAGGGGGCGGGCGTGCTGCTCTTCCCTTCTCCCCTTGTGGGAGAAGGTGGCCGAGCGAAGCTCGGTCGGATGAGGGGTGTTGGACGGATCGCTACCTTGATGGCGTAAGTGCTTAAAAATCGCTTCTACATTTCCTCCGCCGCGTTCCTTCCAGCACCCCTCATCCGGCTCGGCGCTGTGCGCCGATCCACCTTCTCCCACAAGGGGAGAAGGCAACAAGCCCTCAATACCCCAGCAATTCCTTGAGCGGGATGACGCGGAAGACGTTCTTGATGGCGTAGCGGTTGAAGGACAGCGTCTTGGGCGGGTTGTACTGCTCGACGATCAGCTCGGCGGCGGTGCGCTTGACCAGCTTCTTGATGAAGGCCTTGCCGTTTTGCTCGTTCTCCTCGGGCAGGGTCTCGATCACCACATGGTCGCCGGGCAACGCTTCGCGGCCGCCGCAATAGATCATCTCGCCGGGCTCGTAGCGCGGCACCATCGAATCGCTCAGCACGTGCAGCGCAAACACGTTGCGCAGATGCCGGATCCCCGGCGGCCGCTGGACATAGCCGGCCGGCTGGCCGTTGAAGGTGAAGTCGCCATCGTCGCCGCCGACGGCGGTGCCGAGAAGCTGGATGTCCATCGGCCCGGCGGGCAGGGGGCCGGGATCGGTGACGATCTCGGCATCGGCGACCGGTCCGGCATCTTCGAGGAAAACGACCTCGCCCTTGCCGAGTGCCACCGGGTCGACGCGCAGGAACGCGGCGGTCTTCAAAAGGTTCTCGGTCTTGGGCAGGTTGCGCCCGGTTTCCCAATTGCCGACGGCAGCGACGTCGGTGTCGTTGTGCTCGGCAATGTGGCGCATCACCAGGCCGCGCTGCTTGCGCGCCCGGCGGATCGCCGCTCCGACCTTGATCGACAGTGCAGTTTTCGCCATGGCTCCATCTGAGGCATAAGAATCGGTTTCGTCTATGCAAGAATCGCTTGCATAATTGATTGAGTTATGCTCTTATACGGTCATGCACAAGTCGCTTCACCAGCTTTCGGTCCTCGAATCCGCCCTTCAGCGCGCCGGCAGCGCTCTCCTGGAGGCGGTACCACAACCGGTCGCCAAGGCCATGCATGTGCCAAACCTTTCCCCTTCGTCGCGGCTGTCCTCCTCCCCGGCCGGGACGATGCCCGAGGCTCGCGCCTCGGATCCGGCAGCGCAAGCGGCCGGAACGGCCGGAGCCGTTCCCCTCACGGCTCCGGCCACGAATTACCTGCCGGCCGGCAATGCGGATGCCGCAGTTTCCTGCACCCGCACCGAAGACGGCGCGGTCATCGCCTTCGACGAGCGGACGGGCAAGGCAGTGTCCGGCGCAACAAGGCAGGCGGCCGAGATGAAGCTCGATCGCAGCAGACCACGCGAAGGCTGACCGGCTTTCGAGCCTGAGGCCGGCGAAGCCGGCGCCGCACACAACCATTTTTGCAGGAAATGAAACATCATGGCCGCCCGCTATTCCGCCTCGGAACTGGAACAAATCGAGAACTGGCTGATGAGCGGGCTGTCGGCCGCGAAGATCGCCACCCGGTTGACCGCGCTGCGCGGCCGCCCGGCCTCGCGCGCGGCCATCATCGGCATCGTCCACCGCACCGCCCGTCTGCGCGCCATCGGCCTTGCCAGATCCAAAGGCTGGTGTGGCCGACGCTCTGGCGGCCGGCTCGGAAATTCGGCGCCTGAGCCATCAAGCACTGCTGATCAAGCGGAGTCGGCTCCGAAGGCCGAGCCACGCTGCCGCCCGGCAAGGCTGTCGGCCAGGCTGGCGCCGCCGGCCTGGCAGCCGGGTCCGGCTCGGATCACCGGGTCAGATGGCGCGCCGCTCGAAATGCCGGCGCCGCGCCCGATCGCCGCCGGCGGTCGCCAGCCGCATTTCGTTGCCATGCGCTTCATCGATTGCCTGTTCGAGCGCTGCCGCGCGCCGCTCGACACGACGCTGCAGGAGGATGCGGAAAACGATGCCCCCGGCAGCCGGCCCGGTTTGGACATGCTGTGCTGCGGACTGCGCACGAACCCATCGAAAAGCTACTGCGCCTATCACGCGGCGCGCTTCCTGCGCACGCTGCCGGCCGAAGCGATTTGAGCCCGTTGGATGACGGAAGTTCGCCAGAGCCCGACGACCAAAACCCAGGAGGACCGAGCCGATGAGCACCAAAACCGTCCAGAAGATCAAAGCCAGGCCGCCGCGATTGCCGAAAGGCGAGGCCGAGCAGGTGCGCATCCGCAAGGAGATCGGCCATAATTTCGCGCTGAAGGACGACAGGTTCGGCCGCAAGCGGCTGGCCAAGGGGACGCAGGAGGGCGCGCGCCTCTATGAGGTTTCCAATGACGGCCACACAGCGACCGGCGGCATCGTGCGGGTGCGCAACGTCGACCCGCTGAGCGGCCTCACCTCGCTGTCGCGCCAGCAGCGCGAGGCGGGCATGCGCTACCGCCAGGATTTCCGCAACTCGTCCGAGGCAACCGCCAAGCCGATGGCTTGGGCCGAGCGCGTCGACGGCGGCCGTACCGGCAGCGGCGTCGCCGAACACATCCTGTCCGCCGGCCGCGACCATGCCGAGGCAACCAGGGCGCTTGTCCATTGGGAGATCGCCGGCATCGTGCAAAAGGTCTGCTGTGCCGACGCAACGGTCAAGAGCCTGGCCGAACAGGCCGGCGAGCCGCGCGACGTGGTGGTGAAACTACTCAAGATCGGGCTCGACATATTGGCCGTGCATTACGGCATGATGCTGATGCGCAAGCCGAGGTGAGAAGCCCCGCCGATCCGGCCGGCAATACCGGCCGGATCGATCCGTCAACGACGGCAGACACGGATTCTTTCGATAATCCGGTGGTGATGACGCCAGTGCTTGATGACTTCGGTGTGGCAGCGCCGGTGGTGGTACCGGTAGCGCGGCCTGTAGTCCTCGTCGTAGACATCATAGCGGTAACGGGGGACGTACTCATCGTCGTAATCGGAATATCGATGGTGGCGATAATAATAGTCGTCGTCATAGCCGTTGCCGATGCCGATCGTGACGCTGCCGCCGGCATTCGCCGGGCCGATCACGGAAGCCGCCGAGGCGATGGCGATCACCGAGGCAAGCAGGAGCTTCTTCATAGCTACCTCCTTCTTTAACGTCCCTCTAATAGAAAAACCCCCGAGGGGCAGCCTCGTTCCATAGATTGGCAAGATGTAAGGAACGGACGGGCCCGAAGTTTAGCGCCTGCTGGCGCGAAAACGCCGCTGGCTGCGCCGGGGTCGGATCGTCGACGCAGCGTGGCCGCTCCTCTCATCAAACAGCGGCAATCGCGCGTCAGTCCCGTCTTTTGCCGACGTCTGCCTACAGAACATGGCCCAATTCCAGCAAAACGAACGCGGTCGCACCCAGCACAGCGAGGGCGTAGGCCGCATAAAGAACAAGCAGCATTACCTCAAAGTCCCGGACGAAGCTTGTGGCAATCCTGGTCTCCTTAGGCTCCGCTTTCTCGATGCGGTCGGTTTCCAGTTGCTCCGTTGCCACAACGAGGCAGACAATCCTGTCGTTGTCGGCCGCCTGTAATATCCGTTCCGTCAAATCGACTGCAATCACTGGATCATCGGCCAACTGATCTCGCGATAGCCGGCTTTCAGTGACGGTCTGGATTTCACGCTTTCTCACGCACGCATAATTGCGTCGACTAAATTAGGTTCCACTAAAATAGATAGATTGCCTCGACCCGATCACGACGTGGTGAGGCGTGAGCCCAGCTGGGCGGTGAACTCCGCCTGAGGCCGCCATTTGCCGACCGTCGAGGCGAATCTCGATCGGCGCATCCTCCGATCAAAGGGCGCGGGCTTCTTTATAGGCTGCTACGGTGCGCCATTGCTGGTAGGTCGCAATGCCAAAGCCGCCAAACTCTCATATCGCGAACGCAGCGCCGACGTCTTCAGTGCCGACCGGTTATGACGAAGATCGCATGCTTACTTATATCCGGCTGCTCGACGCGTCGGCTGAAGGGACCGATTGGCGTGAGGTCGCCCGCATCGTTCTGCACATTGATCCGGAGCAGGAGCCGGAGAGGGCTTTCCGGGCGTGGGCGACACATCTGGCGCGTGCACGATGGATGACCAGGAAGCGGAACGAGTTGCGCCAATTGCATGATGAGTGGTGGGGGTGAGCACTATCTAAGCGGAACTGCCGTCTCGGTCTGGCCGTTGAGGGAGGAGGCCAACATGGAAAAGCGCCCAATGACTTCTTGGCGAGCTTTCGAGCTGTGCTGCCTTCTTGCAGTTCCGCTGTCGCTTATCCTTACGGTTTTCCTGGCGGGTCTTATCCTTAGCTGACCCCCGCATGGTTGCTTGCCGAGGGCTGGGTCGTGATCCGACAAGATCCGGAACCGTTACTTTACGGCCGCCGCCATCACATCCGAAAACAGCGCCCGCTCCACTGCCGGTTCCAGCGTTTCGGCGAAGGGCGTCGCCAAGTGGTGGCGGTCGCGGAAGGCTAGTTTGCCGTCGATGAAGACATGGCAGGTGGTCTGGTCGCAAAAGCGGTCGGTCATGTCGATGTAAGCAGCGTTCGGTGTCGAGCGCACGATATCGCGCTCGATGGTGGCGATGTCGTCGTTTGCCGCCATGATCCTCGGCGTGTCGCATGTCGCGGGCGTCTGGCCCCGCCACAGCGCCCGCGCCACGCATTTGTCGGCGTAGCTTGCATTGTAGGGAACGTCCCTGATGACCGCGACCTTGATGCCGGCCTGGCTGAAGGCTTGAAGCGTCCAGCTGAGGCCGGTCCGCCACTGCGCTTGCCAATCGGCGTGCTTCAACTCCTCGGGCGATTCTTTCATCACATTTCCGATCGAGAACTCCGAGATCACCACCAGTTGCGGGTGGAGCGCGATGATGTCCTTGACCGACTGCTCGCGCCATTGATCGCATTCGGTGTAGTCGCGCTTCAGCCGCCAGTTCCAGGTCGTCACCCGCGAAGCCCGGCAGGAGGATTTGAGAAAGGTGACGACGCGAAAATTGTTCTTCTCGGCCGCCTTGATCAGCGGCGTCGACCAATGGTCGGCATGCGAGTCGCCGAACAGCACGACCGAGCGCTGGGCATCCTTGCGGCCGAACATGCAGGGCTTCGGCTTGACGGTCTCGAAATCGAGCACGCAGCCGCCATTGGTCGCGCGCACGGTGGAGAGCTGGGCGGCGCTGTCGGCGATGACGTGCTGTTCGGGGCTGAGATTGTGCTCGGCAAAGCGCGCATTGCCATAGGCCGCGACCACGCCGGCGCCGGTCAGCGCGACGGCGGGCACCAGCGCCCGCGCTGCTCCGGCCATCAGCCAGCCGTTGCGGCGGATCGGGTTCTCGATGAAATGATAGGTGAACATCGATAGAAGCAGCGTCAGCGCCGCGCAGGCAAGGCGGTCCAGGATGGACAGGCTGGGAACCACCATCGCCGCATAGACGATGACCGGCCAGTGCCAGAGATAGAGCGAATAGGACAGCCGGCCCAACCATTGCATGGGCGGCAGCGCCAGCACGGCGCTCGCCAGATTGCGGCCGCCGCTGCCGCTGAGCAGCAGCAGCACGGTGCCGGCAACAGGCGCCAGCGCATTCACCCCGGGAAACGGCGAGTCTTCGTCCAGCATCAGATAGGCCCAGGCGATCAGTGCCAGACCGAGGCATGCCTGGAGCGTGGCCAGCAGCGGCCGGTCGCGCCAGATCTTTGCCGGCGCCATGGTCGCGAGGCCGCCGGCGGCGAATTCCCAGGCCCTGAGCGGCGAGAAATAGAACGCCCAGGGCTGCGACACTTCCGTCAGCCAGGCGCAGGCGGCGAAGGAGGCCGCGCCGGCGACGCCGATGACGATTATAGCGGCGCGCTTGCCGGGACGCAGCCAAGCGGCGGCGAGAAGCAGCGCCGGCCATGCCAAATAGAACTGTTCCTCGACCGAGAGCGACCAGAAGTGGATGAACGGGTTGTTGGTGGCGTCGGCGGCGAAATAGTCGAACGACCAGCGGATCAGCCAAAGGTTGATCATGTAGGCGGAGGCGAACATGGCGCCTTTCGAATAAAGCGCCTGTTCCTCCGGCGACAGGATGAAGTAACCCGTGAACAGCGTGGCGAGGATGACGAACAGTGCCGCCGGCAACAGGCGCCGGGCGCGCCGGGCGTAGAAGCGCCAGAGGTTCAGCCGCCCGGTCTCGGTGATTTCCGTAACCAGGTGACGGGTGATCAGATAGCCGGAGATGACGAAGAAGATGTCGACGCCGGCAAAGCCGCCGGGCAGGCCGGACAGACCAAAATGGAAGGCGATGACACCCGCCACCGCCAGCGCGCGCAGCCCTTCGATGTCAGGCCGAAATGATGCCGACACAATCACCTCATGCAAGGAATGCCCACCTCGCAGAGGCTCGACCCGATGCGACGATATTGCAATGCAACAAATCTAACGCAGTGCAACATAGGGGGAGGGCGCGGCTCCTCCAGTTCCTCGCGTGGGCGATTCACTCACATGAGCGATTCGAGAGCGACTGATATGGAAGCGAAGCGAAGGGTGCCGAGGCGATCACGCCTTTTTCAAAAACTCGGTCTTCAGCACCAGGCCCTTCACCTGCCTGGTGCTGCATTCGATCTCGCCGGGATTGCCGGTGAGGCGAATATTCTTCACCAGCGTGCCGCGCTTGATCGTCTCCGACGTGCCTTTGACCTTGAGATCCTTGATCAGGGTCACGGAGTCGCCCTCGTGCAGCGCCGTGCCATTGCTGTCTCTTATGATCGCGTCGGTCATGGCAGGTCTTTCGTGGGACTCCGGTGCGGAGGTGGTTGGCTCATTACCCGGCCTATCCCACGGTTGGCGGCGAGGTCAAGCGTGCCGGGGGCAGCGTGCCGGTAACCAAGCGTGCCGACCGCTAATGCCAGGCGGACGGCCGACCGGAAAACCCGGATTGTGAGCAGACTGGGACCCCCTGGGCGGTAGTGGCATTGCCGCTTCGCGACATGCGCTCCGGCCAAGCCATGCCAATGGCGCCACGGCAATCGAAGTCGTGGCCTTTTACGCGGATATTCCGGCACGAGTTCAAATAGATGAGCGCCCGCCCGTGCGGACAGGAAGGTCGCAGTGACAGACCTGCCCGCCCTTTCGCTTGGTGCGTTATTTCAATTGGCAACGATCACTTGTTGGCGCCACCGAGCTGGTTGGCCATCTTGCAGAAGTCGGCATGCATCGTGGCAATGCCTGCGTCGCTGCATTCCTTCAACATCATGGCTCGGTCGCTCGTGGACATGGCCATCCATGCCGCCTTGAATTCGGCTTCCGACTTCATGGTCTTCATGCCGGCGTCGGTGAAGAAGGGGTTCATTTTCTGCGGATCGTCGAGCGCCGAAGTGCCAGTGGCACCGGCGGCAAGCGCTGCGCCGGTCATCATCGAAAGCGCCATCGCGCCCATGCAAAGCGTCTTGATGTTCATGATCATTCCTCCTGAGCTGCTGCTTTGAGGTTGTCCATCAGCGATCTACGAAGGAACGGTGTTTTGACCCAAAAGTTCCACGTTCTGGCGCAGACATGGAACAGGATTGCCCGTGACGTCATTAATGCAAAAAATTCTACCATGACTGAATTTGCCGCGCTGCCGACCAGGGCAATCGGCGTCCAGCTGGGTGAGACGCTGCGAAGTTGCACGCCGGCTCAATATGCCCGATCATGGCGACGGCGGGGCGGAGGTATCAAGTGGCGGCAAATCGTCGAAACGACGCGCACCTGTCGGAGCCCCGGCGGGCGGGCATTGTTTCCGCGGCCAGGGCGCTTCCGCGCACATCGTTGCCCAGCGTAGCGTCGGTCGTGACGGCCGTCGCGGCGCTCTATTTCGGGCGCGAGGTCTTTCTGCCGATCGCAATCGCGCTGCTGCTTACCTTTGCGCTCGTGCCCATGGTGTCGGCACTCAAGCGAGCCGGCATTCCGCGTCTTCCTGCCGTGATCGCCAGTGTGCTCGGCGCATTCACGGTGCTGGCTCTGTTCTCCTTCATCGTCGCCACGCAGGTCAGTGAACTGGCGCAGAACATTCCGCTTTACCAGGCGAATATCCTGACCAAGGTCCGGTCGCTCAAGGAAACCGGCGTCGGCGGCGGCATCGTTTCCAGATTGAGCCGGGTGATCGAACGCGTCGGCCAGGAGCTCGACAGACCCGAGCCCGCACAACCCGCCGCCGATCAGCCTCCGCGGGAACCGATCCCGGTCGAAATCGTCGCGCGCGAACGACCGCTCGAGGTTCTCCAGAATCTGATCGGCCCGCTGCTGAGCCCGCTGGCATCGGCCGGACTGATCGTCGTGGTCGTCATATTCATGCTGCTCGAGCGGGAGGACCTGCGCGATCGCTTCATACGCCTCGTCGGCTATGGCGATCTGCATCGAACCACCGAGGCGCTGCAGGATGCCGGCAAGCGCGTCGGCCGCTATCTGCTCATGCAACTGGTCGTGAACATCGTCTATGCCGTCCCAATTGCAATCGGACTTTGGCTGCTGGGCATACCCAATCCATTGCTGTGGGGCTTGCTGGCGCTGGCGCTGCGCTTCGTTCCCTATATCGGCCCGGTCATAGCGACGCTGTTGCCTCTGTTCCTGGCGCTGGCCGTGGCGCCCGGCTGGTCGCTCGTGCTCTGGACCGCAGGGCTTTTCGTCGTGGTGGAACTGATCACCGGCAACGTGATCGAACCTTGGCTCTACGGCTCGCGCACCGGGCTGTCGCCATTGGCCATCATCGTTGCGGCGATCTTCTGGACCTGGCTTTGGGGGCCATTGGGCCTGGTTCTGTCGACGCCGCTCACGGTCTGCCTCGTCGTGCTCGGCCGCCATGTGCCGCAGTTCGAATTCCTCGACGTTCTGTTCGGCAACGAACCCGTGCTCGAACCGCACGCCCGGCTTTACCAGCGGCTGCTGGCCGGCGATCCCGAGGAAGCGACGGACCATGCCGAGGAGATGCTGGAGGAAGAATATCTGGTCGAGTTCTACGACAAGGTCGCGATTCCCGCACTTCTGCTCGGCGAGCAGGACCGGGTGCGTGGTGTGTTGAGCGATGAGCAAAGACAGCAGGTCGCGGGCAGCGCGCTGACGATGGTGGCGAACCTCGACGACAGCGCGCAGGAGGAGGCGGAAGCGGACGACACGGCCGCGGCCGAGGACAACGGCTCACGCGAGGACAAGCACGTTCAGGGGGAGGTTCAGGGCGAGGAAGACACCGAACTGCCGGATGGCACGGGCATGTCGGTGCTGTGCGCCGGAGGGCGCGGCGAGCTCGACGACGCGGCTGCCGCCATGCTGGCGCAGGTGCTCGAAGTCCAGGGCGCTACGGTGTTGAGAGCGAGCTTCGCCGAGATGGAACCGGGGAGCATTCGCCGCCTTGAGCTCGACCCCGTCGATAGTGTCGTCGTCGGATTTTTGAACCGGGATTCCGTCAAGCACGGGCGGTTCCTGGTCCGTCGGCTGAAACGCGCCAAACCAAGGTTGCGAGTGGGCATCGTGTTGTGGTCGGAAGCCGACAGCGACAACCAGGAGGCAGATGCCAGATTGGCCAACGAGATCAACGCCGATTTCGTCGCACATGGCATGGTAGGCGCGGTGCTCGGTGCGTTGTCCAGCGCTCCGCCGGTGGCGCTGAAGACCACCGCCAAACGCCGCATGCGCCGCCTGACGCCGGCGCGCAAGAAAGAGCCGCTCGCCGCGGCAAAATGAGCGCGGCGAAGACTGCGGCAGGTCGGGTTATTACCGCTTTCGCGAAAGTGGCAATAACGAAACGGATCAGGTTGTCTTCGCAAGGTCGCGCTGAACCGTCCGCCGCGGCAAACGGCGCCAACCTTCATAGAGTCCAGAAATAGCGCACCGTATGGAAGAAGACCGGGGCGGCGAAGACCAGGCTGTCGGCACGGTCCATCATGCCGCCATGGCCTTCGATCAGATGGCCCCAGTCCTTGACGCCTTGATCGCGCTTGATGGCGGAGGCGACCAGCCCGCCAAGGAAGCCCATCAGGCAGGCGATGAAGGCGACGCCGGCTGCCTGCAGCGGCGAGAACGGCGTCAGGAACGACAGCAGCGCGCCGAGCAGGCTCGATGCCGCCAGCCCGCCGACCAGCCCCTCCCAAGTCTTCGACGGCGAGACCGTCGGCGCCAGGAGATGCCGGCCGAACAGCTTGCCGAAAATATATTGCAGCACGTCGCTGCCTTGCACGGTGATGATCAGGAAAGCGATCAGCAACAGGTTGCGGCCTTCGAAGCCTGGCACCTCGAGCGTCAGCAGCGCCGGCACGTGGCTGACGCAGTAGACCGAAATCATCACCGCCCATTGCTGCGCCGAGACGCGCTCGAGAAAGCGCTCGGTGTCGCCGTGCAGCGCGGTGATCGCCGGCATCAGCAGGAAGCAGTAGACCGGGATGAAGATGGTGAACAGGCCGTACCAGGCGGTCCACACCAACCAGTACTGGAACGGGATGACGATGCCGAACATGCCGAGCAGCACCCAGTGGTCGCTGCGGCGGCTGTGCGTCAGCGTCACGAATTCGCGCAGGGCGGCGAAGGAAATCAGCGCGAACAGGATGGTCATGCCGGGGCGGCCGAAGAAGAAGGCGACGGTGATCGCCACCACCATCACCCACCAGGCATTGATGCGCTGGGTGAGGTTGACCAGCGTCGGCGACAACGGCTTTGGCGCGCGCCATGACAAGACGCCGGCGACGACGCTGGCACTGATCAGCACCGCCAGCAGGCCGACAATCAGAATGAGGGTTTCGTGCATCATCGGCAGCATTTTGCCTTGGTCCTCAATCGTCTCGCTGCGGCCGGGGGTTGAGCGCCAGCAGCGTTTCGCGGGCGCGATCGAGAAAGGCGCGGCGTTCCTCACCCGGTTGAATGGCGATCGGCGCGCCGAAGACGACACGGCAAAGCAGCGGCACCGGCACGAATTGGCCCTTGGGCAGCACCCGCGACATGTTCTCGATCCAGCACGGGATGAGTTCGACATCGGGCCGCGCCATCGACAGATTGTAGAGGCCGGAGCGAAACGGCAGCAGCGGTTCGTCGGTCATGTTGCGCGTGCCTTCGGGAAACAGGATCAGCGAATGGCCTTGGTCGAGCACCGACAGCATGATCGAGATCGGGTGCTGCGTTTCATCCGTCCACTGCCGGTGGATCAGCACGGAAGACAGCATGTCCTCGGCAATGAAACGGCGCAGCCGCGTCTTGCTCCAATAATCGGCGGCCGCCACCGCATGGGTACGGGCGCGTTCCTTCTCGCTGAGGCAGGCCGACAGCAGGATGAAATCGCCGTGGCTGGCATGGTTGGCGAAGTAGATGCGCTGCCGGTCCGATGGCTGGCTGCCGTTCCAGATCGGCCGCACTCCGGTGACTACCCAGGCCAGTGCTGACAGGCCGACCGAGGTCACCGTCTGCAGCAGGGTATAGGTGCTGACGCGAAGCTTTGTCATGGACGGGCTCAAAAGAATGCCGCGACGACCGAGGCCGCCGCGAACAGGCTGAAGGCGATACGCTGCTTGGCGAGCAGACGGCGCGTGCCGGCCATCCGCTGGTCGAGCGAGCGGCCACCGGCCGCCGTGGGTTTCAGCCGCATGCGCGCCAGCACGTCGTCGATCGCCGCACCGCCGCCTGCTTCGCTGGCGTGGCTGGCCATCAGCCGGAACAGCAGCGCGTCGAACAAAAGCAGGGCCGAGAGAATGATTGTGGCTATGGCACTCGCGGCGGCGATCAGCCAGACTACCGCGGACAGCGATGATGTTTGCGGCACTGCCGCCAGGCCGATGACCGGTGCCGCCAGCAAGGCAGCAGCAACCAGCAGCAGCGGCCATGCCACCTGCACCATCAGCCCGGCAGCGAATGCTTCGGCCCTGTCACGATAGGCGGTCATGCCGGGTGGTCCACGCCAAGATGCACAGGCCGGCCGGCGGCAGCGAGCTTGCCTCGCGCCTGATCCGGCGTGTCGGCCCGGCCGCTGGCGACCAGCCATTCGGCTACGACGGCGGCGCTGCGCTGGAAGCCAAGCGCGCAGCAGACCAGCACCGTGCCCTGGCCCCGCGCCGTCTCGATCGCCGCCACCGCTTGCGCACGCGCCTCGCGAGACGGCGGCAAAAGGTCGATCATGGGCAGGCTCAACCAGTGGATCGAGGCGCCACGCGGCCTTTCCAATTCGCCGGCAAGGTCGATCACCGTGCCGAAGGCGTCGGCCTCGGCGGCGGTCGGAAAACGGCCAAGGGAAACACCGTCGGCAATGACGATCTGCGCCGGAAGCTTTCGCGTCCATGCCCACACATTGACCTTGGCGGCAACCCGGTAGGGCCACAGCAGAAGACGGCTGGCCAGCGACACGCGGCCATCGGCTGTTTTCTGGAACACCTTGGCGCCGGCGCCGGCATAGGCGAAAGCGACTATGGCCAGCGCCAGTGCCGGCCACAACAGGATGAGCCACAGCGCCGAGACCAATGCGCCGGCAGCAGCGCCGGCCAGCGCAAAGGCTGCGCCAAGCGCATAGAACAGCGCCAGAAGCCGCGCTTTCGGGTCCGCGGTCAGGCGGAAGCCGGCGAAAGGCAAGGCGCCGTCGCGCGGAAACAGCCACAGCGCGAAAAGGCCGAGCAGCGCGCCGGTCGGAATGTCGATGAAATGGTGCTGCCACGTCGTCAGCACCGAGGCGCCGATCAGGAAACACCAGACATGCCAGGCGACGCCGGCGATGCCGGTCAATCTGTGACGCCAATGGTCCCAGATGATGACCAGCAGCGCGATATGCAGCGACGGCGCCTGGTTGAAGGGTTTGTCGAAGCCGCCGAGCACGGCGAACATGAAGCCGGGCAGGCCGCTCGTCTGCGGGCGCACGAACGTCGCAGTCAGCGGGAACAGGATGAAGCAGGCGACGGCGACGATCTGCGCCGTCAGATAGCGGCCGGCAAGGCGGTCGACGCCGCTCTTTGAATTGTTCAACAGCAACGACAAGCCATAGAACAGGTTGATCGACCAGTAGGGCACGATCGTCCAGGCAAGGAACGGGATGCCATGCTCCCAGCCGAAGACGATGCTGCCGACGTCGTCGCGCCGCGACGCCAGCCAGTTGGCGAAGCCGTAGGTGGCGTAGAAGAACGGCGCCAGAAATGACAGCCACAATGCGGCGCGCAGGACTATCCCGGGATACGGCTCGCGCGGCAAGGCCGGAAGGGCAGGGGCATCGCGAGGTAAGGCAGAGGCAGGCAAGTCCATGCTCAGACGCGCCGCGCGACCGAAACGGTGAAGATGCCCCACTGGTCGATTCGCTGGTCGAGCTTCTCGAAGCCGGCGGCCGCCACCAACTGGTCCATCTCGGTCTGCGTGCGGCGGCGCATCACCCAGGCCTGGCCGCCGCGATGCGAGGTCAGGCTGCGCGCGATCATCTCGAGCTGCGGATGCCAAGGCTGGTTGGTGTAGACGAGCAGGCTTCCGGGCTGCATGGCGCTGGCCAGTCCACCGAGCGAGCGGGCGATCATGGCATTGTCGGAAAACAATTCGTAGAGCCCCGAGACGATGGCGAGATCCGGCGCCGGGTCGAGCCCGGCCAGCATCGTGGCGTCGAAGGCGTCACCTCGATGGAACGAGACGGTCGCCGGCAGCTTGCGCTCGGCGATCAGCTTGCGGCCGAGCGAGACGTTGAGCTCGGAGAAATCCTGCAGCCGCACGCTTGCCGGCGGCGCGGCGCATTTCTGCACGGCATCGAGCACGTAGCGGCCATGGCCGGCGGCGATATCGACGATATGGACCGGCCGGCCGGCGGCCTTGAGCGAGGCGGCGGCGCTGCCGATCAGCTCTTCCAGATGCAGCTTGCGCTGGTGGATGCCGCGCCAGCCGATGGCATCGAGAAAGGTGCGGTCGATCATGCGGCCAATGGGGCTGATGCCGCGCGCCTCGTTCTCATAGACATAGTCGAGCGTCGAGCCGGAATCGAAGCCGGTGGCAATCCCCGTCTTCATGCCGGACGACAGCCAGGCGCCCATGCGGATCGAAGCGCGGCTGATTGTCCAGTAGAGCCCCCTGGGAGACAGCAGCGGCAGCGGCGAGGCCAGCCGGTCGGCCTCGTCGCGTGTGTAGCCGGCACGGTCGGCCTCGGTCAGGTCGACCGGCTTTTCCGGCGCTGTGAACTGCCTTTCGAGGAAAGGCCCGATCAGGTCGAGTGCCTTGTGGCGGTCGCGCTCGCCCAGCGTGTCGTGAAAGAAGCCGGGCAAAATATGCCGCTCCTTGGCCGGGCTCGCCAGATTGACGAAAAACTCGTGCTGCGGTCCATGGCGCACCACCCAGTCGCTGCCGGAGATCAGAAGCTGTGTCGGCACGGTGATGGCGCGGGCGTCGGCGACGATGCGCGCGGCATGGTCGTAGAGCTCGACCAGGATGTTGGAGGCGATCGGCCGGGTGATCAGCGGGTCGGCGTCGAAGGAGGCGATGCGCTCGGGGTCATGCGTCAGGAATTTCGCCTTGACGTAGGAATTGACGAAGAAGCGGCCCTTCAGCTTCTGCCACAACGCAATGCCTTGCTTGGCGAAGGGCACGTAGAGCTTGACCGAGAAGGCCGGCGAGGCCAGCACCAGGGCGCGAATGTCAGGCGCATAGTCATGCACCCAGGCGGCGGCAAGCACGGCGCCGAAGGATTGCGCGATCAGCGCGATGTCGCGCCGCGCAAAGCCGTCGCTGCCAATCTCGCGCACGAAACAATCGATGTCGCGCACCAGCGCCGCAAACGACGGCGCATAGCCGCGTTCGCCGGCGGAGCGGCCATTGCCGCGCGCATCCCAGGCATAAAAGGCGTGGTCGGGCATCTCAAGTTCGTCGACCAGATGCGCCATGCGGCCGCCATGCTCGTGGCCGCGATGGAACAGCAGGATGGCACCCTTGCGGTGTTCCGACAGCGCCGGCCAACAGCGGTAAAAGATATCGGTGCCGTCATGGCTCTTGAAGCTGCGCTCCTGCGCCACCCGCTCGATGTTGGCTGAAGCCACTGCCGCAACCGTCTGTTGGTGAAGCATGTCGTTCTCCCTGGCGAGACCCGAATTCAGCTGCCGCTCCCGTTAAGGCCGCTGTGTATCCGGTTGATGGCGGTCGCCAGCGAGAGTGTAGCCATGGCCGGAAACACGAGCGTCGTGAGCGCCGGGAGCCACAGGCCGGACGCGATAAGCACGGCGAGGATGCCAAGCGCCAGCGCCCGGTCGCTTTTGCCGAACGGGCCGGCATAGCTGCGCCCCGCTCCGGCCGCGATGCCGAGCACGCCGGCGAATTCCGCAATCACCGCCGCGATCGCAAATGCGACGACGCCCCAGACAGGAAAAATGACGGCAAAGGCCAGGATCAAAGCGAGATCGGAGACAACATCGCAGAACTCGTTGAGATACATGCCGAGCTTCGAGGCCTGGCCATGTTCCCTTGCGAGCATACCGTCGATCGCATTCAGCGCCATTCGCGTAAACAGCACGAGCGGCATCAGCAGAAAGACCACGCGGTGGCCGTCAAGGGCTGCCACCACAAGGCCGGTGGCGAGCGAGAGGGCAGCGGCCAGCAACGTGATCTGGTTGGCGGTGACGCCGGCTCTGGCCAGTCCGTCGGCAAGCGGCCGCAACCTGGCCTGGAAGGCCGGTTTCAGCGCATAAAGCGTCGGCATGTGCGAACCCCCCGGCCGCGGTGCAAAGTGATGTTGGCGAGGATGGTCAATTGGCGCGCAAGACGCAAGGGCGGCGCCCACCACTTTCCGCAAACTTGCCGGGCGGCTATGTCCTCGCTTTGACCGTGTCGCCCGGGAACAGGGCGGGCAAACTTTGTTCGGCCGCCGTCCAGGCGCGATTATGGTAACGCCGCAGGATGAGAATGCATGCGGCGAAGACCAGCAGCCCGCAAATCACGCCGCGCGTCATGCCCCCGCCAAACGCAGACTTTACAACGATGCCGGTGAAGACGCCGGCGATGGCGCCATTGATCGTGCCCACCATCCCCGCGGTGGTCATGAAATATTGCAGCGGCGAGGGTCTGAGACCTTTGTCGACCAGCACCGCCGAGGGGTCGTCATGCGTGGAATTGACGAGGTATCTTTGCAGGACGGGCGCCAGTTCGACGAAATAGTGGCGGATCCTGGCCATCCCGCGGGCATGCACCATGTCCTCGATGGCAACCTGCACCGCGCGCACGAAGGTGACCAGTCCGATGAAGAAAAGGCAAGGCAGCAAGATCAGGCTGAACAACACGAACGGCCTGCCCATCTCCGTGACCTGCGCGACGAAGGACAAGGCAATCGTTGCGCTCGAGACCGAGGTCAGGAACAGATCGGCTCTCTGGTTCGCTTCCTGAATGGTCGCGGCGCGAGCGTTTTGCAGGACGAAATGCTCGGTCGTCAGGCACTGCAGGGCGTGCTGCGCCTGGTCAGGCGGAACCGGAGCGTCGGGAGAACGGGTCATCGACATTTGCCCGCTTCTGCCCGCCGGAACCGGCAGGCAGAAGGGGTGTCGTCCTACGAGCCGTCAGGACTTGCCGTCGCCGCCGCTGATGGCGATACGCTTGGCCTTTGCCTGGGCGCGCTCCGTCTTGGGCAGCGTCACGCTGAGCACACCGTTCCGGAACGCGGCGTTCACCTTGTCTTCGTCGACTTCGTAGCCGAGCGGGATACGCCGCTCGAAACGGCCATAGAAGCGTTCGGAGAACTGCCTGTCCTTGTCCTCGGTCTCTTCGCGCTTCTCGCCGCGCAGCGTCAGCACGCCGTCATCGAGCAGCAGCTCGACGTCCTTCGCGTCCATGCCGGGGATCTCGGCGGTGACGCGGATCTCCTTTTCGCCATCGGCGATGTCGATACTGGGCCAGCTGACGCGGGCAGCGGAGAAGCCACCGAGCGACGGCAGCCGCGTGTCGAAGCCGCGGAACGCCTCGTCGAACAGGCGGTTCATTTCGCGATGCAGCGTCAGGAAGGGATCGCGATCGGCGTCACGGAACAGGCTGGGGGCGTGATTGTTCTCCCGGCCCCAGGGAATGAGATCACGAATAGCCATTGCATAGTCTCCTTTCTCGACTGGTGCATTCAGGCAGCCTGCTTGTTTGCTTCGACCTGCGCGACCTTTGGCCCGGTCTTCGGCGAGGCGACATCGGTCGCGATGGCGATGCGCCGAGGCTTCATCTCCTCGGGCACCTCACGTACCAGATCGATGCTGAGCAGGCCGTTGTCGAGCGAGGCGCCTGCGACCTTGACGTGATCGGCAAGCTCGAAACGGCGGGTAAAGGGCCGTGTGGCGAGGCCATGATGCAGATACTCCGCGTTGTCCGGCTCCTTGTGCTGGCCGGAGACAATCAGGAGGTTGGGTTCATGGGTGATTTCGAGGTCGTCCTCGGAAAACCCGGCTACGGCGATAGTGATGCGGTAGTTGTTCTCGCCGCTGCGCGCGATGTCATAGGGCGGCCAGGCGTCGAAAGCCTGCGGCGCATTTTCCAGCAGGTTGAAGACGCGGTCGAAGCCGATGCTCGACCGATAGAGCGGGGAAAAGTCGAATGCGGTTCTCATAGCTACATCCTCCATCGAGCAACATAGATACGAGGAGCGCCAAAGAGCTGGCGCTCCCTGGCTTCGCCGGCCCCATTTCGGCGACCGGTGCCTTCGATCTGGTTATTGTCCGCCGCAAGTCAAGACCCGGTGGCTTTCGCTTTGCCGGTTTTTTGGGGCCGGTTTTCGGTCGGCTCGGCGAGGCTGCCAATCCCCCTTTTTGCGGCGAGATGTCCGGCAGGAGATTGCCTGTTTGGTTTCAATCGCCAACGCTGACTTCCCCGGCCGGTTATTGTCTGCAGCAGGTCAAGACCCAGATTTCTTGTGTTGCCGGGCCCGTTCCCGGCACTCGCAGATGGAGCTGACCATGACACGCGACGAGATCATTTCTGTGCTGGGCCCGGTCGACGAAGCCGTGATCGCCGACATTGCGGCGACGGACGGGACGGTCCAGGAATTGCGCGAGGCCCTGGCCTGGATCGCCGCCGACGAGGCGTTGGTGAACGAGGGCCGACCGCTGCCGACGGCAAGAGTAGCGACGCTGATCGAACTGCTGCAAGGGCCCGACGAGGAGGAATAACCGGCTGTTGCCGCGATGCTCTTGAACCGCGCAGAGAGACGAACCATGTCCTTCAGCGGCGCCGGCCGGCCGCCGGTGCCTGCCAGCATAACGTTGCTTGCTCAAACAAGAAGACGATCAGAAAACAAGGAGGAAGTGATGGACGACGTCCGCTTTGCCGAGCCAATCACGTTGAAATTCCAATCCAGCGAGCGCAAGGTCGCCAGCAGTTGGGAAGCTATCGAATGCATGCGCCAGCAGTGGCCGGACCGTGCACGCGGCCGGAGTTGGCGCGCCGCCTATCGGACCTGCCGCGACGCGCTCCACGGCTGGCGCACCGCGCGTGATGCGCGCAAGGCCTTCGTCAGGGCGGCGCGCAAGGCTGGATTGCTCGCATCGGCCCGCAAGCCTGTCGACCACGCCGGCTAGCCCGGACCCCTCCGACATTGTGAGACCCAAAACAAGTGGGGGAGAGTTAGCTACCTCTCTCCCCCGCTTCGGAGACTTTGTCCGCTGTCTAGCGGCTGATCGGGTTGCTCCTCAGTGGACGGTAATAATGCCGTTTACGGCCCGCCATTCGGAGGGCTGGATCAGGTGATGATGGGCGACGCGCACCGAATGCAGCGGGCCTTCGATCTCGCGCTCCCAGAAATCGAGGAAATGCTTCAGCGTCGGGAAATCAGGGGCGATATCGTATTCCTGCCAGATATAGAGCTGAAGCAGGCTTCGATGGTCGGGCAGACGGTAGTGGATCTCCGCCGTGGTGAGGCCAAACCCTTGCATCTGGAGCTGAAAGTCCCTGCTGGTCATGCAATCCTTCCTTTCCCAATGAACCTCGGTCTGCAAAACGCCTCGCCTTCCACATAGGTTCCAGCCGCCGCAAGCGGCTCAGGAGACGGACAGATTTGGAAATCCGGCCGGGTCATCGCGCCGGAGACGGCGAATGTGCGAACAATTACAGCGTATTGGCACTCTCAGGCGTCGAGTGCTAAAATTTTTGCATTATCCTCTTGAAAGCTGAAAAAAGCGCGACTAGTTCGTATGCGCGCGATGCCTGATGAAGGGGTCGCGCACCCCGTGCCGGGCCGATATTGCCGGTCCGGTCAGGAGGATGTTCGAAAATCTGTTTGTCCCGAGAGGAGAACGACATGGCGTTCCGTCCATTGCATGACCGCATCCTAGTCCGCCGCATCGAGGTCGACGAAAAGACAGCGGGCGGCATCATCATCCCCGACACCGCCAAGGAGAAGCCGCAGGAGGGCGAGGTCATTGCCGCCGGCCCCGGCGCGCGCGACGACAGCGGCCAGTTGCAGCCGCTCGACGTCAAGGTCGGCGACCGCATTTTGTTCGGCAAATGGTCCGGCACCGAGATCAAACTCAATGGCGAGGATCTGCTCATCATGAAAGAGAGCGACGTGCTGGGCGTGATCGAAGCCACGGGCGAAATGAAGAAGGCTGCCTGAGCGGGGCCTGAACAAGCATTCCAGTCAACGAAAAGCTGCCTATCGAGGAGTGTTCCAATGGCTGCCAAAGATGTGAAATTTCATACCGAAGCCCGCGAGAAGATGTTGCGCGGCGTCGATATCCTTGCCAATGCGGTGAAGGTGACGCTCGGTCCCAAGGGCCGCAACGTTGTCTTGGACAAATCGTTCGGCGCGCCGCGCATCACCAAGGACGGCGTGACGGTGGCGAAAGAGATCGAGCTTGAGGACAAGTTCGAGAACATGGGCGCGCAGATGGTGCGCGAGGTCGCCTCGAAGACCAGCGATACCGCCGGCGACGGCACCACGACCGCGACGATTCTTGCTCAGGCCATCGTCAGGGAAGGGGCCAAGGCCGTCGCTGCCGGCATGAACCCGATGGACCTGAAACGCGGCATCGACAAGGCGGTCGACGCCGTCGTCGCCGACCTGAAATCCAATGCCCGCAAGGTGACCAGGAACGACGAAATCGCCCAGGTCGGCGCCGTCTCTGCCAATGGCGATGCCGAGATCGGCCGCTTCCTCGCCGAGGCGATGGAAAGGGTTGGCAATGAGGGCGTCATCACTGTCGAAGAAGCCAAGACCGCCGAGACCGAGTTGGAAGTGGTCGAAGGCATGCAGTTCGACCGTGGCTATCTCTCGCCTTATTTCATCACCAACCAGGACAAGATGCGCGTCGAACTCGAAGAACCCTATGTGCTGATCCACGAGAAGAAGCTCTCCAACCTCCAGGCCATGCTTCCCGTGCTCGAAGCCGCCGTGCAATCCGGCAAGCCGCTGCTGATCATTGCCGAGGACGTCGAAGGCGAGGCGCTGGCGACGCTTGTCGTCAACAAGCTGCGCGGTGGCCTGAAGGTTGCAGCTGTCAAGGCGCCGGGTTTTGGTGACCGCCGCAAGGCCATGCTCGAAGACATTGCCATCCTGACCGGCGGCACGGCGATCTCGGAAGACCTCGGCATCAAGCTCGAGAACGTCACACTGGAGATGCTCGGCCGCGCCAAGAAGGTGCTGATCGAGAAGGAAAACACCACCATCGTCGACGGCGCCGGCCGCAAGGATGAAATCCAGGCGCGCGTCAGCCAGATCAAGGCGCAGGTCGAGGAAACCACCTCCGACTACGACCGCGAGAAGCTGCAGGAGCGGTTGGCCAAGCTCGCAGGCGGTGTCGCCGTCATCCGTGTCGGCGGCTCGACCGAAATCGAGGTCAAGGAGCGCAAGGATCGCGTCGACGATGCAATGCACGCCACACGCGCGGCGGTCGAGGAAGGTATCCTGCCCGGCGGTGGCGTGGCGCTGCTGAGGGCGGCGAAGGCGCTCGACAATATCGAGGTCGACAATCCGGACCAGAAGACCGGCGTCGAGATCGTGCGTCGCGCGATCGAGGCCCCGGTGCGCCAGATCGCCGAAAATGCCGGCGCCGAAGGTTCGATCATCGTCGGCAAGCTGCGCGAGACGGCCGATTTCGGCTATGGCTGGAACGCGCAGACCAACGAGTTCGGCGACCTCTACAGTCAAGGCGTCATCGACCCGGCCAAGGTCGTACGCACTGCCCTGCAGGGTGCCGCCTCTGTTGCCGGCCTGCTGGTGACGACCGAGGCGATGGTGGCCGAGAAGCCGAAGAAGGAAACGCCCATGCCTCCGATGCCCGGCGGTGGCGGCATGGACTTCTAAGGCCAGGCTTCCAAAGCGCGACTTCGAAACGGCAGATGGACCGTGTCCGCCTTCGTCGCCCTCGCCCGCCGCAACGACCTGCTTGCGCCGCAGACGAGCGGGATGGTTGCCGGCGAGAGCGTTGCTGGCGCGACGGTTGCCGACTGGGCAACGCGCGCACAGCGCGTCAACGCCGGTCTGAGCGGTCGGAGAAGTCGCCAATCTCCCCCTTGAGGGAGAGATGTCGCCGAAGGCGACAGAGAGGGTCGGTACGTCCTGGCGCGACGCCCTGTGGGACGAAAGAGAAGGTTGGCGCTTCACGCGAGGCGCCCCCCTCTGTCCTGCCGGACATCTCCCCCTCAAGGGGGGAGATTACGCGCTCAGCCGCTTTCGCTTGCTAAGCCCGTGGTAGCAGCCGGCGCATGATCAGCGAGGCGTGGCCGCCCACGCCGTGTGCAGCCGGCCGGCGCTCGACGACCTCGAAGCCGTGCTTGCGATAGAAGGCGATTGCGCGGTCGTTGCCCTCGATCACTTCCAGGGCGATGCTGGGAATACCCGCATGCGCGGCAAGAACGGCATGCAGCAGGTCGGCGGCAAGGCCGGTGCCGTACTCGCTTTTGTCTATATGGAGCCGCTCGAGCATGACCTCGCCTTTGTCGTCCATCGCGGCCATCGCATAACCGGCGAGCGAGCCGTCAGCCCGCTCGGCGACGAAGGACATCTTGCTGTCGTCCCTGAGCTCGGCCGCCAGCCGCTCCGGCGCGTGCCTCTCATCCGACAGCCGCGCCGTGGTCTCGGCACCCAGGATCGGCGAATAGGTGTAGCGCCAGGACCCTCCAAGCAGCCGCGACACCGCCGGAACGTCCTGTTCGGTCATGGTTCTTATCTGGGTCATTGGCACCTCGCCTCAGAAACCTGCCCCTTTTGAGCGGAGATGTCCGGCAAGACAGAGAGGTGCTGTCCCGCCGACCCTGCACGGCTGAGTTCAGCGCACATCCGCGCCGGCCACCATGACTATGTGCTGGCAGACATTATCGATATCGCGAATGACGTCGTCGTTCCAGAACCGCAGGATAGTCCAGTCCAGCGCTTCAAGCCGTGCGCTTCTGGTAGCGTCCCATATTGAGGCATCGGCCCGGGCATGCTGGGAGCCATCCAGTTCGACAATCAGCTTTTTGTCCGGGCAGGCAAAATCGACAATATGGCCTGCAATTGGCATCTGCCGCCGAAATGCCAGCCCCATGAGTCGATGCGCCCGGACCTCATTCCAGAGCTTCAGCTCGGCAGCCGTCATGGCCTTGCGCATCTTGCGCGCATTGCCGCGGTTACGGGGAGGTACGGGATAGTGATTCACTACTTCTATTCCTCAGCGCGAAACTTGCCCATCTTCTCTATGCTGCGCTTGAACACCCCCTCTGTCCTGCCGGACATCTCCCCCTCAAGGGGGGAGATTGGCAGCTTCGCCGAAAGTTCTCCCTTCTTTAGAGATTGGCGAAAGCTGGAGCGACGTCCAATCTCCCCCTTGAGGGGGAGATGTCCGGCAGGACAGAGGGGGGGTGCTGGCCCGCCGACCTGGATAGGTATGGCACCTGTATCACCGCCTCACCCGCGATTTCAGCCAGCGATCGAAGGCCACCGCGAGGATGAGGATCAGGCCGATGACGATGCTTTGCGTGTAGGACGAGACGTTGTTGAACTGCAGCCCGTTCTGCAAGACGCCGATCAGTCCTGCACCGACCACCGTGCCGCCGACGCTGCCGATGCCGCCGAACAGCGAGGTGCCGCCGATAACGACCGCCGAGATCACCGTCAACTCGTAGCCGATGCCGGCGACGGCTTCGGAGGAGTTGAGCCGCGCCGACAAAACGAAGGCGGCAAGGCCGGCGAAGAAGCCGACGATGATGTAGACCGAGATCAGGATGCGGTCGACACGCAGGCCGGAGAGCCGTGCCGCCTCGGCATTGCCGCCGACGGCATAGACCGCGCGGCCGTAACGTGTGTAGCGCAGCACGATATGGCAAAGGATCGCGGCAATCGCGAAGATGATCGCCGGCACCGGCACCGGGCCGATCAGGCCGGTACCGAACCAGCGCATCGAGGCGTCGAAGCCGGAGATCGGGCCGCCATTGGAAATCGTCAAGGTCAGGCCGCGAAACACGGTGAGGCCGCCGAGCGTGACGACGAAGGGCGGCACTTTCAGCCTGGTGATGGCAAAACCCTGGACGCCGCCGGCCATGGCGCCGACGACGACGGCGGCGAGAAGGGCGGCGAACCAGCCGTAGCCTTGCGTGCCAGACGTCGACAGCGACAGCGTGTTGGCGGTGCCGCCTTTGGCCACCACCGCCGCGACCATGCCGCAGAAGGCGAGCAGCGAGCCGACCGACAGATCGATACCGGCCGTCAGGATGACGAAGGTCATGCCGAGCGCGATCAGCCCGGTGATCGAGATCTGGCGCATGATGTTGAACAGGTTGATCGGGTCGATGAAGCTCGGCTTCAGCACGGTGAAGACGACAATCAGCAACGCCAGGAACATCAGCGGGCCGAAGCTCATCAGCAGGCGCGCAAGATTGACGCCGCCGCGCTGGCTTCGTTCGGTCGTGCTGGTCATTGCGTTGCTTCCTGCTTCTGGTCGAGCGCCATCAGTTCCATCAGTTTCTCCTCGGTCGCCTCGATGCCGGGCATCTCGCCGGTAATGCGCCCGCGCCGCATGGTGACGATCCTGTCCGACACCGCAAGCACTTCGGGCAGCTCGGACGAGATCATCATGATGGCGATGCCGCGTGCCGCGAGCTCTACCAGGATCTGGTGCACCTCCGCCTTGGCGCCGACATCGACACCACGCGTCGGTTCATCGACGATCAGCACCTTGGGATCGCGTGCCAGCCAGCGGGCAAGGATGACCTTCTGCTGGTTGCCACCGGATAGTCCCTCGATCGCCTGCTCGGGCGAGGCCATGCGGATCGACAGCGTCTTCCTGTAGTTCGCCAACGCCTCGCGCTCTCGCCGCTCGGCCATGAAGCCGACATTGGAGTAGCGGTCGAGCGCGGCGATCGAGAAATTGGTGAGGATGGCGAGTGCTGCGAAGATTGCCTGGTGCTTGCGGTCTTCCGGAACCAGCCCGATGCCGAGCTCGATGGCGTCGGCGGGTGAGGCGGGCGCGATCGGCTTGCCGTCGAGCATGATGGTGCCGGCTGCAATGCGGTCGGCGCCGAAGATGGCGCGGGCGAGCTCGGTGCGGCCGGAGCCGACGAGCCCGGCGACGCCGAGGATTTCGCCCGCCTTGAGGTCGAGATCGACGCCTTCGAGCACGATGGCGTGCGGCGCCTGCGGATCGCGCACCGTGCGCAGGCCGCGCACCGAGAGCCGGACGTCGCCGGCGACATCGCGCTGCGTCGGCCTGGCATAGAGCTCGGAAGCGGCACGGCCGACCATCTTCTCGATGATCTTCGGCAACCTGATCGGCCCGCCTTCGCGGTCGAGATGGCCGGCCAGCCTGCCGTCGCGCAGCACCGTCATGCGGTCGCAGATCGCCGATGCCTCCTCTAGCCGGTGGGTGACGAACATGATGGCGACGCCATCCTTGCGCAGCCGGTCCATGATCGACATCAGCCTGTGCACTTCGGTTTCGGTCAGCGCCGAGGTCGGCTCGTCCATGATGATCAAGCGGCTCTTCAGCGATAGCGCGCGGGCGATCTCGACCAGCTGCTGCTCGGCCACCGACAATGCGGAAACCGGCGTCGCCGGGTCGAGGTCGAGACCGACGCGGGCGATGATCGCGCGCGAATCTTGCTCCATTCGCCGCCAACTCACCAGCCCGAACCGGCCGAGCGGCGCGCGGCCGATGAAAATATTCTCCGCCACGGTCAGCGTGGGGATCAGGCTCAGTTCCTGGTAGATGGTGACGATGCCGTGGCGCTTGGCATCCTGCGGATTGTGCGGATTGAATTCGACACCGTCGAAGACGATGCGACCACTGGACGGCGGCATCACGCCGGACAGGATCTTGAGCAGCGTCGATTTGCCGGCGCCGTTCTCGCCGAGCAGGCCGAGTATCTCGCCGGGGCGGACTTCGAGCGAAACGTCGTTCAGCGCGGTGACGCCGGCAAAGCGCTTGGTCACGCCCTCGACGGTGAGCAGGGCGGGAGAGGGCGCGATGGCGGCTGCCTTGGGCAAAGTTTGCTCCTCGATCATTCGGTTGTCACGCAAGGCTGGCGGGGCAGCGCCCCCCTCTGGCCTGCCGGCCATCTCCCCTCAAGTGGGGAGATTGGCAGCTTCATTGGCTTCGCCTCTTCTGCAAGATCGAAAACTAGCGAAAGCCGACGTGACATCCAATCTCCCCCCTTGAGGGGGAGATGGCCGGCAGGCCAGAGGGGGGCTGTCCCGTCGGCTTCGCCTACTTCGTCTCGCCCAGCCTCTCCGCCTTGTCGAGATTGTCCTTGCCGATGACGATCGGCGTCAAAAGCACCAGCTTTTCCTTTGGCTCGGTCTTGTCCCTGGCGTAAGCGACCGCGATCTGCACGGCGGTGCGCGATTGTTCGCCGGGGAATTGCTCGACCGTGCCGGCCAGTTTGCCGTCGCGCACGGCGACCAGCGCTTCGGGAAGCGCGTCGAAGCCATAGATTTTGACGTCGGTGAAGTTGCGCGCCGCGCAGGCTTCAACCGCGCCAAGCGCCATGTCGTCGTTGGCGCAGATGATCGCGTCGGGCTTGCCGTTGGCGGCAAGGCCGGCCTCGGTGACGGACAGCGCCTCGGCGCGGGCGAAGTTGGCGGTCTGCTCGAAGATGATCTGGTACTTGTCCTTCATGGGATCGAGGACGTTGTGCACACCCTTGTTACGGTCGATCGCCGGGCCGGCGCCGGGCTGACCCTGCAGATGGAAGATCTTGGCGCCGTTCGGGAACGCCGCCACCATGGCCTGTGCTTCGGCCTCGCCGCCCTTGACATTGTCGGCGCCGACATGGGCGAGGATGCCTTCGACGCCTTCGACGCGGCGGTCGATGGTGACGACGGGAACGCCGGCCTTGACCGCTTCCTCGATGGCTGGGGCCAGCGCGTTGACGTCGAGCGGCGAGATGACGATGGCGTTGACCTTCTGCACCAGCGCCGCTTCGATATCGGCGGTCTGCTTGGGCGCCGAATTCTGGCCGTCGCTCTCGACCAGGTTGACGCCTTGCGCCTGGGCCTCAGCTTTGATCTGGTTCAGCATGTGCACGAAGAATGGAAAGCCGAGGCTCGGCACCGAACCAAGGATGGTCAGCTTGTCCTGCGCAAAAGCCAGTCGCGGAGCGGCTAGCGCCAAGGCGCCCATCGCCGCCGACGACAGCAGGAATTCACGTCTGTTGATCAATTTAGTCTCCTCCCAGATGAGCGCATGACCCCGAAACCGGAATGGGTTTTCCGGAAGGTTCCTTGCGTCGATTCAAAAATGGAGTGTCCTTTGAGCGCCCAACTCGCTTTGAAGGGACGCACGGCGCTCCAGCCGGTCCACCGCGACGTTCTCCTCCGCTCGGTGCCTGCCGGCGGATGCTAGCCAAGGCCGGAGCTTTGCGCAAGAACGGGGGCAGGCAAGACCTACCGATCGATCATCACCATGGTGCGCTCGCCGTAGCGCGGCCCGGCGACCTTTCCCGGCGCCAGCGCGTCGTCGAGCACTTGCATCTCGGCTGGGTCGAGCCTGATCGAAGCCGCGGCGACGTTCTCCTCGAGGTATTTTCTGCGCTTGGTGCCGGGGATCGGGACGATGTCGATGCCGAAGTCGCTCCCCTTGTGGAGCAGCCAGGCCAGCGCGATCTGACCTGGCTTGACGGGCTTCGCCGCGGCGATGTCGAGTACCGTGGCCGCCGCCCGCATGTTGGCGTCATAGTTGGCGCCCTGGTAGCGCGGATCGCCGCGCCGGTAATCGCCCTCCGGATAGTCTTCGGCGCGCCTGACATCGCCGGTGAGAAAACCGCGGCCGAGCGGCGAGAACGGCACCAGGCCGATGCCGAGCTCTTTCAGCAGCGTAATGATTTCCGGCTCCAGATTGCGCTCCCACAGCGAATATTCGCTCTGCACGGCCGACACCGGATGCACGGCATGCGCCCGGCGGATATTGGCGGCGCCGGCTTCAGAGAGGCCGAAGAAGCGGACCTTGCCCTGAGCGATCAGCTCGCCGACAGCGCCCGCCACATCCTCGATCGGCACCGCCGGATCGACGCGGTGCTGATAGAGGAGGTCGACGTGGTCGGTGGCGAGCCTCCTCAGCGAACCTTCCAAAGCCTCGCGGATATGTTCGGGCCGGCTGTCGCGCTCGGTGCCGACTTGCTTGCCGTTTTCAATGCGGAAGCCGAATTTCGTCGCGATCGTCACCTCATCGCGCCGGCCCTTCAGCGCGCGGCCGAGCAGTTCCTCGTTGGTGAACGGCCCGTACACTTCCGCGGTGTCGAGGAAGGTGCAGCCGAGTTCGATGGCGCGGTGCAGCGTGGCGGTCGATTCCGCCTCGTCGGCCGGGCCGTAGGACTGGCTCATGCCCATGCAGCCGAGACCGATTGCCGAGACTTGCAGCCCCTGGCTGCCGAGTTTGCGCATCGTCACTGTCATGTGAAGCTCTCCGGACCAGCATCGCGTTCCAAGCCGCCAGGGCAATATAGCGCACCGGCTCGATTTCCACAGAGCGGGAGGCGCCACCGCGCGAGGGCTCAGTGCGGCCGCCAAATTGACAGCCGAGCCGCTCTCGGCCATCCTTAAGGCACGCCGCCTTGCGGCTTGTGCGTGAGTAACCAGCATGGCCAGTTCCGTCGCCAGTCAGAAATCCAAGCGCGCCGCGGTGCGGAACGCGCTCGACCGCCACAAGGTGTACATCACTGCGCAGCGTTTTTCGGCCGGCAGCTACAGCGCGCGCGTGCTGGTCGACGGCGAGGCCTATTGGGTCGACGAATTCCGGCTCAGCCAGCTGCAGCAGGGCCTGTCGCCGGCCGAACTCGAATTGACGCCGGCCACCGACGATTGAGCGGCGTGACCTGCCATCCTTCGTCATCCCAGGGCGGAGCAGGAGCTAAGCGACGTCGCGGAGACCCTGGGATCCATGCCGTGACATTGGAGCGCCGCTGCGATGGGATTTTGATGCCGCGCTCGTTGCTTTTGCCCACCACCCGCGCCTAGTCCATGCCAGCTCCTTCGAAGCTCAAGGCTTATCGCGCCAAGCGCGAGTTCACGAGGACGCCGGAACCAGCCGGCGGTCTGGTTGAGGGCAATCGTTTCGTTGTCCACAAGCATCACGCCACCGCCGACCACTACGATCTGCGCCTGCAGGTCGGCGACGTGCTGAAGAGCTGGGCGGTGCCGCGCGGCCCGTCGCTCAACCCCGCCGACAAACGGCTGGCGGTCGAGACCGAGGACCATCCGCTCGAGTATATCGACTTCGAAGGTGTCATTCCCGAAGGCGAATATGGCGGCGGGCCGATGATCGTCTGGGACACCGGCGTCTGGGCGCCGATGGACGATGTCGAGAAGAGCCTGCGCACCGGTTCCTTCAAGTTCCGCCTCGCCGGCGAAAAGCTGAATGGCGGCTGGATGCTGACGCGGCTGAAACCGAAGCCCGGCGACGATGAGGGCAAGAAGAACTGGCTGCTGTTCAAGGAGCGCGATCTCGCCGCCGACGCCAAGCTCGACATACTGGAAGCCCGGCCGGAAAGCGTCAAATCCGGACGCCGCATCGAGGAGCTGGTGGCAACGCCGAAGCCTGCCGCCAAACCTGCCAGGCCGGTGGTGCTGAAACCCGGCGCTTTGCCGGGCGCCGTCAAGGCGCCGCCGCCTTCCCGGATCGAGCCGCAGCTGACCACGCAGGTTCCGAAGCCGCCGGGCGGCGATGACCCAGCGGCCCGAACGCGCGAAGCCTGGCTGCACGAGATCAAGTTCGACGGCTACCGCACCATGGCGCATGTTTCCGATGGGAAGGTCAGGCTGATCACCCGCGCCGGCCTCGACTGGACGAAGCGCTATGGCGACCTTCCGCTTGCCTTCGCCAGGCTGCCGTGCCGCGAGGCGATCATCGACGGCGAGGTCGTCGCGCTCGACGCCAAGGGCATCAGCCGCTTTGCCCTTTTGCAGGATGCGCTGGCCGAAGGCGCCGGCAACAAGCTCCACTTCTATGCCTTCGACCTTCTCTATCTCGACGGCTGGGACCTGAGGCAAGTGCCGCTCCGCCGGCGCAAGACGCTGCTTTCGCAGCTGCTGTCCGGTCTCGGCGCCAACTCCGCCATCCAGTACAGCGATCACGCCGAGGGCGACGGCCAGGCGCTTTATGACCAGGCATCGGAAATGGGGCTGGAGGGCGTCGTCTCGAAACGTGCTACGGCGGTCTACCAGAGCGGCCGCACCAAGACCTGGACCAAGACCAAGGCGCTTCAGACCGGCGATTTCGTTATCGCCGGCTACACAGTCTCCGATGCGGCCGAGGGGCTGGCCGCACTCGGCCTCGGCGAATTCGAGGATGGCGAATTGCACTATCGCGGCAAGGTCGGCACCGGCTTCGACGCCGCCACCGCCGGCGAGTTGCTGGCGCGGCTGGAGCCGTTGCGCGCCGGGGCATCCGCGCCCGAAGGGGTTCCCCGCGAAATCATGCGCGAGATGAACTGGGTGCGGCCGCTGCTTTCGGCGCATATCCACTACGCCAACCGGACCACCGACAATGCGCTGCGCCATGCCGTGTTCCGCGGCCTGCGCGACGTCGGCCTGTCGACGCCGGTTTCGGCCAAGCGCAAGCGGCTGATCGCCGAGGCCGACCTCGCCACCATCTGGGTGACCAACCCGACGCGACGGCTGTTCGGCAAGACCGGCCCGACCAAGCTCGACATTGCCGTCTATTACGCGCTGGTCGGCGATTTCATGCTGCCGCACATTCTCGGCCGGCCGGTGTCGCTGGTGCGCTGCCCGACCGGCAGGCCGCAGGACTGTTTCTTCCAGCGCCACGCCTTCACCGGCATGCCGTCCTCTGTGGCGACTTTCGAAGCGACCAATTCGGAGGGCGAGACCAAATCCTATCTCTCGGTGGAAGACGCCAAGGGCTATCTGGCGCTGGCGCAGTTCGGTGTCGTCGAGTTCCACACCTGGGGCACCCATCGCACGCGGCTCGACAAGCCGGACCTGATCGTTTTCGACCTCGACCCGGGCGAGGGGATCGCCTGGCGCGAGGTGGTTGAGGCGGCGGTGCACATTAAGGGCGAGCTGGAAGCGCTAGGGCTGGTGCCGTTCGCCAAGACGTCCGGCGGCCACGGCATCCACATATCAGTGCCGGTGACGCAAAAGCAGAACTGGAAGAAATTGCACCAGGCGACCAGCGCCATCTCGACGCATCTTGCCGCCACCGCGCCCGACACTTTCACCACCACCATGGGCAAGGATAACCGCAAGCGGCGTATCTTCATCGATTATCACCGCAATGCGCGCGGCCACACTTCTGCGGCTCCCTATTCGCTGCGCGCCCGCACCAATTTGCCGGCCTCGACGCCGGTGAGCTGGAGCGATCTGGAATCCATCGACGCTCCGCAGGATCTGAATTATTCGTCGCTGCCGGGCCTGCTGGCGACGTCAGGCGATCCCTGGGCCGACATGGAAGATTTCGCCAGGGATTTGCCGCCGGTTGGACCTGAGGCTGGCTGACTGTTGATTCATGTTTCGGGAAACAGCCTCGGGAACAGCGTGTCCAAGGCCTTGGCGGGAAAGCGCAGGGATACCGGCCCTTTGGGCGTCTCGGATTCCAGCAGCCCAAGCGAAATGACATCATTGAAAACCCGCCGCGCGGTCCGCTCGGGCAGTCCGGTAATGCGCGAGATTTCGCCTCGCTCGAATTCGCCGCGTATCAGCGCCTCTTCCAGCAGACGGCTGGCTTCCGGCTTCAACTCGCTGCTTGTAGCGTAGGCGCGAAGACGCTTTGCCAGCGTGGCGAGATCAAAAAGGCCGGACATGAAGGTCACTTGGTCAACACAGACGCGCAGGAACCACAGGGTGAAATCCGCTAGCGCGCGCTGTGAGAGATTGCCTCTGCCGTCGAGATCGCCCTGGCGCGGCATGTCGGCATGATCCATCATGGTCTTGTAGTCTTTGCGACTCTTCAGCCCTCGCGCCAGTCCACGTGAAATCGACCACAATCCATGAGCGGCGATACCTGCCTCATGTGCCATCGCATGGCTCATCAAGCGGCTGACGCGCCCGTTGCCGTCGGGAAATGGATGGATGAAATTGAAGCGATGATGCGCAGCAGGAATGGCGAGTATCCGGCCTGCCTTGCCGAGCTTTGCGAAGCCGTAGCGCGTTTCGAAATAGCACATGAAATCGTCGACGCGGACGCTGGATGGCGGTTGATGCCTGCCGACCGCAACATCGTGCTCAAGTTTCGATCGCCATTCCCCGGGCACCATGAGAAATTCGCGCCCTGCACCCTTGACACGCAGCATGAGTTCCTCGGCATCCCGATAGAATTCCTGATGCAGCCACAGGATGAAGGCGCGGGAAGCCGGATCAGGTAATCGGCCCCGCGCAGCCATCCGGTCGATCTCGGCCTGGAGCCTGACGTGAGTGGCGGCTTCAAGTTGCAGGTTCCGCCGTTCCTCATCCTTGTCGAAATTTCCTGCCAGCGCGCGCTCGATGTCGCGCGGACGCGTGTCATGGCCCTCTATGAGGTTGCTGTAATAGGTATTCATGATGCGCACGAGATCGGCGAGGTTGGCAGCTGTACGGGGATGAAGGCTGCCGCCCAACGTAGCGGACGCCGCCGACAATTCCGCCAGGGCATCCGAGATTTCCTCGGATACTTCCTCCAGACGGGCCGGTTCGATCCGCTGTACGCTTTCTTCCATGGTACGGCTGCCTCCAATTTTTGGCCGATCTTCAGAATTAATAAGTACATAATCATAAATAGTTTTTTTCTAGATTAATAGAAAAATTGGCCGATCATTTGGCCGATTGTCTGCCAGCCGGCCGGCGATCGGTCATGGCCGATCGCAAACGGCGTTATCAGATTGAAACTCCAGCATCAAAGCGGGTCGAGGCACAGGTTTGGCCGATCTTTTGGCCGCTGCACAGAGCCGTCCGGTAGAATGGTGACGGCGGTGCGCCGGTCCGATCTGCAATCCATCGACGCTCCGGAAAATTTGAATTATTCTTCGCCACGGATCCCTTGCCTGCAGGCGGCTCTCAGCGGAGGAAGATTTCGCTAGGGATTTGCCGGTATTGTAAGGGGCAATGTAGGATTTCGGCAGTCCCGTTCGTCCTCCGGACGAATGAACGCTGCGAACAGTTCGACAGCACAAGGCCGCGTAGGAGTATTTCATGGCGCCCAGGGCAAGTTGGAAAGGTTACCTCAAGCTCAGTCTGGTCAGCTGTCCGGTCCGGCTCTATCCGGCGACCAGCGCCAGCGAGCGCATCAGCTTCAACCAGCTGCACAAGAAGACGCACAACCGCATCAACATGAAGCCGGTCGACCCCGAACTCGGGCTGGTCGAGCGTTCAGACCTGGTCAAGGGCTACGAATACGAGGACAAGCAGTACATCATCATCGAGGACTCCGATCTCGATGCGGTACGCATCGAATCCAATCATACGATGAACATAGAGGCCTTTGTCGACGAGCATTCGGTCGACGTCATCTATCAGGACGCGCCCTATTACCTGGCGCCGGACGGCGCAATGGCCGAGGAGACCTTCGCCGTGCTGCGCGAAGCCATGCGCAAATCCGGCAAGCTGGCGATCGCCCGCCTGGTGCTGTCCAGCCGCGAGCGCGTGGTGACGATCGGCGCGCGCGAGAACGGCATGTTCGTCTGCACCTTGAGGAATCCGAACGAAGTGCGTGCCACGGCTGAGTATTTCGGCAATATCCCGGCCGGAAACCCCGATCCCGAAATGCTGCAATTGGCCGAGGCGCTGATCAAGCAGAAGGAAACCACCTTCGAACCGAAGAATTACGAGGACCGCTACGAGATCGCGCTGATGGCGATGATCCGCGAGAAGCTGAAGGGCCATAAGCCGATCATCGCGGCGGCCCCCGAGCGCGGCAATGTCATCAATCTCATGGATGCGCTGAAGGCGAGCCTGTCCCAATCGGCCAAGCCGCCGGCCAAGTCCAAGAGCAAGGCCGATGAGGCGACGAAACCGGCAGCCAAAGCAAAGTCCGCCAAGGGCGGCGCCAAGGAAAACCCGCTCAAGGCCAATCTGCTGCAGGCCGTCGGTAAGAGCAAAGGGTGACGGCGCCCACTGGCACGATCTTCGGCACTATCGGCGCGCTCGCGGCGTTTCCGCTTCGCATGGCGGCGCGCGAGGTCGCGCGCCGGCAGGGCCAATTGCGGCGCGGAGTCACCAGACGGACCACCCATGTGGTATTCGGGCGGACGTTCCTCGCCAAGGCCGATGATGCCGAGATTGAGCGCCGCGTCGTCACCGAGCGCGCGGCCGGGCGCAAGCTGGTCAGCGAGAACGGCTTCCTGCGCCTGCTCGGCCTGATGAAAGCGCCGGAGGCTTCGGCGCTGTCGCGGCAGTCGCTGATCGACCAGTCGCGGCTGACCGGCGAGGATCTCGACCTTTTGTCGCTGTTCGATGCCTTCGAGCATGATTGCGAACCGTATTCCTTTCGCGACCTGATCCTCGCCCGCAAATATGCCGGGCTGGTTGCCGGCGGCGCCTCATGGGGGGCGATTGCGCGCTCGGTGCACCGGTCGGGCCCGGTCGCCTCGCTCACCGCCAAGTCGCTCGCCGTCGGCTCACAGCATGGGCGGGCCGATGCGATCTATCTCGAGGGCGGCCAGAGCGAACTCGACGGCCAGCTGCTGTTCGATCTGGGAACGCAGGATGACGACACGCTGGAAGAGCTGTTCGCCGATGCCGAGGCGGCGGAAGGGGCTGAAGACCACGAGCAGGCGGCGGCGCTCTACCGGCGCTGCCTGGTCATCGACCCAAGCGATGCCATCGCCGCTTTCAACCGCGCCAACTGCCTGCGCGCCGCCGGCCACGCGGCCGAGGCGGCGCACGACTATGCCCGCGCGATAAAGCTCGATCCCGGCTTCGTAGAGGCCTGGTTCAATCTCGCCGGGCTGATGAGCGAAGAGGGGCGGGCGGCGTCGGCGCGCCGGCATTTGCTCAAGGCGATCGCACTCGATCCCAATTATGCCGACGCGGTATTCAACCTTGCGAGGCTGGAGTTCGACGCCGGCAATCTCGCCGAGGCGCGGCGTCGCTGGGTGCGCTACCTCGAACTCGATCCCAACTCCGAATGGGCGCGCACGGCCGCCAAGGGGATACAGTTCGTGGATTTGCAGCTGGCGCGGATGTCGGCGGGGTGAGGTAGTAGCGCCTCCTTCTCCCCTTGTTGTGGGAGAAGGTGGATCGGCGCGCAGCGCCGAGACGGTTGAGGGGTGTTGGAAGAAATGAGGCGTCGGCGTTCCCTGGAACACCCCTCATCCGACCGAGCTTCGCTCGGCCACCTTCTCCCACAAGGGGAGAAGGGGTCACCAGCGTTGGAGTCCCCATGACAACCTTCCTCTTCGACGGCCCCGACACCGCCCCAATCACCATCTTGCTCGCCCATGGCGCAGGCGCTCCTATGGACTCCCCCTCGCTGACAGCCACGGCAAAGGCGCTCGCGGCGGCCGGCTTCCGCCTTGCGCGCTTCGAATTCCACTACATGGCGGCCCGCCGCTATGGCCACCGCAAGCCGCCGCCGCGCGCCGAGACGGTTAACCCGGAATACGTCAAGGCGATCGCCGACCTCCGGGCGAAGGGCGTGAAGGGTCCGCTGATCATCGGCGGCAAGTCGATGGGCGGACGCGTCGCTTCGATGATCGCCGACGAGATGTTTTCAAAGGGCGAGATCTCGGGCCTGCTTTGCCTTGGCTATCCCTTCCATCCGCCGGGCAAACCGACGCAGCTTCGGACAAAGCACCTCGCCGATCTCAAGACGCCGACAGTGATCTTCCAGGGCACGCGCGACGAGTTCGGGACCAAAGACGAGGTCGCGACCTATGCTCTGTCCGACGCAATCGAGATTTTCTGGCTGGAAGACGGCGACCATGATCTGAAGCCGCGCAAAAACATCTCCGGCTTCTCCACCGCCGATCATCTGAAGACGCTCGCTGAAGCAGTGAAAGCGTGGACCGAACGCATCGTGCGCTGAAGCAGGCCGATGAAGATCGCCACCTTCAACGTCAACAACATCAACAGCCGGCTGCCGAACCTGCTCGCATGGCTGGCCGCCGCCAAACCCGACATCGCCTGCCTGCAGGAGCTCAAGGCGAGACAGACGCAGTTTCCGCGCACTGCGCTGGCGGCGGCCGGCTACGGCGCGGTTTGGGTCGGGCAGCCGACCTGGAACGGCGTCGCCATCCTTTCGCGTGGCGCAGAACCCGTTCTGACCCGCGAGGCGCTGCCCGGCGACGATAGCGACCAGCAGGCGCGCTACATCGAAGCTGCGGTCAACGGCATCGTCGTCGCCTGCCTCTACGCGCCGAACGGCAATCCGCAGCCCGGCCCGAATTCCAGTACAAGCTCAAATGGCACGAAAGGCTGGAGGCGCATGCGGCGCAGTTGCTCGACACCGGCCTGCCGGTGGTGCTGGCCGGCGACTACAACATCGTGCCCGAGCCGCGCGACATTTACCCGACCCGCTCCTATGACGACAACGCGCTGGTCCAGCCGGAAAGCCGCGCATCGTTCCAGCGGCTGCTCGATCAGGGCTGGCTTGACGCGCTGCGCAAGAAGCACCCGAACGAGACGCTCTACACATTCTGGGATTACCGCCGCAACCGCTGGCCGCGCGATGCCGGCCTGCGCCTCGACCATATCTTGCTCAGCAAGAAGCTGTCGCGCCGGCTGGTAGCGGCGGGCATCGACCGCGACGTGCGTGGCGAGACCGGCGCCAGCGACCACGCGCCGGTCTGGGTGGAATTGAAGTGAGGGGGACATTGGCCGTCATTGGCGCTTTCGTCAGGTTGGTCGCGCTGCTTCGCGGGCGAACGCCTCGGCTTGCCGGCAACCCTCGACGATCTCGAAGGCCATCTGATGGTCGGCTTCCGCTCGTCGCGGACCGGCGAGGTCATGCCGCTCGAATTCACCGTCGGCGGCGCGTTGAGTTATGTCAGCCTGCCCAACCGGGTGACGGTCAACGGCTCCGACACGATGGCGGAGCTGGCGCGTCTCGGCTTCGGCCTGGTGCAGGCGCCGCACTACCGCTTCGCCGGTGATTTCGCACGCGGCACGCTTGTCGAAGTGCTGCCGGATTACCCGCCGTCGCCGACACCGCTGTCGGCGCTCTATCCGCAGAACCGCCAGCTGGCGCCACGGGTACGCGTGTTCATCGACTGCGTGACCGGGATTTTTGGCGAGGATGGGACATCGGGCCAGGTGTGATCGTCCGGGCCGCCGGCTACTTTGCGAAGGGCGATCGGACGAGATAAACATCGCGCTTGGGTTTAGTGACAAGCGCACCGCCGGCACCTATGCCGTGATGGGCGGGATTGGGTGAGGACAAAAGCTGCGCTCTCCCCGCGTTCATCATCCTCGGGCCGGCAAACTGTAGGAGTTCACCGACATCGTTGCGCTGATCGAAGCGAGGGAAACCGAAAAGCCGATGGTCGCGGAAGGTACAAAAACGGACCGCCTCACCTTCACGATGGAAAATTCGGACAGTTAGCCGACAACTCGGCCCATGCTCGATCCAATTCGAGTTTCGATTGGGTCTTTTCAATGCTTTTCGCGGTAGCGTTGTCGATGAAGTTGCTTACGACCCGCATGACTCGAAAATTTCCACCTGACGGCCGCTGATAGAGGACAATATAGCCGCAGTAACGATCGATGTTTTCAAACTTCGCCGCTATGTCGACTGCGGCATAGACGCCAGGAAAGGCAGCGTTCTCTGGGTCCTTCAACCACGTGAATTTGAGTAGCCGGCGCTCGCGCACAGCGCCGGCCTGAGAATGAAAATGTTTACTTTGCTCCACGAAGGCGTTCGATGGGATCGAAGCTTTGGCGGTATCAGTTATCATTTCGTATACCCGCCCATACTCTTGGCTATCGAGCGAAAGGAAATAGCGACCAACCGTTTCCGTTGCATCTCGAACCGCGTCCTCCGAGGGCGTCCACTCTTGCGATTGTGCGGGTAGGATCGCGACCAACACCGAAGTCACGATCGCAAGGAAAGCTACGGCTGCATGTGTCATGGTAATTTCTTCGCAGGAGCTTGCCACGAATGCAATCCGGTCACGGCCGATAGCCAGAATTTCGAACTGACCCACATCCCAATGGCGCGCTATGTTAGCGCTGCCGCAAGCGGATTGTCACATATCTCGAACTCCAGCCACTTGCGGTTGCCCGTGCGCGCCATCGCGGCCCTGATCCTTGATCAGCTCCGCCCTCGTGCTATAAAAAACCATGTCAGGGACCAGCCCCGCGGCCACCGCGCCGCTCATCGTGATTGACCTTCAGACCGGCATGTTCGACGGTGTCGCCGAACCGCCGATCCATGATGCCGACGGCATGGTTGCCCGCACCCGCGCGCTGATCGAATGGGCACGGCGCAGCGGGCGCAAGATCGCCTTCATCAGGCATGACGGCCCGCAGGGCGATCCTCTGGCGCCGGGTGAGCCGGGCTGGTCGGTGTGGCCGGCGCTCGGCCAGGCCGAGGACGAGCCGACTTTCGCCAAGCGTGTCGGCGATGCGTTCAGCAATGCCGCCCTTGCAGAATGGGTGGCCGGGCAGGGCGCCGGCGAGGTCGTTCTGATCGGCGCGCAGACCGATTTCTGCGTGGCGGCCACGGTGAAGGGCGCCTTTGCAGCGGGCCTGGGCGTCACCGTGGTTTCCGACGCCCACAGCACGCTCGACGCCGCCAGCGAGACCGCCGCGGAGATCATCGCCCGACACAATGCGGCATTTGCCGCCGCCGGGGTCAAACTGGCGACGACAAAAGCCCTGACCGATAGCTGATCCGCCGGCTCATCCCTACGCCGTCAAAGCCTGATCCAGCCGGGAAGCAACTGGCGGGTTCAGACAATTTGGCGCGGGGCGCCTCATCAATTGCGGGCTTCCGCAAGCGCGGCCTATCGCGTATTGGCGCGGGAACTCTCCTTTGGCCTTCCCCGGAAAACCATGATTCGTCTCGAAAATATCAGCAAGCAGAACGGCAGGCAGATTGTCTTCATCGAAGCCTCCGCCGCGTTGCAGAAGGGCGAGAAGGTCGGGCTGGCCGGGCCTAACGGCGCGGGCAAGACGACGCTGTTTCGCATGATCAACGGCGAGGAGCAGCCCGACGAGGGCCAGGTCTCCGTCGATCGCGGCGTCACCATCGGCTATTTCAGCCAGGATGTCGGCGACATGGAGGGCCGCAGTGCGGTGGCCGAAGTGATGGACGGCGCCGGGCCGGTGAGCGAAGTGGCGGCCGAGATGCGCGAGCTCGAGCACGCCATGGGCGACCCCGATCGCGCCGGTGAAATGGACGAGATCATCGTCCGTTACGGCGAGGCACAGCACCGCTTCGAGGAGCTCGACGGCTACGCGCTGGACGGGCGCGCCCGCGAGGTGCTCGACGGGCTCGGCTTCAGCCAGGAGATGATGGACGGCGACGTCGGCAAACTGTCCGGCGGCTGGAAAATGCGCGTGGCACTGGCCAGGATCCTTTTGATGCGGCCCGACGCCATGCTGCTCGACGAGCCGAGCAACCATCTCGACCTCGAAAGCCTGATCTGGCTGGAGCAGTTCCTGAAGAACTATGACGGCGCGCTGCTGATGACCTCGCACGACCGCGAGTTCATGAACCGCATCGTCAACAAGGTGGTCGAGATCGACGGCGGTTCGCTGACCGCCTACTCCGGCAACTACGAATTCTACCAGCAGCAGCGGGCGATTGCCGACCGGCAGCAGCAGGCGCAGTTCGAGCGCCAGCAGGCGATGCTGGCCAAGGAGATCGCCTTCATCGAGCGCTTCAAGGCGCGGGCTTCACATGCCGCCCAGGTACAGAGCCGGGTGAAGAAGCTGGACAAGATCGACCGGGTCGAGCCGCCCAAGCGCCGCCAGAAGGTATCGTTCGACTTCCAGCCGGCGCCGCGCTGCGGCGAGGACGTGGTGACGCTGAAGAACGTGCACAAGGGCTATGGCAGCCGCTCGATCTACGAGGGATTGGATTTTCAGGTGCGCCGCCGCGAGCGCTGGTGCATCATGGGCGTCAACGGCGCCGGCAAGTCGACGCTGCTGAAGCTGGTCGCTGGCGCTTCCGAGCCGGACAATGGCACGGTGGCGCGCGGGCCCAGCGTCAAGATGGGCTATTTCGCCCAGCACGCCATGGAAGTGCTGGAGGGCGAGCGCACCGTGTTCCAGACGCTGGAAGATGCATTTCCGCAGGCCGGCCAGGCGCCGCTCAGGGCGCTGGCCGGCTGCTTCGGCTTTTCCGGCGACGAGATCGAGAAGAAATGCCGCGTGCTGTCGGGCGGCGAGAAGGCGCGGCTGGTGATGGCGCTGATGCTGTTCGATCCGCCCAATTTGCTGGTGCTGGACGAGCCGACCAACCACCTCGACATCGCCACCAAGGAGATGCTGATCACGGCACTGTCGCAGTACGAGGGAACCATGCTGTTCGTCTCGCACGACCGCCATTTCCTGGCGGCGCTGTCGAACCGGGTGCTGGAACTGACGCCCGAGGGCATCCACACCTATGGCGGCGGCTATACCGAATATGTCGAGCGCACCGGGCAGGAGGCGCCGGGGTTGCGGAGCTGAGGCCGGCTCTGCCGCTCACGGTCACGTAGACGCTCGGTTCCGGAGGCCAAGCACGAGGTGCTCAGCCATGTATCGCAATTTCGCGCAGCGGATCGCCGCCGTCGATGAACAGCCGGCCTTGCGCGGTCAACGCCGCCTTGAGCCGTCGCAGGGCAATTTTTCCTGCTTCGGGATGACGCCCGTCCAGCGCGCCGACGCGCACCGGCAACGGCAATGTCGAAGTGCTTCTCATCGGCCTCCAACTCGAAATCCTCGATGGCGATCTGGCGAAGGCTCAGCCGGCCTGCCGCAATCTCGGCGCGCGAGGCGGCCCCGGCCTGCGCGATGGCCTTGGCCGAGCGGTCGATCGCCAGCACGTGCCCACCGCCGATCCGGCGCGCGATCTCGCGCGCTGCAGCACCCGGTCCGCAGCCGATCTCCAGCACTCGCATGCCCTGCCGCAAGGGCAGCGCATTGACGATCTCCAAAAGCCTTGGCGACAAGTCGTTCGCCATACGCTCTTCTCCAGCTTTTTCGCAATCCGAGATTAGCGACCGCGGCCGGCGACGGGAAGGCCGAGAGACGCGGGCATCGCCGATGTGTTCAGCTGGTATGTTCAGTTGGGTGCTGCTTGAGGGGGATGATCGACATCGAAGAGGTCGACGATCCGGTCTCGACCGCGGGCGACCGGGCGAACCCGAGCGGCCCGGCGTCGTTGACCTGAGGGGTAGGGAGGGAACTGGCGCCGAGCCTAACCGGTTGGGGGGTAGATCACCGGCCGTTTATGTGTATACGCTCAAGCTAATATAAGAGCAAGCTAATGTTTTGCGTCAGCGATGTTGGACGATTGTTCTGATCAGTGGCCGGTTGTGGCTTCCTGCCGCGCCCTCCAACCCGGCCAAACACCGCTTATTGCCTTCAAGTCCTGGCTCCAATGCTGTACCCCGGCCCGAAATTCAAGGAGCCTGCGATGACCTCACATCCCGACATCCCCGACGCCAGCATGGCGGTCGATGCGGCCGGCGTGGCAGCCGATGACCGGCGCGCTCGCGAGGCGGATGCCGCATGGCGGGACGATGTTCGCGAGGGCGTGCGGCATGTAGGCGATCTGGATTCGCTGCCGCTGTCGCCAGCCGAGCGGGCGGCGGCCGAAGCCGCGGCCACGCGCCACAAGGTTCGCATTCCCAAGGCCTATCTCGACCTGATCGACTGGAACGACCCCGCCGATCCGATACGGCTTCAGGTCATCCCGTCGCCCGACGAACTGGCAGAGCAGGAGGGCGAACTCGACGATCCGATCGCCGACCACGCCTTCAGTCCCGTGCCTAGATTGACGCATCGACATGCCGACCGGGTTCTGTTGTTCCCGACCTATCAATGCGCGGTCTATTGCCGGTTCTGCTTTCGCAAGGAGCAGCTGACGTCGATCGGCCGCGGCTATACGCGCGAAGCTCTCGACGAAGCCTTCGCCTATATCGCGGCCCATCCGGAAATCCGCGAGGTGATCCTGACCGGCGGCGACCCGCTATCGCTGCCGGACAGGGCGCTGGCGGAAATCCGCGCCCGTGTCGAGGCGATCCAGCATGTGCGGCTGTTGCGCATCCACACTCGCGTACCCGTCGCGCTGCCGTCGCGCGTCACCGGCGGGTTGATGCAAGCCTTGCAGGGCCGGCTGATGGTCACTGTCGTCACCCATTTCAACCATCCACGCGAAATCACGGAGGCGACCGAGCGGGCCTGCCGCACGTTGCGGCAGGGCGGCTTCGTGCTGCTGAACCAGAGCGTTCTGCTGAAAGGCGTGAACGATACGGTCGAGGTGCTGGAAGAGCTGTGCCGCGAGCTGATGTATCGCCTTGGCGTCAAACCCTATTACCTGCACCACGGCGATCTCGTGCGCGGCATGGCGCACCGGCGCACCACGATCGCCGAGGGCCAGGCGCTGGTCAGCGCCTTGCGTGCGCGCCTGTCGGGCATCTGCAATCCCGTCTACGTGCTGGACCTGCCGGACGGCGGAGGGAAAGTCCCGCTCGGCCCGTCCCATCTTGAGGCACGGGAAGGGGAGACGTGGCGAATACGTGGGCTTGATGGGGCGGTGAGGGGGTATGGAGAGCTGGTTGGGGAGGAGGGGACGCGCAGCCGCCGTCCAAGCCAGCCCACCTTGGTGACCTGACATGCAGCCCTTGATCACGGAAGCATGCGTTAACTGCTGTTCTATTTGGTGCTTGCGCAATTGCTAAAATGGTGGAAATGTTGGTGCGGGGTAATGGGTTAGGGGAGTTCGTCCCGGCTGTAGCGAGTTCCGGGGCGGCGCAGAAAAATCATGAACTTTCCACAGTTCCTGGTGGGGCTGACCACCACATCGTCCATCGTGGCGATCTCGACTTACCTTGCGACGGGTTCAATCTGGAAGACGCTGGCCTGGACGATCTTGACCTTGATCGTCATGCAGGTTGGATATTTCCTGTTCGTCGTCCGGTTGATCTACGGATCCGGGGCGAAAAGCGCGGAGGCAAAGCCGCGGCGTCTGAGGGCTGTGCCGCCGAACCGTCGAGGTCGCGTTCAGCTTATGTAGTAATGTCCCATATAGATATCATGGTCTAGACAGGACATGTTCGGTTCTGGGAATGTGCATTGGACGTTCCGCTAGTTTAGTCAACTAATATATATCGCCCAACTCATATCGTCGTTTTTGGGCTAGCGGGAAAACCTGCCTGCTGCTTGTAGGACGGTGCCTAAGGCCACATTTTACAACCGGCTGGCAAGCTGCCTTTTGTTGATGCCAGCTTAAATCCGGCTGGTGTTTTCGATGGGCCATTGAGGCTATAAAGCCGTTCAACCGGGCGTCATCGAGATGCATTTCGGCCGGTCGAGAGGGTTGTGGTGATCGACGGAACGCCAAACGTGATCTTGCTGATCGGTAGCGCCCCCGATGTGGTGCGCTCCGCCGCCTGGCCCAAGCAGGCCTTCGGCAAGATCGTCGCCATCAACAACGCCTGGCGCGTGCGCCCCGACTGGGATTTCCTCGTCCATGCCGGCGATTTCCCGGCGGAGCGGATGCCGCAAGGCGGTCCCCTGCAGCAGGCGCAGATCTTCAGCGCCTCGCATTACGTGCCGGCGCAAAACAGCTTTGGCGGCTTCGTCTATGCCGGCGGCACCATGTCGATGACGGCGGCCTACTGGACGATCCACAGTCAGAAGCCGGACGTGCTGGCATTCCTTGGCTGCGACATGATCTACGACCAGCCCGGCAACACGCATTTTTACGGCGTCGGCCGCGCCGATCCGCTGCGCAACGACGTCACCCTGCGCAACCTCGAGGCGAAGTCGGCCCGCCTGCTCATCCATGCGCTTCGGCGCGGCTGCCTGTGCGTCAACCTATCCGACCTGCCGCGCAGCCGGCTGATCTTCCCGCGGCTGACGCTCGATGAACTCGGCGCGCTTTCTTCCTCGCAGCTTTCGGAAATGAAGGCCGAGATGCTTGCCGGCCTGCGGCTCGATCAGGCGGAGGAGGCCGACAGGATCGAGAAGGAACTCGGCTATCTCTTCGAGGACGGCATGTACTGGAAGCACCTCGACAAACTCGACGAGAAATTCCTGGCCAACATCGACCGGCTGTGGATGGCGGCGGTGAAGGCGAGCTTGAGCAGTCGGCCGAAGCTGCCGATCTCCCCTACAAGGCGGGAGATCGGCGCGTCGTCCGCTTAGCTTTTGGCCGCCGCGAGCTTGTCTTGCGTCTTGGTCTCGAAATCGCTGGCGTCATGGCGCTCGTGCAGCTGCATCGAAGGCTCGCCGAAGGTGCGGTTGACCATGCGGCCGCGCTTGACCGCCGGCCGCGCGTCGATGGCGTCGGCCCAGCGTTGCACGTTCTTGTATTGCTCCACCTGCAGGAACTCGCCGGAATCGTCATACATACGGCCCTTGGCCAGCCCGCCATACCAGGGCCACACCGCAATGTCGGCAATCGTATAGTCGCTGCCGCCTAAATACTCGCTTTCGGCGAGGCGTCGGTCGAGCACGTCCATCTGCCGCTTGGTTTCCATGGCGAAGCGGTCGATGGCATATTCGATCTTCGTCGGCGCATAGGCGTAGAAATGGCCGAAGCCGCCACCGAGATAGGGCGCCGAGCCCATCTGCCAGAACAGCCATGACAGGGTCTCGGCGCGAGCCGGCCGCTCCGTCGGCAGGAATTCGCCGAATTTTTCGGCGAGGTAGAGCAGGATCGATCCGGATTCGAAGATGCGGACCGGCTTTTTCCCACTGCGATCCATCATGGCCGGGATCTTCGAGTTGGGGTTGACCTCGACGAAGCCGCTGCCGAACTGGTCGCCGTCGTTGATCCTGATAAGCCAGGCGTCGTACTCGGCGCCGCTGTGGCCGAGCGCCAGAAGTTCCTCCAGCATGATCGTCACCTTGACGCCGTTCGGTGTCGCCAGCGAATAAAGCTGCAGCGGATGCTTGCCGACCGGCAGTTGCTTGTCATGTGTCGGGCCGGCGATCGGCCGGTTGATGCTGGCGAAAGCGCCGCCATTTGCCTTGTTCCAGGTCCAGACTTTTGGCGGCGTGTATTGGTCCGTTGCGTAGTCGTTCATTTGGGAGGCCTTTGGAAGGGTTGGGTTGGGAGGATATCAGATATCAACGTGGGCAATGGCGGAGGAACTTTGCATAGGGCAGCTTGGGATAGCCGTAGGTACAGATAGGGCTGCCGGCGCTGTTGCAAAACCCCGGCGCGAACGGCGCGGCGCCGGTCCACGCCAAAGCCGGCGCCGCCTCTTGCGCCTGATCACCTGCGCCATACCTATAGCCCATATCAGCCTGCGAACATTGCCAGGAACCAAAGCATGAATATCGAACCCCTTTTGCGATCCATTGTGGCCGTCCGCGCCACCGTGCCAGAGGACGCCTTCACGGCAAATACACTTGGCACCCGCCGCGAGGGCAGTGGCGTGGTCATCCGCGGCGACGGGCTGGTACTCACCATCGGCTATCTCATCACTGAGGCCGAGGAGGTCTGGCTGGCCGACCAGGACGGGCGCGTGGTTCCCGCCCATGCGCTCGCCTACGACCAGGAGTCGGGCTTCGGCCTGGTGCAGGCGCTGGCGCCGCTCGGGCTGCCCGCCATTGCGCTCGGCGATGCGTCCAGGGCCAAGATCGGCGATCCCGTCGTGCTCGCCGACGGCGTCGGCCGCTCCGTGCGGGCGCGGATCGTCACCAAGCAGGAATTCGCCGGCTATTGGGAATATCTGCTCGACGAGGCGATCTTCACGGCGCCGGCTCACCCCTCATGGGGCGGCGCCGGCCTCATCGGCGCGGATGGCAGGCTGCTCGGCATCGGTTCGCTGCGCCTGCAGATGAGCCGCAACGGCGAGGTCGCCGACATCAACATGGTGGTGCCGATCGATCTTCTGCCGCCCATCCTCGACGATCTGCTGACGCGCGGGCAGGTCGCCAGGCCGCCGCGGCCGTGGCTCGGCGCCTTCTCGGCCGAGAGCGACGGCAAGGTCGTGGTGATGAGCGTCGCCGAGGGCGGTCCAGCCGCCCAGGCGGGCCTTCGCCAAGGCGATGTCATCTCGGATGTCCGCGACACGGCGGTCGATGGGCTTGCCGATTTTTATCGCAAGCTTTGGAAGAGCGGCCCGGCGGGTGCCGAGATCCCGCTCCGGGTGCTGCGCGATGGCCGCGAAACCTGGCTGCGCGTCAAGTCCGCCGATCGCAACAGCCTGCTGTGGAAGCCGCCGCTGCAGTGAGGCAACCGAAACCTCTCACTCTCCGCAAACGCTGAAGCCAGTGCCCGGGGTCCACTCCGCGAATGGGATGACCTTGCCTTCGACCGATACGGTCGCTTGCCTGGTGGTGCCGTCCGCCAGCTTCTTGCTGCTTTTGCCCTTGCCGGTCAGCACATTGTAGTCGCAGTCGCCGGCAACATTGTCGTCCATGTAATCCCAATACTCGTAGGCAAAACCGGCGACGACGAACGTGCCGTTGCGCCAGGCGAGCGTCAGCGTCTTGTTGGTCCGCTCGCTGCCGATCTCCATCGCCGGAATATAGAGCTTGATCGAACCGTTGGGGAGCGTAGTGAGTTCGGGCTCGGTGTCGGATGTGGCGGGGCCCGGCCGGTCGTAATCCTTCCATTCCCCGTCAATCTGATCATGCACGATCCCGGCAGGTTTTAGAAAATCGTCATTGCGATCTTTGAGGAAAAAATACAGGTCCATGGGAGAGCCGGGCTCGGTCTCGACGATCATCGCCAGATCGGCGGCGCCGTCGCCGTTCCAGTCGCCGGTCGCCGCCGTGATGATCTTCTGGGTCTCGATCGGCTCCGCCAGGGCGGCGGCCGGCAGCAGCAGGACCAGACCGAATATTGTCGATCGCATGTAAAATCCTCTTAGCCTGGGCAGGCCTGAGACGCACGCGCTTCTCAGGAGGCCCGGCTCTGCCGCGTCTCGGAACGGCTCGTCTCGTTGAGCAGCCGGCAGAGCGAAACCGCTTCACGACGGCTCAGGCCGATCAGCGCGATTTCCGAAAATTGCGCCGGCAGATCGTGAACGATGTCCCACACCATCCAACGGCCGTTCGGCTCCATGACACATTCGTAGCGCAATAATTGTTCCTGCATCCGACCCCCGGCTTTGCTCACCGGACTGGTACAGCGTCGAGGTAAATGAGTTGTTGCGCCGCGCGAGTATTCCGCGGCTGTCAAAACCAGGCGTTGAATCCCACAGGGGCGAACCCGACAGGTCACGGCTGACGGTGCCGATACTCTCGACAAGGCGGCAGGGCAGCGACGCTTCCGGCATGAAGGCGGCCGCCGCCAGAATTGGATCAGGCGTTGCGGCTCGCCATATGCGCGTCGAGCTTCCTCCTCGAGGGGCCGTAACGCTTGATGATGGTCGCGGCCTCGCTTTGCGGTATGCCGTATTTGCGGGCAAAGGCAGCGACCTCGTAAGGCTCTTCGCCTGAGACCAGTTTGCGATCCTGCTTGGTCTTGGATTTGTCGTCGGCCATGGCGTCCTCCATCACATCTGGTCGTTATAGGGCTCCTTGGTCCGGCCGACCATCCTGGCCAGTTCGGCAAAGGACGGTACGCCGGTTTCACCCTGGGCATTGTTGGCCGCCTGCAGCAGCCTGAGCGGAAAGCAGACGGCGTCGCGGTTGGATGGCGACATGTCTTCATAGAGACGCTCGTCGCTGGTCATCGCCGCCTCGGCGCGGCGCAACGCCATGTCGACCTCGTCGACCGACAGCAGGCCCTTGTGGACCAGCGCGTTGTTGACGGCCGCGATCGCCATCATCAATCCTTCGAGCTGGAGATTGGCGACGTTCATCGTCTTGCGTCCTTGCCGGGCTTCTTGGCGGTAGCCTTGCCGTCTGGCCGGATCGCTGTGCGCGGCGGGTTCTGGCCCTCCGAATGCCGGGTCTTGTCGTCGAAATCGTCAGCCGGCCTGGTCAATCCCATGCCGCCGGGAGGCGGCTTGTTGCCGGCCGCATCCTGCGAGAATTCGTCGGCCGCGTCGGGGCTCGTCTTTGCCGGATATTTCCTCGCGCCGGTCTCGTAGCGGTTCTGGTCGTCGGCCATGTCCTGTGCTCCGGTTGCAATGAGCAGATAACTTTCAGGCGCCGCCAGCGGTTCCGTGGTGAAATCGACCTTGCCGGCGCCGAAGGCTTCGCAATCTGTCGGGTTTTAGTGCATTCTTGTGCATGCCAACAATGCTTCGCCCCGACGCGCCGGCACAATGCTGCTCCTACTGCGGCGGGCGCGACCACAATTACGAGGATTGCCCGAAGCGCAAAAGCGATGCCGAACGGCAGAAGGAGACGCCAGGCAACGCGTCCCAGCCCGCTGCGGCGGCTGCAGGGGAAATCCGCTAGGGCGGTTCCGGAAACCAGGGCGGTTCCAGGAAAGTGTCGGCGGTCTTCCGTCCGGAACTGCGCCAAACAGACAAGCGGCTTCAAAGCCGATCTCCATTGTCCGCCTAGCCTGACGGCGAGCTGCCAACAACTACCTTGCATAAACAGGTAGCGTGTTATATACACCCCTTGAATTTTGGACGTTGCGCATGACCGAATCGATCCAGGTGCAGTTGCGAAAAGGCGCTCTCGAGCTGTGCGTCCTGGCCGTGCTGTCGCGGGGCGAAAGCTATGGCTACGAGATCGCCAGCACGCTGGTCGCCGCTGTGAACATGGGAGAAGGCACGATTTATCCGCTGATGCGGCGGATGCAGAATGACGGCCTCGTCGCCACCCGCATCGTCGAGTCGAGCAGCGGGCCGCCGCGCAAATATTACCGGCTCACGCCGCTCGGCCGGCACGCTTTCGAAGCCCATCGCCGCGACTGGCGCTCGCTCGCGGGCGCGGTCGACAAACTTCTTGAGGATTTGCCATGACCAGGGATGCCTTCCTGCGTAAATTGAGACTGGAGCTCGCCGGCCTGCCGCCTCAGGAGATCGAGGATATCATTGGCGACTACGCCGCCCATTTCGCCGATGCCTCGGGCCGCAGCGAAGCGGACGTCGCCGCGGCCCTGGGTGACCCGGCCAGGCTTGCCCGCGAACTCCGCGCCGAAGCTGGGCTGCGCCGTTTTGAAACGCATTGGAGCGTATCGAACATGTTGGCGGCGACGTTCGCGCTTGCCGGCCTTGCCTTCGTCGACGTCGTCTTCCTGCTGCCGCTGCTCATCACCGCGGTCGTGCTTGCGCTCGGCCTTGGCATCACGCTTGTCGCCATCGGTGCGCTGGGCATCAAGATCATTCTCACCACGCTGCTGTTCGAGCCCGGCGCCACGCTCACGGCGACGCTTGGCCGCGTCTTCATCGGCGCCGGACTGGTGTGCGGTTTCCTCGGCGGCGGCGCCCTGCTGTTGCTGGGCTCGAGCGCGGGCATACAGGTCTTCGGGCGCTATGCACGGATGCATTCCCGTCTGACCCAGCCGGACCGCAACCAGGCTTGAGCGGTGCCAAGCTCGCAATTTGTCATCACGTTGAAGGAAACGGACCATGACTGGAAAACTGGCATTCGTCGCGGCGGCCGGACTGGCCGGCGCCGCGCTCTTCCTGGCCGTGGGCATCGGGCTAGCCGGGCCGGACTGGATCAACGCCGGGGGTTCATGGATTGGCGGACAATCAACCTGCGGAGCAACCACATCGACTAGAAAAGAGGTTACGCTGCCGTTCCGCAACGACGGCAGTTTCGCGATCGCTTTGCCAGCATCAGTCCGTTATCAGCCGGGTGACAAGGCTGAGGCCGTCGTCAGCGGCAAGTCGACCCTGATCGACCATGTGCGGATGGAAGGCAGCAGACTCACTTTGGATTGCGAACCGGGCTGGTTCGCATCCCGGCTCGATGTCAGGGTGTCGGGGCCGGCAATTTCAGACTGGAAAGTGGTCGGCAGCGGCGACCTTGCCCTGTCGCAGATCAATCAGCCCGGGTTGCGGCTGAACATCCGCGGCAGCGGCAGCGTTACCGCAACCGGAACCGCCCAGACGGTCGATCTGGAGATCCGCGGTTCGGGCACCGGCCGGCTCAGGAATCTTATCGCCCAATCCGCTCGGATCGAGATTCGCGGCAGTGGCGACGCAGAGATTACCGCACAGGCGGATGCGGATGTCACGATTTCCGGCAGCGGTGACGTCGACGTCTACGGGCACCCGACCATGCGGCGTTCGGAGGTCCGAGGCAGCGGCAGCATTACACAGGTGCCGTAAAGCAATTCCGGCGTAGGGAATTGCCCTGGACCGCCTGAACCACCCCGCCGGTCCGGCCGGCTGGCGCGAAGGTCCTTCCATATCCAGAGGATTGCAATGCCGCCACTATTGTGGGCAAAAGCAGCACGGGCAATCAGGTTGGGGTGGGGTGATGACCGAAACGCAAGGCAATTCAAGCCGTCCGCAGGGCAAGCCGGGGATGGCATCGGGGTCGATCGGTTCCGGCCTGATCGCACTCGTCATCGTGGCGCTCGGCGTCTTTGCGCTCCTGGGGTCCTGGTACACGATCGACCAGGGCGACCGCGGCGTGCTCTTGACCAACGGGGCGCTGAGTTCGGTCGTCGATCCCGGACTGCATTTCAAGCTGCCGTGGCTGCAGCGCGTCGAGAAGATCAGCTTGCGCCAGCAGGTGCTCAAATGGGGCTGCGAAAACCAGAACGATTGCAGCGGCCTGCCGGCCATGCAGGCCTATTCGCGCGACCAGCAGCCGGCCGACATGCGCGTTACCGTCAACTTCCACGTGCCGGCCGCCGAAGTCAGCAACGTCTACACCAATTATGGATCGATCGAGGCACTGGCCGACCGTGTCATTGCCAGGAAAGCACCGCAGGAGATCAAGACGGTGTTCGGCCAGTACGACGCGGTGTCGGTTATCCAGAACCGGGCGAAGTTCAACAAGGACGTCGCCGACGCCATCGCGGCGGTAACCGACGGCCCGGTGATGATAGACAGCGTGCAGGTCGAGAACATCGACTTCTCCGACGCCTACGAGCAGGCGGTCGAAGCCAGGATGACGGCGCAGGTCGAGGTGCAGAAGCAGGAACAGAACCTGCAGCAGGAAAAGATCAAGGCCGATATCGCCGTCACCCAGGCCAAGGGCCGCGCCGACAGCGTCAAGGCCGAAGCCGAGGCCAGCGCCTACAAGACCAGGGTCGAAGGCGATGCGACCGCGGGCGCCATCAAGGCTCGCGCCGCCGCAATCGCCAACAATCCGCTGCTGGTCGAACTGACCAAGGCGGAGAGATGGAACGGCGAATTGCCGAAGTCGATGATCCCGGGCTCGACCGTACCGTTCCTCGAACTCAGCACGCCTGCCGCAGCATCGAACTGAGGCGCGGCGCAAACCAGATCAGGGCGGCGGCGCGATAGCCGTCCTGGTGCGGTTACGGCTGAAGCACGGCGCCTCGGGCGATTGCCTGCGTTTGACTTAGAAAAGCTGTCAGCAGCTCCATTCCCGCCGGCCAGTCGCCGAGCCCGCTGTCGCCATTGATGTGGCCAAGCGGTCCGGCGATATGGAGATCGCTGCCCCATCGCTCGGATTTCGCCCTGGCATAGTCCAGCGAGCCGTAGGGATCGTTGGTGCTGGCGACAATCAGCGACGGAAAGCGAAGCCGTTGTTGCGGTGCGTCGGCGAAGGCCCGGGCAGAGGAGGGGAAGGCCGGCGACGCAGGGTCCGGAACCGCGACCAGCAACGCGCCGCCGATAGAGCGGGGGGAGATCCGCTGCCAGTGTACGACGAGCAGACAGCCGAGGCTATGGGCGACGAGCACCGGCGGTGTCCTTGCCTGGCATACAGCGGTTTCCAGCGCAGCCACCCAGTCGTCGAGGTCCGGCGCGTCCCAACTCGCCGGGTTGAACCGCCGCATCGCCGGGTTTGCCTGCTGCCAACGTGTCTGCCAGTGGGCTTTGCCCGATCCGCCGATGCCCGGCACAATGATGAAGTCGGTCATGCGAAGCCCTTCTTTCCTGATGCAGCGCGTGCAATTCTAGGTCTTCTCCCAGGTGGCGGAATGAGAGATCATCGGAAAGCAGCGACGAAATCCGATGGATTAAAGGCGATCATGCGGAACGGCGATTATCGGCCAAGGCTCGACCCCACCGATCTGGCGATCATTGAGATCATGCAGGAGGATGGCCGCATCGGCATCTCCGAGCTTGGCCGCCGCGTCGGACTGTCCCAGCCCGCCACCTCGGAACGGGTGAAGCGGCTGGAGGAGCGTGGCGTCATCACCGGTTACAAGGCGGTGATCAATTCGGCAGCGCTCGGGCTCGGCACCATGGCGGTCATCCGCCTGCGCACCACGCATGAGCATATCCAGGCCTGCCTGAAGAAGTTCGCCCAATTGCCGGAGGTGGTCGAGGTGCTGCGGGTGACCGGCGAGGATTGTTTTCTGGTCAAGGTCGTGGTCCCGTCACCGCCCGATCTTGAAAGCATCGTCGACAGCATCGGCCACTACGGCACGGTGACGACAAATGTGGTTCTGCGCGCCGAGCAACCGAAGCGGCTGGGACGCGAATTGATGACCAGGGCCTGACCGGTCTATCGCTTGGTCTGCGTATGCCCGACGGCATTGGCGAACGAGATGCCGCCCTTGATCTCGCGCATCGCCATCGAGGTGATCGTGCGCCGCACGCCGGGCAGCCGGCTGAGCTCCTCGCGCAGCATCCTGTCGAGCGCCATCATGTCGACGGTGACGATCTGCAGGAGATAGTCGGCCTCGCCAGTCGTGGCGTGGCAGCGGCGGATCAGCGGATGCTTTTTGACCGCCGCCTCGAAGGCGTCCGATAGCTCGAAATCGATCGACACCTGGATGAAGGCTTCGATGCCGAAGCCGAGCTTGGCCGGGTCGATCCGGGTCGAGTAGCCGCGGATGACGCCGGCGTCCTCAAGCGCCTTGACCCGCTTCCAGCACGGCGTCTTGCTCAAGCCGACCTCATCGGCGAGCGCGGCAAAGGAGATGCGGGCCTCGCGTTCGAGCGCCGCGACGATCTTCCGGTCGACCGCATCCAGCATCATTCGTTCTTCCAATCTGCTTCAGTGACAATTTTCGTCCTTCGTTTCCCGCCAATCGAATAACAGAAAGGGACAATGTTCGGCAAGAAAGCGATTAGACTCGGGCTGGGATCCAACAAACGCCTGCGGCCCAACGGCCGCGGCAAGGAGCATGGCCATGGACAAGCAGGATTACTACGCCCGCATCGAAACGCCTGAGATGCGCGACTATGGCGTCTACCTCAAATGCGACAGGCTGCTTGCCTGCCAGAAGCCGCTGGCCGAGATGGTGAATGCCGACGAGCTGCAGTTCCAGATCGTTCATCAGGTCGAGGAGCTGTGGATGAAGCTCATCGCCTATACGCTGGTCGATGTCGTCGATTTCCTGGAAAAGCAGGACACGCATCGCATCGTCACGCTGATGGGGCGCGTGCATCGGCTGATGCGGCTGATGACGGCGCAGCTCGACCTGCTCGAAACCATGTCGCCCAAGGAGTACCAGCAGATCCGGCTGCAGCTCGGCAATGGCAGCGGCCAGGAATCGCCGGGTTTCAAGCAGCTGCTGCGCCTGCCGCCCGATCTGTGGCGGGCCTTCAAGGCGTCGTACCTCGACGACCGCGGCCTTTCGGTCGAGGATGTCTACGATACCGGCTACGATCACGGCGACAGCTATGTCGTTGCCGAAGCGCTGATCGAGTTCGACGAGCTGTTCCAGAAATTCCGCGCCAACCACCTCTATCTCATCCACCGCACGATCGGCCTCGGCGCGAAATCGCTGAAGGGCCGGCCGGTCGAATTGCTGGAAGCCGGCGCCCGCCACCGCTTCTTCCCGGAACTCTGGGACATACGCTGGGCGATGACCGACCGCTGGGGCAGCCAGTATGGAACGGTACGGGAGCCGATCAGCAAGCCGGGGGTCAAGGTGGGGTAGTACAACCTTCCTTCTCCCCTTGTGGGAGAAGGTGGATCGGCGCGCAGCGCCGAGACGGATGAGGAGTGTTGGACGGAGTGCCGCCGGCGCCAAGCTGGAGCACCCCTCATCCGTCGCCTTCGGCGACACCTTCTCCCACAAGGGGAGAAGGGAAGGCGCCACTTTGGTGCCGCGCTTGTATCCTGCAGGTTTTTCGGGGGATGATGTCGGGCTTGCGGCTGGTGGTGCGTCCTTGGGGCACAACCATCGTAACTCTTGGGAGGACATCATGACCTTGGAAACCGCTCAATCATCCGTTCAGTCGCCGTGGCAGACCGCGGCAATCCTTATCGCCCGCCTGATCTTCGCCGCCGTCTTCCTGATGGCCGTGATTTTCAAATTCATCGATATCGGCGCCACCGCCGGCTATATCGCGGCGGCCGGGTTTCCGTTCCCGCTGTTCCTGGCCTGGTGCGCAGCCCTGCTCGAGGTCGTCCTCGTTCTATGCTTCCTGACCGGCGCCTTCTTCTCATGGGCAGCACTCGTCGCCGGCGCCTATGTGCTGTTCCTCGGCTTTGCCTTCCACGGGCCGTCGCACTGGGCCGGCAACCAGGCGGAGTTCGGCTTCTTCGTCGATCACTTCACTTTCCTGGCCGGGCTGCTGTTTGCCGCCGTGCATGGGCCGGGCAGGGTCCTGGCGCTGAGGCTTGGCAGGGGGTGATCCCCAATCTCGGAGGCGGCGTTCTCGTAAAGGCGCTCAGAAGGGTGGCTGCGACAATGGCGGTCGGGTCTATGACCGCGACCAGGGCCAGATCGGCAGCACGATCCGCACCAGCATCGTCGTGACGATCGAGAGCGGCCGGGTACCGTCATTCCGGCCATCCGCAGGTCGCGCGCAATAAAAGCGACAGCTAAAGTACGAGCGTTCGAGGTTTATGCTTTTTGTAGATGCGCCTGCATTCCCTCTGTACTTCCAACTTTCGGCGGGCTAAGCAAGACACGGGTCTTGAGGGGGAATTCATGAACATCGCCACGCGTTTTGCTGCCGCCATGATCGGCACGTCTCTGCTTGCCGGCTGCACTACCTTGACCGAAGGCGAATTCAACACGATGCATACCACGCTTGAAGGCAGCCCTGTCACCAAGCGCGTGGCGATCAACGAATGCATTGCACGCGAGAGATCCACGCCGCTCAACGAAAGAAAGACTTACGCAGCAATCATGAATGTCAGTGTCGCAAAATACGACAGCGCCTTTTGTAACCGGCTCTTTAATGCCGTTGCAAATGGCAGGCTGACTTACGCGGACTACCGCAGGCTTTCCTCGCCGGGGGCCGACAGCAGCAAGTTGATCAAGATCCTGCAGGGCCGCTAGCAGGCGCCGCCAGCAGTCTTGCCGCCCCGGCGCGGCAAAGCTGGTATCGCCGCGTCAGCTCCGATCGCGGTGTCACATCTGGTCGTTGTAAGGTTCCTTGATCTGACCGACCATGCGCGCCAGTTTCGAAAAGGACGGCATGTCCGTCTCCGGCTGACATTGATTGGCCAACTCCAGCAGTCGGATCGGGAAGTTGACGGCGTCGCGGCTCGACGCCGACATGCCTTCGGACCTTTCCTCGTTGGTCTCGCTGGCTTCGGCCTTGCGCAAGGCGATGTCTATCTCCTCGACGGAGAGCACGCCCTTGCGGACCAGGACCTGATTGATCGATGCGATGGCCATCAGCAGGCCTTCGAGTTGCAGATTGGCGACGTTCATGGCTTTTGCTCCCATTGGCTAGGGTTCAAACGCGCCAGCGCGTGTTGCGATCCAGTGTGGGACAGCGGGGCAGTCTACGACCGGTCGGGTGGCGATGGCTCTGCAGGGTTCTTGGCCAGGCGAGCATCGATGTCGCTCAGCTTCTGCGCAATGATCTCGAGAGCCGCGACTGACCCGCGCTGAACGCGCACCAGTTTCATGACGAAATATCCGAACACCCCGAGCATCAGAACCATCGGGAGCCAGCTGATAATAATGCCGAGCAGAGAGCTCGAACCGTCTTCCATGTCGACACCTTGATTCCACGTCCTCAACCAACGCGTGCAGCAAAGCATTGAATTGACTATGCAATAAGCGGTTCTGGGCAAAATTTCTATTGCCGGTCGAAGGAACGAGGCCGAATTCAAAATGGTCCGCGCGGCGCCACCAAAGCGAGCAGGCGAGGGGTATTCTCACATTTTTTCGCGTCTCAGGTGAATTTTGTTCTTGCTTTGTGCCGGCAGCTATGCTACTAATTTGGTTATGGTGCCAATTGGCTCCAACGACCCGCCCGCCGAGGCGGGTTTTTTGTTTCAGGCCGGTTTGGAGACGATCACGGCGAGCGAGGCGAGTTTTCCGTCACTCAGGCTTCGGATGTAGTTGCGGCGGCGCTGCAGGAATTCCGCGCCCATGACGACTTCATTTGCCTGCTGCTGCGCCGGCGAGGGCACGACGCCGGAATTGGCCCTCTTCAGCGCCAGCTCAACATGTTCGCCGGTTTCGTCGACGATTTCGTCGATGCGAAATCCGGCATCGACAAACAGGGTTTTCAATTTTTCCCGATCGGCGAGGTGGCTGGTCGCCGCAGAAACCGCCCAGGGCATGGGATAGTAGGGCTCGCCGCCGGCGAGCACGGCTTCGGTCCAGATCAGCCTGCCTCGCGGTTTCAGCACGCGCCAGGCCTCGTCGATGACCGCGGCCTTGTTCTCGATGTTCATGCCGACATAGAAGCAGATCGCCGCATCGAAGGTGCTGTCGCCAAAAGGCAGTTTCGTTGCGTCGGCCTGATGGAAGCGAATCTTGTCTGCCAGTCCGCTGAGTGCGGTCAGTCGGCTCGACGCGGCGACAAAGGCTGGTGTCAGGTCGATGCCGTCGACCTGGCAGCCATAGGTCGAGGCCAGAAACCTTGCCGGCCCGCCAATGCCACTGCCGATATCCAGGATCCGATCTGTCGGCGAAGGAGCAAGACGGGCCGCATGCTCCCGCGTGGCGATCAGTTCGCGGCCATGGAGCTGATCGAATGGATAGAGTTGCGCGGCCGCGAGTTTTCCGGCCGGGTCGGCGTCCGGGATCGCGGCCAATATGCGATCGACGATGCCGTCGCTGCCGTAGTGACTGGTGACATTGCCCATGACGCGTTCCCCTCAAGCGCAACCACCATCCCATCAACGCAAGTCTCACGCAATGCCCGCCTTTTTCGCCCCTCCTTCCAGCCGTTCACCGACGAGGGTGCGAGGTCGTCAGTGCATTTTCTTCCACCGCGCCACATTTTGTTCTTGCTTTGTGCCGGCAGCTATGCTACTAATTTGCGTATGGTGCTAATTGGCTCCAACGACCCGCCCGCCGAGGCGGGTTTTTCATTCAGGCCTCTTTTCGATCGAACGTTGCTTGTGTTGCCGGCTGTGAAGTCGGCGGGACGGCGCCCGGGACAGTACCCCCCTCTGGCCTGCCGGCCATCTCCCCCTCACGTGGGGAGATTGGCGGTTTCGGCGCTGCGCTCTTCCTGCAACGCTGGAGATTGGCGAAAGCCGGCGCGAAAGCCGATCTCCCCCCAAGTGGGGAGATGTCCGGCAGGACAGAGAGGGGCGCGAAGGAATGCAGCCTAGCGGTCTTCTTGGAACGTTAATCGGGAGGCGGACAAGGCGAGGCGCTGAACGGAATTCGCATTTTTCTGCCGCCGTGCCACATTTTGTTCTTGCTTTGTGCCGGCAGCTATGCTACTAATTTGGGTATGGTGCCAATTGGCTCCAACGACCCGCCCGCCGAGGCGGGTTTTTCATTTCGGGCTCCTGTTCGACCGAATGTTGCGTGTGCTGCCGAGGCATGTCGGCGCGAATGAACGCGACCGACTATCCCGGTCCGCAACCACCTATCGTCCATAGATTTCCCAACGCGCCCGTGCGCCCATTTCAGAGAACACCCCATGTCCAACCGTTACGCCACGATCATCACCGACGATGACGGCCGCGAGGTCGTCAGCGCTATTGGCGAGTTCGCCGGCGCCGCACCCTATGCACGCCATGGCCGCTTCGAGCAGGTGGCCGCCGGCGTGCGGATCGGCATGGTGCGCGGCGGTAGCGTCGATGCGGTCGGCGGCTTCGGCTTCCCGTCGGGAGCACTCGACGGCAACGCGGTGGCAATTCTCAGGGCAAGGCTGAATGCCTTGCCCGACGCCGCTGCGATGAGGCCCGGCACGACGACTGATGCGAAACCGGCAAGCCAGCCGCGGAAGCCGAAGTCGGCACGCGCCGGCAAGAAGGCCAGGCCGCGCAAGCGCATCGTGCGGCCAGGCAACAAGAAGCCGATGTCCCCCGGGACAGCGGAGTAGGGCATGGCCAAGGCTCCTTCCGCCGGCGATCCGCAGCCGCACGATCAAGCACCCGGCAAGCTCGGCCGAACCAGGCGGCCGAAGAAGACGCTGGCCGACGGCTTTCTCGAAGCGATCCGCGCCGATTTTCGCGCCCATGGCGCCGGCGTCATCGCCGAGGTGCGCGTCGAAAAGCCCGATCAGTATCTGAAGCTCGTGCTGTCGGTGCTGCCCAAGGATCTTAATGTCAACATCAACAATCTGGATGCATTGAGCGATGACGAAATCAGGCAGCGCATCCGCGGCCTCGAAGCCGTCCTTAGGCCGTTCCTCGAGAAGCCGGGCTTCGCAAAAGGCCTCGCAGACCCGGGCGGCAAGGACAGAATATCTCAGCCTGCTGGCGGAGCTGGACCGCAGGCGCCGCACTAACCAGCTTGCCGCCTATCGGCCCTATCCCAGGCAGGCCGAGTTCCATGCAGCCGGCGCGACCAATCGCGAGCGCCTGTTCATGGCCGGCAACCAGCTCGGCAAGACCAGGGCCGGCGGCGCCGAATGGGCGATGCACCTCACCGGCCGCTATCCAGATTGGTGGCAAGGCAAGGTTTTCGACTGTCCGGTTCGGATGTGGGCGGCCGGCGTCACCGGCGAAAGCACGCGCGACAACCCGCAGCGCATCCTGATCGGCCCGCCGCAGCAGCAGGCGGCCTGGGGCACCGGCATGATCCCGGCCGACGCCATCGTCAGCACGATGGCGGGGCGGGCGCCGGGCGCGCTCGACAGCGTCGTGGTGCGCTGGGGCGGCGGCGGCGATGCCCAGGCCGACGAATCGGTGCTGTCGTTCAAAAGCTACGAGAAGGGTCGCGAGAAATGGCAGGGCGAGACGCTGCACGGCGTCTGGTTCGACGAGGAGCCGCCGCTCGACATCTATTCCGAAGGGCTGACCCGTACCAACGCCACCGGCGGCATCACCATCGTCACCTTCACGCCGTTGCTCGGCATGAGCGATGTGGTGCTGCTGTTCTTGTCGGCTGAGCAGGTCGAGTTCATTGGTGAAAGGGGAAGCAATCGGCTGAATAAGCCAGCCCGGCGCAATCATTATCCCAGCTGACTGTGGCGCACGGAATAAGTGTGGAGCACTTCTCTTGCAGCAAAATTGTAGTTATTTGGACGGAGGATGAGAGCCGTAACGGAGGGGTGGGCAGTGGGAAATCACTATCGGTCGCTAGTCGTGATCGGTGCAATAATGCTTTCAGGATGCGTAGTGACTGAGAGCCGGTTCAACACAATCAACGCTGGAATACAAAGAAGTCCAGCTTTCAAAAAGGATTTTATGACTCAGTGTGCGGTGGGATTGGGGGCAAAGCCACTAGCTTACCGCAAACAATGGGCTAGAATAATAAACACAAGTGTTGAAGCGTTGCCAGAGGTGTACTGCAAACGCTGGACTGATGCGGCGATGAGCGGACGAATGACGTATGCGGATTACAAAAATGGATTGTCGCGACCTACCTACGAAAGTAAGTTGATCAAGATACTTCAGGGCCATTAGCCGGCCCGCCTGTGTTCGTCGCGCGCCGTCCCGGTTTTGCTCCAGCAAGGTATCTCGCATGAGCCGCCACGTCCCCTTCATGACCAGCGCGGTTGCCAAGCCATGATCCGGAACTAGACTGGCTACATTGGGCGGGAGATCACAACTATGAATAGACGAATGGTGTTGATCGGCGGCCTTTCGTCAATTGTCGTATCACCAGAAGGCAACGTCGGCATGTCAGCAACTTTTCCTCCCGTTCCGAAATGGCGGCCATCGTTTTCGCAGCCCATCGATCGCATCGAGGAGCGCTTTGGCTACTACTTCAACCAGGAGCGTGACTTTGCCATCCTTGAAAACGGCACCTGTGTGCTGACGGAGGCTGGTCTTTCCGATGGCGCTGCATCCTTGGCAGCCATCCAGACGCTTGCCGAGATCTACAACTACCACCCGGACATGAAACCGTCCGATATGGACGATGGCAATTTGTTGGTCAGTTACAATCATCCTGCCTTCAACGTCGTGCTGACCGACATTGCCAAGGCGCATTGGCCAGAGATCGAGGCTCGCCACCAGGACGGACTGACGACCGACGAGGTGTTGTTCACGCCGCTCGGGCAGAACGTATTCGATGATTTTGGCAAAAAGGCGCTGCTAGGCCGGTGCTACATGTTCATGGATGCACAGGCGCCGAAAGTCATGCGCATCAAACGTCGGGCGATCTGATCCCGACTTTTCGACCGGCTCCGTGGCAGGTGTTCCGAGCGATGCAAACGGAGCTGCGAGGCGGGGCGTTGGAGCGCGCACCTGCCACCACGATTCACTGCCGCGAGGGTGAGAACAATGACCCGTCACGTCACCTTCATGACCATCGACGATGCCGAACATTATACGCCGCAGCAGCGCGCCGAGATCATTGCCGCCTATCCGGCGCATGAGCGCGAGGCGCGGGCCAAGGGCATTCCGGTGCTCGGCTCCGGCCGCATCTTTCCGGTGGCCGAGGAGCTGATCGCCTGCGAGCCGTTCCCGCTGCCGCGCTACTGGCCAAGGCTCGGCGCGCTCGATTTCGGCTGGGACCATCCCTCGGCGGCGGTCGAGCTTGCCTGGGATACGGAGGCCGATGTCGTCTATGTCACGAAAGCCTGCCGCGCTTCGCAGCAGACGCCCGCCATGCAGGCGCTGACGCTGAAACCGTGGGGCGAATGGCTGCCATGGGCATGGCCGCGCGACGGCCGCCGCGAGACGCTGGAAGGTGCCGGCATCGCCCTTGCCAGGCAATATTCGGCACGTGGGCTGAACATGCTCGCCAGCCATGCTCAGTTCGCCGACGGTTCCGTATCGGTCGAGGCCGGGCTGATGGACATGCTGGACCGCATGCAATCAGGCCGCTTCAAGGTGTTCTCGACGCTTTTGCCCTGGTTCGAGGAATTCCGGCTCTACCACCGCAGGGACGGCCAGGTGGTGAAGCTGCGCGACGATTTGATGGCGGCGACACGCTACGGCGTGATGATGCTGAGGGAGGCGGCAGTCGACCCGGCGGTGTTCAAGGCCGCGCGGCGAAAGGCCGGGCAGGCCGATCCGCTGGGGGCGTTTCGGTGAGGAAAATCGGGGAGGGAGGCAATGCGCTCCGGCTCCGATTGGAAAACTGTAGTGAACGTCCGTGGACGTGGTGTAGCATCGAATGATCCCGCTCAAGGGACGCATCGGCGTGGCCTCACGGGGGCATTCGCCGATAGGGGAGGATCAGATGCAAAACGGAATTTCTCCAGACCACATACTGCAAATTGGCTTTGGGTTCTGGCCAGCCAAGACATTGTTGAGCGCCGTGGAACTGGGACTCTTCTCGCTGCTTGCGGACGGCCCCAAAACGGGCCTCGAACTGCAAGGCGCGATGGGGCTGCATCCGCGCGCAACGTATGATTTTCTCGACACCCTCGTCGCGCTCGGATTGCTGCAGAGGGACGGCGCCGGCGAAACCGGCAAATACGGCAATACGCCATCGACCGCGCTGTTCCTGGTCAAGCGGAGCCCCCAATACATCGGTGGAATCCTTGAGATGGCGAACGCACGACTGTATCGGTTCTGGGGCGATCTCACACCGGCATTGCAAACCGGAAAGCCTCAAAACGAGATCAAGGAGACAGGCAAGTCGATGTTCGGCGAGCTCTATGCGGACCCGGCGCGCCTGGAGCAGTTCATGGACGCGATGAGCGGCATCTCCATGGGCAATTTCACGGCGTTTGCCGAGAAATTCGACTTTTCCAAATATAAGACGCTGGCCGATATAGGCGGCGCAACCGGGCAGCTTTCGGCCATCGTCGCGGCGCGGCATCCGCACATGCAATGCCGGACGTGCGATCTCGCCGATGTGCAGCCGATCGCCGAACGGCGCTTGAGGGAGCGCAATCTCGGCGGCCGGGTCATCGCCGAGACGATCGACTTCTTCGCGGACGAATTCCCCAAGGCGGACATCATCACGATGGGAATGATCCTTCACGACTGGAATCTCGAGAACAAGAAAATGCTGATCGCCAAGGCCTATCGTGCATTGCCGACCGGCGGCGCGTTGGTCGCCATCGAGAACATCATCGACGATGAACGCAGGCAAAACGGCTTCGGTCTCATGATGTCGCTGAACATGCTGATCGAATTTGGCGAGGCGTTTGACTTCACCGGCGCCCAGTTCACCGAGTGGTGCAAAGAGGCAGGGTTTAGTCGCTGCGAGATTATTCCGTTGGCGGGACCTGCAAGCGCAGCAGTGGCTTACAAATAGAGGCTTGGCACCCAGTTCGCTGGCTCGGTCGAGGCCGGGCTGATTGAAATGCTGGACCGCATGCAAGGTCGACCGCCGCCTTCTAGCGCCGCAGTGGACGGTAAGGTTCGCCGAGCATGACAATCCGCATCATTCCCGCCACGCTGCGCGATCTCTCCTACATCGCTGCCAACCTCCGGCCCGAGGACCGGGCCGAGATCGACTGCCAGTTCGACGACTGGTCGCCGGCGCTGCTGGCGTTGACGGCGCTGCAGGGTTTTGCCTATGTCGCCGAGCTAAACGGCAATCCGGAGGCCGGCTTCGGCGCTGCCGAACAGCGGAGCGGACTTTGGATCGCCTGGAGCTGGGGCACGCGTCGCATGAGGCGCTGCGTGCCTGGCATTACGGAATTCTTTCATGCCGTGCTCGGGCCTGAAGTTGCGGCGCGCGGCGCCTGGCGGGTCGAGGCGCGAGCGCTGGCCGCCAATCAACTGGCGCTGCGCTGGCTTGCCCGGCTGGGTGCAACGCAACGCTGCCGCCTGCCGGGCTATGGCCGGAACGGCGAGGATTTTCTGCTCTACGACTGGACAAGAGCCTCTCACTTTGGAGAAAACCATGTGCCTCTTCCAAAAACCGCCGGCGCTGAAGCCGTTGCCGCCGACGCCGACCATTGCCGACAAGGACGTGCAGGCGCGCGAAGCCGCTTTGCGGGCCCAGCTTGCGGCCAATGACGGCACCGCCGGAACCGTGAAGACCGATTTGTCGCCCAGTGAGCTCACCGGCCAGCGCCGCGTGCTGCTGGGGGTGTGACATGGGCGCCATGAGAAGAGTGTTCCGCAACCGGGTGCTGGCGTGGTGGTACTGGCGGCGGCATGCGCGGTTGGTGAAGAAGAGAGGCGGGATGAGGGCTCTTCCTTCTCCCCTTGTGGGAGAAGGTGGATCGGTGCGGCAGCGCCGAGCCGGATGAGGGGTGCTGGAAGGAATGAGGCGAAAAAACCTTTAGCGATTTGAAGAGCTTACCTCTGCAAAATAGCGATCGGTCCAACACCCCTCATCCGACCGAGCTTCGCTCGGCCACCTTCTCCCACAAGGGGAGAAGGTCAAGGCAGCTTCCGCCTTTTCCGTAACAGCACAGCGCAAATCGTGTTCCTTCCGCACGGTTGACATTCCTCCCTCAGCCGCCATGCTGCATTGCAACATGGCAATCGAGGAGTTCGGCATGACAGAAGCCCGGTCATCGCGCATCGAGTGCCTGGACGGGCTTCGGGCGCTTGCCGCGATCTGGGTGCTCATCGGGCACTGCTTGTTGTTGACCGGCTGGCAGATTCCTGTTCTTGGCGAACCGGATCTCGGCGTCGATCTGTTCATCATGCTGTCCGGCTTCCTGATGGTGTTCCACTACCAGCTGCGACAGGACAAGGAGCCCTGGCAAAGGCCGGAAACCTGGCTGAAATTCTGGACCCGCCGCTATTTCAGGATAGCGCCGCTGTTCTACATCATGCTGTTCGTTGCCCTGGCGCTTGGCCCCTATCTCTACGGGTCGAGAATGGTCATCGACGAGTTCCTGCTGCGGTCGCCGCAGGCGCCCGAGCGTTATCTCGACAGCGGCCTGAAGAATATCGGCGCCCATCTGCTGTTCCTGTTCGGCCTGGTGCCGAATTTCGCCTATCGCACGCCGCTGCCGGACTGGAGCCTGGGCTTGGAGATGCAGTTCTACGCACTGTTTCCGGCCATCATGCTGCTGGTCCGCAGGCTTGACTGGCTATGGGCGGCCATGCTGGTCGCGGCGACCGGCAGCGCGATGGTGTTCTTGATGGGGCAGTTGTCGGTGCATTTTCCGATGCCGTCGTTCCTGCCGCTGAAGATGCAGATTTTCCTGTGCGGGATGCTGCTGGCGGGCGTCGTCCATCAAAGGCAGAAGCGGCCCTTCGTGCATCTGGCATTGGCCATGCTGCTGGCGGCGCTGCCGTTCGGCGGCGGCTATGGGCTGAGCAAGCTGTTGATGCGCGAAGCGCTCGTCCTGGGGTTCTTTGCCTTGGTTCTCTACCGCATGCTGCCGGGAATGGCGGGTATCGTGGCCAGAAACATCGCCATGATGCTCGCCAACAGGTTCTTTCATTTGATGGGTGAGCTTTCCTTCAGCATCTATCTGATCCATCTGCTGGTTCTCCAGCCGGTTGCGGCTCTGGTCATCACCCAGTTCGGCCACGAGCTGTCGGCGCCGCTGCGCTTCGCGATCGTCACTGTCGTCGTCTTGCCAGTGGTGTGCCTGCTGTCCTGGATCACCTACATGCTGATCGAAGTACCCGGCCAGAAGATGGGCCGTTTCGTGGTGCAGCGCTTTGGGCGGAGCCCGGCGCTGGAGACGACGCCGGCGGAATAAGGCGCTTCCAATCTCCCCCTTGAGGGGGAGATGTCGCCGAAGGCGACAGAGGGGGTCGCCGATCCACGCGAGACGACCCCCTCTGTCCTACCGGACATCTCCCCCTCGAGGGGGGAGATCGGCAGCCTCGGCGTCCCGCCATTTCTTTCTTTTCCCCATTGAGTTCATCAAGCGAGGCTGACCATGAGCGATTCCCGTGCCCGCGATATCCTGGCGCGACAGGCTGAACTGGAGAGCGAGCGCAGCCAGTATGAGCATGTCTGGGAGGCGGTGTCCGAATTCTGCGATCCCGACGCGCCCGATATGTGGAGTGGCCGCCGCCAGGCCGGCGTCGATTCGCAGGCTGAGCGGCAGGAGCGGCGCGGTGCGCGCGTCTACGCCAACACCATCAACTCGGCCGCCAACCGGCTGGCCGCGGGGCTGGAAAGCCTGATCATTCCGCAGTCGGAGAAATGGCATGGGTTGTCGACTGCAGCCATCAACGACGAGGAGACCGACGAGGAAAAGGAATGGGCGGAAGCGCTGCGCGACTTCCTGTTCTCGCTGCGCTATTCCGCCAATTCCAATTTCGTGCCGGCAACGCAGGCTTGCCTGCGCAATGTCGTGCGCTACGGCCCGGCCTATCTCTATGCCGAGGAAGGTTTTGGCGGCACGCTGATCCGCTATGCCTCGATCCCTGTGGTCGAAGGCTATCTCTCACGCAACCGCTGGGGCCAGGTCGACATCTTCCACCGCCGCTACGAGCGCACGGCGCGGCAGGCGGCGCAATTGCTCGGCTACGACAGACTGCCGGCGCGGATCAAGATTCTGGTCGACGACCCCGTCAAATGCGAGACGAAAATCTCGCTGATCCAGTGCGTCCAGCCGCGCGACGAGCGCAAGATGTACAGTCTGAGCGGCTCCTACCAGTATCTCGATACGGCGTTCGCTTCCTATCACGTGATCGAGGACGAGGAGGCGATCGTCAGGGAAAGCGGGTTTCGCTCGTTCCCGGTGTCGTGCTTCAACTGGCGCCGCTACGAAGGCGATCCGTACGGCATCTCGCCGACCATCGAGGCACTGACGACGGTGCGCGAAGAGAACGCGGTGCGGCGCTCCGGCCTTCGCGCGCTGCAGCAGATCACCGATCCGGCGACCGCCTCCAAGGCCAGGCTCGACTATGTGCCGGTGCTCAATCCCGGCGAGAACTATCCCGGCCTCATCGACGATGCCGGCCGGCCGCTGATCGCGCCGATCGCCACCGGCCAGAACCCGACCTATGCGTTCAATTATGCCGACAGCCGGGCCGAGGAGATCCGCGACATGATGTTCGTCAACCTGTTCCAGACGCTGGTGCAGAACCCGCAGATGACGGCGACCGAAGCCTTGATCCGGCAGGAGGAGAAGGGCGCGCTGCTCGGGCCGTCCGGTTCGATCATCCAGGCCGGCTTTGCCAGCAATCTCGACCGCGAGCTGGGTATTCTGGAAGACAAGGGACTTTACGAGGAAGACAGCCGCTTCCTGCCACCCGCGAGCCTCGCCGGCAAGGCGCTGCGGCCGACCTTCACCGGTCCGCTCGACGTGCTGCGCCGCTCGGCCGAGGCGCGCGACACCATCCAGGTGGTCACCACAGCCATGCAGATGGCGCAGTTCGACCCCGGCGTGATGGACAATATCGACGGCGACGAGGCGCTGAAGATCGTGCAGGGCGCCGGCCGCAGCCCGCAGCGCATTTTTCGCCGCCAGGACGAGGTGGCCGGCATCCGCGATGCCAGAGCCAAGGCTCAAGCTGAACAGGCCGGCATGGCGGCGATGGCTGCCGCCGGCAAGGTCGCCAGGGATGCCGTGCCGGCGGCAGTGCAGGCGCGCGACGGCGGCCTGCTCGACGGGCTGATGCCGCAGGCTGTGCAAGATGCTTCGGGCGGGCAGGGCGCATGAGCGGCAAACGCTTCGCCCATTCCAGCCAGGCCGGCGGCCCGGCCAAGGCGCGGGATGCGCTGGCCAAGGCCTATCTCAGGGTGTTCTCGGGCCAGGACGGCGAGATCGTGCTGGCCGACCTGGCGGCCGCAACCGGCTATTACCGCCGCCCGTCCTATGGCGAGTGGTTGGCCAAGACCAAGACGCCGAACGGCTTCGAGCTGCACAGCGCGCTCAGCAATGCGCGGGCCGAAGTGGTGCAGCATATTATGGGGTTCCTGACACTGGACGAGGCGCAGTTGGCTGCGCTGGAGAAGGCGGCGAGGGCGGAGGGGAGGTAGGATAAGGTCCGAAAGGCGCGAGGCGCCCCCCTCTGGCCTGCCGGCCATCTCCCCCTCCAGGGGGGAGATCAGCAGCTTCGCCCTAGCCGCCAATCCTGCAACGTTGGTGATTGGCGGAAGCAGACAAGATACCCAATCTCCCCCCTTGAGGGGGAGATGGCCGGCAGGCCAGAGGGGGGTGCTGTCCCGCCGGCCTTGTCGTGATTTGCAGCCCGCGCCGGCTCAATAATCGCCGTTATAATACCGGTCGTCGCAGGGGGCGGTGTAGATGCGGCCGCTGGTGCGGTCCTGATAGCGGCAAAGCTGTTCGCCGGGCGGCGGCTGCGGCGTGGTGGCGTTGCCGACGACGGCGCCCAGCAGGGCGCCGGCTCCGGCACCGATGACCGTGCTCTTGGTGTTGCCGCCGATCGCCTGGCCGGCGAGCGCGCCGGCGCCGGCGCCGAGCAGCGCGCCGGTGCTGGTTCTCTGCTGTGCTTCGGTCTGCGCACAGCCTGCCAATGCGGCGGTCACGAGCATGGCGGCAATGGCTCTGGACATGGTCATCGTCTGGTACTCCCTTGAAACCTATGAACTAATACACGGGGCGATTTTGCCAAGTGCGGTCGCATTTGCGGCGGAACATAGGCACCGTGCCTCACGAAATAAGACATGGTTGTTTTGTCTGACGGCCTGATCCGCAAAGAAAGTAACCGAACAAGACCCAAAGAGCTTCATCTCCAGTCGACCTTCGAGAGCCCTACGCTGCCTCGATCTGCATTACCTTCTTCGCCGCAGCGGCCAGAAATCCGGATCGGCTGTAGCCGTGGCGCTCCGCATATCGGTCAATCTGATCGAGGACATCTTCCGGAATGGTGACGTTGACACGCACGACCTTCGCAGCTTCAGCTTTCAAGGGAACCAGGATGGCGACACCGCTCAGATTGTCCTTGTCCGACATCACTTCCTCCAGGGATGACGGCTCGGGAATGGCCTCGCCATCCTCGACCAGCCCCTCGACATGAAAGGCCAGTGCTTCCCCGGCCATGGCACGGGCATCATCCAGGTTGACGCCGGCTGTCACCAGGCCCGGAAAATCGGGAAAGGAGACGCCGAAGTCGCTGTCCGCTTGCTTGTGGATCAATCCGATATAGTTCCGCATTTCTCTACCTCAGCTTCACGCCGGATTGTTTTTCAATACTCTTGAGAGTGCCGATCGGGATGTCGCGCTTGGGATGCGGAACTGTCACCCGGCCCGGCCTGGATTTGTGCTTGAACTGGGCGTGACTTCCTTTTCGAGCCACTTCGTACCAGCCATCCGCCAACAGCCTGTGGATGACATCGGCGCTCTTCATGTTGTGTATAGATACACATAACTGATCCAAATGTCCATGCGCTTTTGCCGCTGTTGCGTGCGGCGGCCCAGCCGACCCCGTTTTCAATTCCGCAAGAATGGAGATACCAAATGACCCGAGGTCTTGCCCGGACGCTTTCGCGTGCCGCCGCCAGAGAAGCCGGCCTTGCCCCACCCAGGGCAGGGCTGATAGCCAGGACGACCGGACAGGGCGGCGCCTACCGCACCGCCTTTTCGTTCAATGCCATGCCGGTGCCGGTCACCGATGCGCAGGGCTTTGCCAGCCAGAAGCTCTTCGACTTTCTCGATGGCAAGGTGCGGATCAAGGGCGGCACGGCAAGACTGCAGTTCGCCGTGCTGACGCCGCGCGCCTCGACCATCAACGACAATGCCGCGCTGACCTGGTCGCTCGGCTCGGCGGCAGCGTCGAGCGCTGTGCTTGCCGGCACCATGGTGAACGTGCTGGCCGCGACCGGACGTACGCTGGATGGCGCGGGTGCCGCGCCGTCGAGCGCGTCGATTGCCGATGTTGCCGCAGCCTTGACGCTCGACGGCACCGTGACGCCGGTCGACCTCTATCTCAACCTGGCGTTTGCGACCGGCACCGATATCGACGCCGACGGCACGCTGGCGGTGTCGGGCACCATCACGCTGCTCTGGGAGAACTGGGGCGATAATGCGTAGGCGCTAATCTCCCCCCTTGAGGGGGAGATGTTGCCGAAGGCGACAGAGGGGGTCGGTTCGACCGGGCGCGACGCCCGGCGACAGATGAGGTCGGCGCTCCACGCGCGGCTACCCCCTCTGGCCTGCCGGCCATCTCCCCCTCGAGGGGGGAGATACCAAGCTTCGCCGCCAGTGCTCTCATCACCGGCCTTTAATTCTGTAACAAAAGGAATCTTCTCATGACAGATCTGGCAGACGCCGGGTCCGTGGTGGCGGCGCCACCGGCGGGCAACCTTGCACGGCCACCGGCCAACGGGGACAGCGGGTCCGCCCCGCCTGCGGCCACAAGCTGGTTTGACGGTCTCTCCGAAGGCAACCGCAAGCTTGCTGAAACCAAGGGCTGGACCAAGCCTGACAGCCTCGATCGGGTTTTCAACTCCTATGCGGAGCTGGAGCGGCAGCAGGGCGAGAGCCTGCGCGTTCCGGCAGCCGATGCAGCCGCGGAAGACTGGGACAGGTTCCACGCCCGGCTGCCCGAGGCGATGCGTCCGCTGACCTCGCCCGACAAGGTCGAGTACAGGCGCCCCGACGGGCTTCCCGAAAACTTCGCGTATTCGGACGAGCTCGCCAATGCGTCCAAGGCCTGGGCAGTCGAGGCAGGTGCTACCCCGAAGGTCGCACAGGCCTATCACGACCGCTTCGTCGGCTACATGGCCGAGCAGGCCAAGGCACAGCAAATCGCTGTTGCCCGCTCGGTCGAGACGACCCACGACGACCTCGTCAGGGATTGGGGACCGACCGGCAGCGATGGCTTTCGCCAGAAGCTCGAGGTCGCCAACCGGGCGATGAAAAAGCTCGGACTGGTCAATGCCTACAAGGCGAAGGGCATCCTTCTGCCGGACGGTGCCTTGACCGACCCGCAGATCGCCAAGGCGTTCCACGCCATCGGCGAGGCGATGTTCCGCGAAGACACGATCGACGGCAATGCTGCCTTGAGCGGAGGCAATCCCTTCAAGCGCAATGCCGCCGGCGAGCGCAACCTGACTGGCATCTCAGCCCTGGTCAAAAGCGACCCCGCCCGCGCCCGGCGGCTGGCACGCGAGGCCGGCGAAAATCCCGACCTGTGGATGCCCAACAATCCTCTTTAACCCAAACCTGAAGGAAGACAAAAATGGCAGACGCCTATACCCGTATCGCGGACGCGATCGTTCCGTCCGTCTATGCGCAATACTCGTTCGAGGAGCACGTCCAGTCGCTGGAGATTTACCAGGCCGGGATCCTGTTTTCCGAACCGTCGATCGCCTCGAAGCTCAGCCTGGGCGGACGTTCCGTCGACATGCCCGGCTGGAAGGACCTCGGCAACGATCCGTCCGAGCCGGTCAATGACGACCCGGCCGACTCGATCGAAATGAAGAAGATCGGCGCGCGCCGCGAAGTCGCGGCCCGCAATGTGCGTGCGCAGGCCTGGGGCATCCCGGATCTGACCTCGATCCTTGCCGGCGACGATCCGCAGAAGCTTATCGTGCGCCGCCAGACCGACTACTGGCAGCGCGCCAACAAGCTGACGCTGCTGGGCATACTGAAAGGCGTGCTGGCCGACAACATTGCCAATGACGCAGGCGACCTGGTGCGCATCACCGGTGCTTCCATCGTCGACACCGACATCATCGAGGCCGCCTATTTGATGGGCGACCGCGCCGACAAGTTCAAGACGATCTGGATGCACTCGAAGCAGATGAAGGCGCTGAAGCTCGCCGACCTCATCGACTATGTGCCGTCGTCCGAGCAGGGCGGGCCGCTGATCCCCTATTACATGGGGCTCAGGGCCGTCGTCGACGACGACATTCCGGTTGCCAGCGGCGTCTACACGGCGTTCATGTTCAAGGACAAGGCAATCCTGTGGAACGAACTGCCGGTCAACACCGAAGGCGGCCCGCTCGAGTTCGACCGCAAGCCGCGGCAGGGCCATGGCGGTGGTGTCACCGAAATGGTCGGCCGCCGGCATTTCGTGCCGCATGTGCCGGGCACCCGCTTTCTCGACGCGTCCTCGGCCGGCGAATTCGCCACCGATGCCGAGCTGGCACTGGCGGCAAACTGGGACCGCACGGCGTCTAGCGTCAAGCACATGACGTTCATCGCGCTGAAGACGACCGAGGCCTGATCGGGCTGGAAGGGGGCAGGAGTGAAGAACTCCCGCCCCTTCGGGACGCCAGGTCGGCCGATGTGGCGAACCCCAAGTTCACCCACTGCGCTGCACCAGAGTGCGACTTTTGGCGTTCACCACATTATTCGTGTTGCCCTTCGGTCAATCGACGGCACCAAACAGTTACAAGAAAGGGCGATGCTGCCTTGTCTTGGTAAGGGAGGTCACCATGAACATGAAGTACAAAACAGTTCAGGAAGTGCTCCGAAAAGCGGGCATTGTCATGAGCAAGAAGGGGGAAGTTCATCGCATAAACTTCTTCAGCGGCCTGGAAGACACCGCCTACTACACGCCAAGTCTTCAGGGCGCCCTGGACAGGGGCTTGGCTTTGGCGGGAGGTGCCGGAAGGGTGAAAGCAAGCGTCTTTGCCAAGTCAGCTGAAACAGGGATCTCGACCAGCGCACGCATCGGCTGACACAATTCATGCAAGACATCGCCGCGATGCGCGGCGGTGTCGTGAACCGCAATAGCCGAAGCATTGCTTCCTTGCTTCGAACGGAAAAGAGACGGATCACGCAGCGCCTGCAACCCGTGTCCTGACGGGCGGTTGGCGTTGTGACGCTCGATGCACGAGACGTGCAACGTTCTGCCCAAGCCACAAATCACAAAAAATCCCCAGCCGCTTCGAAGCGGCTTTTTGCCGTGGAGGCACCATGCCCCGTTTTCTCCGACCAACCATACAGACAGAGGCCTGAGCCATGGCCATCACCCCGCTCGACATCGCCAACATGGCGCTCGCCGTGCTCGACGAGGCGCCGATCGAAAGCCTCGACCAGGACGCCAAGGCGGCACGCCTGCTCAATCTGCATTTCGACCTGACCCGCGAGGCCGAATTGACCAAGCACGCCTTTGTCTTCGCCATCCTGGCGGCCTCGGTCGCCGGCTTCGACACCGGCAGCGGCGCTGGCACGCTGAACTTCGCCTATGAGCTTCCCGCCGATTGCCTGCGGCCCTTGCCGCTGACAGGGAATGGCGAGCCGGATGGCGTTCCGCTCTCATGGCGGCAGGAGGCCGGGCTGATCTATTCGGATCAGGCCGGACCGCGCGTCATCCGCTATGTCGCCAATCTGACCGATCCCAACGACTGGGACGCGCTGTTCAGCGAAGTGCTGATGGCGGCGCTCGCCATCAAGATCGCCCATCCGTTGACCCACAAGGCCAGCATGATCGACGTCGCCCGTAGCGCCTATGACAGGGCGCTGGACGCCGCCTATTCAGCCAATGCCATCCAGCGCGGCGGCAGATTTTCCACGACGTCCTGGGCTTTCCAGCGCGGCGACAGCCGGTTCGTCGGCCGATGACCACGCTCTATCCGGTCCAGGATGCTTTCATCCGCGGCGAGATTTCTCCCCGCTTGCATGCTCGCGCCTCGCTCGACCTTTACCGGGCGGCGCTGTCGAAATGCACGAACTTCGTCACGCTGCCGCATGGCGGCATCAGGAAACGCGGCGGCACGTATTTTTGCGCGCAGGTGAAGGCTCCGTCAAAGGCGACACGGCTGATCCCGTTCATCTTCTCGGCCGATCAGGCCTATGCGCTCGAATTCGGCGATCTCTACATCCGCGTCTATGCCTATGGCGCGCGCGTCGGCACGATCGAAGTCGTTTCGCCTTATCCCGAGGCCGATCTGTTCGACCTGCAATTCGTCCAGTCGGCAGACCAGATGTGGATCACCCACAAGGATCATCCGGTCAAAGTGCTGACGCGCACTGCGCACACGACCTGGACGCTGGCCGATTTCGTCTTTCTCGACGGCCCTTACGACAAGATCAACACCACGGCCACGACGCTAACGCCGGCCGCAACCGGCAACGCCATGCCGGTCATGGTCGCGAATACGCTGCCAAGCGGCACGGTCAGCAACAGCAACGGCTCATCCGACGTGTGGCAGGTGTTCGATGGCGACAAGCAGAAGGGGGAGAACATAGCGGGCTTTCCGAGCGGGTATCTGCGCTACCAGTTCGGCGGCGGGGCCAAGACGGTCGACGCCTACTGGATTACCGCCACGAATGATCACTCAGACACTGCATCGCCGACCCAGTGGCAATTCCAGGCCTCGCACAACGGCACCGACTGGACGACGCTCGACAGCCGGGACGGAGAGACCGGCTGGTCCAAGTCGGAAACCCGCTTCTTCGACGGCTTCAACAACACGGTTGCCTACGAATATTATCAGCTGCTGTTTTCAGGTGGCGGCAGCGACGGAACCGCTATCGCCGAACTGGCCCTGCACGAATACGCGCCGTCGCAAACGCCGTTCGATCTTTCAGCCTCCTCGATCGTCGGCATCAACGACGGCATCGGCTTCCAGACCAGCGATATCGGCCGCGCCATTCGTCTGCTTGGCGCGGATGGCTTCTGGCGCTGGGCCAAGATCGTTGCCCGGACCAGCACCACGGTGGTCACGGTCCAGTTGTACGGGCATGCTCTGCCCGATCTCAGCCCGATCATCCGCTGGCGTCTCGGCACGTTCGTGCCCGGCAAGTACGTCCAGAGCGGTTCGCTTTACGAGGAGCGCCTGGCGTTCAGCCGAAAATTCTCGGTCTATGCCTCGCAAACCGGCGATTTCGACAACTTCGCCACCGGTGAGAAAGACACCGACGCGCTGGAATTCGTGCAGGCAGGTGGCGGCCAGGCCAATGACATTACGTGGGTGGCGGAATCGGACGGCGCGCTGATCATCGGAACGCTTGGCGGGGTGAGGGCGCTGTCGGGTTCCGGCATCGACGAGGCGCTGACGCCGTCCTCGTTCAAGAACCGCCGGTCGCGGACTTTCGGTTGTGCCCCGCTGCGTCCCGTCGATGCGGGGCAGTCGTTCCTCTATGTCACCCGCTCCCGCAAATCGATCGCCGAGCTGACGCAAAACGCCACCGGCCGCTTCACCTCCGACGATGTCGGTCAGATATCGGAGCACATTCCCAAGAAAGGCGTCGTCGAACTCGCCTTCCAGACCGACCCCGATCCGCTGCTGTGGTTCCCGCTCGGGGATGGCGAACTCGGTGGCTACACGCACCAGCCGTCGCAGGACGTTCGCGGCATGCATATCCACCAGATCGCCGGAAGCTTCGCAGGATCGAACTGGGCCGTTGTCGAAAGCGCCGTGGTGACGCCCGGCCAGGACGGCAACGACGATCTCTGGCTGATCGTCAAGCGCACGATCGGCGGCGTGACCAGGCGCTATATCGAAATAAAGACCGCGCCGTTCGAGTATGGCGGGATCGGCGATGCATTCGAAGTCGACTGCGGCCTGAGCTATGGTGGCGTCGCTGTGGGCACGGTCTCAGGGCTTGATCATCTCAACGGCGAAACAGCCGACGTCCTGGCCGATGGCAAGGTCTACCAGGGCCTTGCTGTGGCCGCTGGCGCGGTCTCGCTGCCCGGTGGGGCTATGGCAGCCAAATGGCAGGTCGGGCTCGGCTACCAGTCCGAAGCCAACACGCTGGAGCTCGATGTCGGCGGCCGCGACGGATCGATTGTCGGGCGGCGCAAGAAGGTGGCCAAGCTCATTCTTTCGCTGCTGGAAACCGACACAACCGGGCTTCAGGTCCAGTCGTTCATCCGCGGCCGCTGGGAGCAGGTTCGCATCCCGTCCGTGGTTGCACCCGACGGCATGGCGAAATTGTTCACCGGCAATGTCGAGGTGCCGATCGACGATAGCTGGGAAGGGCAGGGGCGGGTGAAGATCCGCCACGTCAATCCAACGCCCTGCACGATCAGGGTGATGACACCGGTGTTCGACGCCGAGCCGTAGAAACTGCTGATCTCCCCCCTCGAGGGGGAGATGTCGCCGAAGGCGACAGAGGGGGTCGGTTCGTCCTGACGCGGCCTCCTATCGCCTCCATCGCGGGGGAAGAACGCCGGCGCTCCACGCGAGACGACCCCCTCTGGCCTACCGGCCATCTCCCCCTCGAGGGGGGAGATCACCCGCTCCGTCTTCCATCGCTTCCCCAACCAAGGAACCCACCAGTGACCCCAACCCATGCCGAGCAACTCGGCAGGGCGCGGACGGCTGCCGATTTCGCTGCCATCCGCGCCTTGCTCGACACCGACCTCAACGATGCGATCGCCCGCAAGGGCGAGCTGGAAACGGAAAAGTTTCACGCGATCTTCGGCGCCGGCAATTTGACGGCGGCGCGTGCCGCATTGGACGACTGCAACGCTGAAATCGCGCTGATCGAGAAAACCATCGAGAACGCGGACGAGCGCCGCGTTGGCGCCCCCCTGGACGAACCCCCCGCCGAAGCCGTCGCCGCCACGCCGGCGCCCGGCGACGAGGTCAGGACAAAGGCCGAGGCTCTCGGCGAGCGCTGGCGCACGGTCCACTGGCTGATCGAACAGCTGCGCCAGGAGCTGTTCGCGGCCGATGCCTTGAGCCGCGCCGTCACCGCCGCCAACGGCCTTTTCGATGCCGACGGCGCCGTCGGCCTGAAGGTCAACCTGACCACCATCCGGCGCACCGCCATGGCCGGCCCGCGGGCCGCCGCGCCGTCGCGTCTCAGCCGCCCGGCGATCCAGGCCGACCGGCTGCTTTTGTCCTTCCTCAGCCCGGGCGGCGTGCTCGACCGGCGCCCTGCGATCGGCGCGCCGGTCGACGGCATCAAAAGCAAATTCATTCCCGCCGGCGAACGAGGCTGACCATGTGCACACTAGCTCTTATCGGTACGGCGCTTTCGGTCGGCGGCGCGCTGGCGGAAGGCCAGCAATCGAAGCAAATGGCCGAGTACCAGGCCAAGGCCTATGAACAGCAGGCGCGGGCCGACGCCCAAAGCTCGGCCTTCGAGCAGGGCCAGGAGCGCCACAAGCAGGATCTGCTGCAGGCGCAGGCGCGTGTCCAGGCCGGCGCTTCGGGCGTCGCCATTTCTGGTTCGCCGACCGAGGTGCTGGCGGCCAATGCCAGGCAGGGCCAGCTCGACCTCAAGGCGATCCAGTACGGCTCGCAGCTGCGCCAGAACGGTCTCGCAACGCAGGCGGCGATCGCGCGCTTTTCCGGCAGGCAGGCGGTGGGCGCCTCGATCTTCAAGGCCGGCGGCAATCTCGTGTCCGGCATCTCCAGCCTCTACGACCCGGCCAAGGCGGTGACGTTCGGCAGAAGCGCCTTCCCGCCGTCGCCGGGTGGGGGCCTCTACTGATGGCCACCATCCCGCTCCAGCTTGCCCAGCGCCGGCTCGATACCGGCACTGTGGCCTCATATCCCAACGGCTCGCCGGTGGGCGCCGCCGTGCAAGGCTTTGGCGACGAGCTGTCGGCGATTGCCGAACGCTTCCGGCAGCAGAAGCAGCAGCAGGATGCGTTCGACGCCGACATTATCGGCCGCGAGCTGAACGCACGCATCGCCCACGCCGAGGCCGTGGCGGTGCAGACCGCACCGGCTGACGGCGGCGGCCTGCACGACTTCATGTATGGCCAGCTCGATCCGCGCAGCGACGGCGTTGTCAAGCCCGGCCTGTTCGACCAGATCTTCGACGACACCGCGGCGAAAGTACCGGAGGGCGAACGCGCCAATTTCCTCGCCCAAAAGCAGGCTCTGCGGCTCGCCGGCTCGGCGCGCATGGCCGCCCAGCAGCACGCGCGGCGCCAGACCTATGAACAGGCCGAGTGGAGCAAGGTCGAGGACGGCTACACGAGCGCCATCGCGCAGGGGGACCCGAACGATACCGGCACGTTCGAGGCGATCAGGCGGAGCGGGCTCGAGCTGATCGGCAAGATGGGCAACCCGCTTGCCCGGCAAGCCGCCGAGGCTGCATGGCGCAGCAACACGGCAAAGGCGCTTGCCCAGGCGATGATCGCGCGGGACCCGAAGCGCGCTGCGGAGGTGCTGGGGACTGGGCCGGGTGCCGGCCGGTTGGCCGACCTCACTCCTGACGAGAGGCAAGCGTTGGTCCGACAGGCTCACGCAGCGGCGGTACGGGTGGCCGAGGTGCCGGCCGGTATCCAATAGTTCCCTCGAAGCCGAACCGCGCCTTGGCTTCAGATTAGCGCCAAGGGCCGTCTCCCCTCCGGTTAACTGGAGGCGGGTTGAAATTCCCAGTTTGCTCGTCAAAACCGCAGGAGTGGCATTTCCAATGAGTTCTTCCGTTGTACGTTCCGGTGTTGTGCAGCAGCGATTTGACGCCCTTGTTATAACAATTGGCACATATCTTATGAGGCGGTTCGCCGTTCTCCATGCCGCTCTTCAGGCGGTACATCAAAATACCGGGTGGCAGTTCTTCAAGCTGATAACGCTGTTTCTCAGCTTCCCATGTTTCGAAGCGTCGCACTTGTGCTTCAAGCTCGCTTACGCTGCCGGCCAGCGTCGCATAAGCTGTCTGCGCTGTCATGATCCTGTCCTGCAAATCCATGACAGCGTTATTCCGAATGTTCGCGGCGTCCATCTCCTTAAGAGCCTTCGCCAAATCGAACATGGTCTTAAAAGCGGCTATACCCGCAAAGACTTCGCCCACCATCGCCATACCCCAAGAATCGAGAGATGAGGAGCATACTTCTTTTTTCATACTTTTAGCAGTCGGCGTCTTTTGTTTAGGCGATACCGACTCACCCGAAGATGATGAGGCTAGACAATCGGCCGGCTAATTCCTCGGCAGGCTGTGGATCTCAAGCCTGACCGGTCCGCCTCGATCGCAACTCGTGCAGAAGAGCGCTCGTTCCACGGTGCTGAACAGCGCATCTTTTCCATATCGCCGGATGAGACTCGCGGGCTTTACTTCGGCATGATGCGAACAGTTTTTGCACCATGCTCTCAGGGTATGCCATTCGCGTAGATCGCCAAGGGAGGCATCGAGGCCGGCGTGGACACTGCCGTCGACTATAGTCTGGGACTCAACCTTCGTCTCGCCGGGTGTTATGATCCTCTCCATTACATGCCGGCCGTTGTAATGAATGAGCAGCATTCCGGGCCGCCGGCGGATAGCTGCCTGCCATGCGGCTTGGCTGACCACCGAATCCGGCGACCGCCCGATGGTCTCGACCAGCCGTTTTTCATCGCGGTCCCAAACCTCGATCCGGAAATTGTCCTCTGCTGTTTTTGCCATAGCTTCGCCGGCCAGCGCTTCTGGCGCCTCGCCACCATTCCTCCCTGCTCAGATGAAAGAGGAATAAGGAATGTTTTCCTCTCAGGTCAAGAGGCCCTTGACCCTATCGTTCGCTTTTTGTTCACGTTGGCAAATCGAGCGAAATCAGGGAGCCGATTCATGCGAGCACCGCGGCGACGGCAAGGTCTCTCTGAGGAAATGATGATTACCCCGCCAAGGCGACAGGGCGAATACGCTAATTGCTTTTCACAAGAAACTCGCGGCTGTGAATCGCGGGCATAGAAGTGATATTCTATATTTTCATGATCTGTTCTCGTATCGGGAGGCATATGAAGGTGGTCATCTGACTCAGCGAAAAGGATTCGCGCCCATGACCCTGCTTCAAATCGCCTACGCAATGCTTGCCGTTTCGTATATCGTCGCCGTTTTGGCGCTGGCGGTGGGACATTGATGAGTACTAATCCGTTTGTCGGGGTTATCTTCTTCGGCTTGTCGGCCAAGCAACCGAGCTGGAGAGCGGCCTTTTGGAGTGAAACGGCGGCTTCTAAAAAGCGGCGCACGTAGCCGCGAAACTGCGTCAATATTGATAGTGTAGGGCGCAGTCTCCTAGGCGCAGCCCCAGAGCTAAGTCGGAATCGGCTAGATGCGCTAGCGGAAAGGTCAGGGCCACAAGGGCGCACGTGACGGTAAATTGACAATCTGAAAGCGCGAATGCTCGCCCGACGGGCCCTAAACGACAACAATAAGCAAAGGGAAATGCCAAAGGTCGAGGCGCAGATGGCCATTGCGCGCGAGGATGCGCTTGGACCGATCTTGACGATCGCCAGACCTGCGCCAGAATCATGACGATGAACGACCCGGCCTGTGACGCCCGGAACTGCCTCAACCTCATTCGCATGGTCATCGAGGAGAAGTGCCCGCCCGGCGTGCTGCCGAGCGAGGAGGCCGTATTGGGACTTTACGGTCCCTTGCCTATCCATGAGGCCGAAGCCCTTGCAAAGGCAATCATCGATACTGTCGAGAGGCTGACCCGCGACGCAAAATGAGCAAGAATGTACGCCTTCTCACCCCGACTATCGCCACTGAATGCGATCGCCGCTTGAGCGGTGACTAGATGCATTACTCCTCCTAGCAAGTAACACCGCCCCCGCACGACATAGAACTATGAGCAGCTTGGCAAGCTGCCTGTCGACTTGTGTACAAGACGCCGCCGTCGCCATAGTCATCTGGACAGAGGTTCTGAGTTCTATTTACGACGATACAGTCGTCATGGCCGGAGCTCTGGCTCATGCAATAGCCCCAGTGATCTTCCTGGGCCATAAGTGTATCTTTCTTTTGATCCGCATCTTCAGCGAGCGCGGTAAAGGAAAATATAACGGCAGCGGCTAAAATAGAATAACGTACTTCCATGTCATCCCCCTATCGACACTAGTTTGTTCTCCATGCCACCCAAGTAGCGGTAGCAGCTACCCGGGCAAAATAAGTAGCATAGTGTGCGTCCTCCGAATACAAGTTCCTCTCTGATCGCCCCGCGTCTCGCAGCAGCGCCGCGGGAGGCCGCCACTCGCAGATTCCGGGTCTGCGCAACTCGGCGGCCCAGTCTTGCGAGATATCTAGGTTTAGGCGTTGCGGATTAGCAGCCTGTTATTTTTTGGCAATTGGCGTATTTCGGATCACCGCTCTGCATTCGTCGGCAAGCCTCCTCCCTACTCCCTCCGCCATCCCCAATTCTTGTCCAAGGGAAGACGCACACGCCAGCCCCAGTGGTCCAACGACATTGCAAGAAGGTGCCATTTGCCCCTAGCTCTCCACAGATTTGGATGTCCTCTGCAAAGGCTGGTCGCCCGAAAACTAGAACGGTGCTGAGTAGTATTCCGCTGACAAGCAGGTTTACCGAAATCTTCATGAGTCCCCCCTCTCAAGATTACGAAGAACATCATATCAGGCCGCTTGCAATTAGATAGGCCTCACGTGTCGACGCGCGGCTCGACAGGAGTGGTAAGGTATTGGCCGGCCAATCGCCGCTCCTCGAACTTGCCAGATTGACGCGGCAAGCTTGGATCACTCATCGACCCAGAAATCCTGCAGCGAAGCGTGCCGAAGGTCTTCCTCGCCCCTGAGATGTTTGACGCGGGCTTTGATCCCCGGCTTCACCCATTGCGTTGCCGGCCGCTTTGGCATGTTCTTTGGCGGTGGGCCGGCATGTTCCTGGACCCGCTTCCACAGCCGCTCGCGCATTTCACGATTGACGCTGACGAAAGCGCTGCCGACATATTTGCGCGTGCCGGGCTCGGCCATCAGGGCGAAAGCCGGTTTGCCGCGCTCGCGTTCAACGCCGAGCAATTCGTATTCGCCAGTTGTGTAGCACTTGGTTTTCAGCCAGTTGTTGGTGGGGCCGCTGACATACTTGCTCTCTATTCGCTTAGACACCATGCCCTCTAGGCCGGCCTTGTCTACCAAATGATAGATCGCGTTTGCCTCGCCTGGCAGCGCCTCGCTGAATTGAATACGGCCACCGGCCTCTATCACGCCGGCGAGGATTTCGCGTCGCTCCTCCAGCGCCATGTCGCGTAAATCATGGCCGTTGAGGTGCAGCAGATCGAAGGCGACGAAATAGAGATCGTGCTGGCGCCGGGTGATCGCCTTGCGCAACTCGGCAAAGTCCGACAGGCCTTTGTCATTGAGGACGATGATTTCACCGTCGATGATGGCGCTCTGGACGTCCATCTCTTTGGCTGCCGCAGCCAGGTCGCGGTATTTCGATGTCCAGTCTAGGCCATGCCGGGTGAAGATTCGCGCGCGGCCGGCGTCGATGATGATCTGGGAGCGGTAGCCGTCGAACTTGACCTCGTGACTCCATCCGACGCCCTGGGGCGGCTTCGCTACCAGAGTAGGCATCATCGGAGGGATGAACTCTAGACCTCCGGCAGTCGGTCCCTTTATCACGACTAGGGTCTAGGTCTTGGTATCTCGTAACGCATCCCTCGAACGGGGGATGATCGTCAAAGGTAGTCACCCGTCGTCGGTAGCGACAAGCCGGTAGCGGAAGTGGTTGCGAATGTGATCGTTAAAGTAGCGGCCCTTGGCGAAGGCCGCTTTGAACGCAGCATAGGTCTCCGGCGGCACGCCCTCAAACTCGTACCGTTTGCCACTGGCCACGAACCAAATCGAAAGGATTCTGTTCTCCGGATCGTATTCCGTCTTGCGTATCGACGTGGATGGCATCACCGCGCTCGACCAAAAAGCTATCAATGGTCAAGAAGGCGGTCGCGTTCCCTAGATGCTCCTCGCTAAGTCTTCGGCGCGCCACAGCGTCCCTTGAGGACTGCAATTTCGGTTTCGTGGTCGCCGCCTGAAAGAGAAGAGACGGGTATGCCTATGAGAAATACGCCCAAGGCATCGCCGCTCGCAGCTTTGTTTTGCTGATTTGATATGACGGCCAAACGCTCTCTGTCAGCCTGCGTGCAAGGGCCGGCATTCGGAACTCCTGCAATCTTGTCGGGGGGCGTGGCGCACCCTACCAAGCCGGCCAAAATCGAGACTAGAAGACCTAGTCGCTTCATAGTGCACCCCCGTTATGCTTGCCCACCGGCAACATCAACTAGTGCAACATGACGCGCAAGCCCGCCGAGGACATCTTTTCCGAAGTTCGAGGAACGCATGCTGATTTTCTGCTTACCGCGGTCTGATTGTGGTCACGAAGCTGGCTTATGGCCTGATAGCCGCAGAGCGGTCCCAGTCGGTGGTGCCTTCTGGATCGTCTCCCATTTCAGATGAAGGATTGACCTGTTGCGCACGGACTCTTTTTCGACCATGGCAAGGATCGTTTTTCTGCTCACCTTGGCCGGCGTTCTCCTGCTCGCGCTTTCGCCGGTGCGCTTCCTGCAGGAGTTGGACATGGGCTTTACCTTCCAGCATGACAAGCTCAACCACGCCGCGGCGTTCGCGGTGTTGGCGGCGCTCGGAAGCCTCGGCTGGCCGGAACACAAGACGAGGCTGGTCGTGCTCCTGGCTCTTACCGGCGCGGCGATCGAGCTGCTTCAAGGCGCGCAGCTGATCGCGCGCGATATGGATATCCTTGACTGGGTCGCCGACTGCGCCGGCATGGCCTGTGGGCTGGCCGCAATGGGCGGGACAAGAAGGCTCATCGGCGGGCTGCTATAGCCCTGGAGCGCGCTGCTCACTATCCGCAAAATCGTCCGTGAATACACCGGCTGCGCCGAATAGCGCGGTGTCCGGCCGCGTAGCTTAGCTTTCCCACACCAGCACCGAACCCTTACAGCCTCGCTTATGCGGGGCTTTTTTCATGGAGCAAGCCCTCATGTCCCGACCTGCAACTGCCGCCGTTCGTCTCCTGACCGGCGAACGCGAACCCGTGCGCCTCGCGACCACGGCCGACATCCTCCTGCACGGCCTGCAGGCCATCGACGGCGTGCCGGCCGAAATCGGCGACCGCGTGCTGGTCAAGGACCAGGCCGACCCGACGCAGAACGGCATCTACACCGCGAGCGAAGGCGAATGGTTCCGCGCCGCCGACGCCCGTTCTACGCGCACCCTGCAGAAGGGCACGACGGTCCATACCCAGATCGGATCGGACAATGCGGACCGCGTGTTCGAGTTCACGGCCGACGAGCCGGCCGTCGGCGCCGATGCCATCACCATCGCCGCATCCGTTCCGCCCGACATCGCGGACGTGGTCGAAGAGGTCGAAGCGCTGCGCGATGAAACCCAGGCGCTGAAGGATGCTGCCGCCGCCAGCGCCGGCCAGGCATCCGCCAGTGCCGCCGCTTCCGCCGCGAATGCCGGCCAAACCACTGCCGACCGGGCTGCCACCAATTTCGATGCTGTCGCGGCCGCGGCGGCCGTCATCAGCGCTCAGGCCGCACGCGACGCTTCGCTCTACGGCAAGGGCATTTTCCCGACGACTGCGGCGGCAATCGGCTTCGGCGTCGTCGGCAACGGTGCGATCACGGCGGGCTCGGGCGGCGCCAACGGCACGTTCGACCTGGCGTTTACTGGCGGGACCGGTTCGGGCGCCGCCGGCCGCTTCATAGTGGCGGGCGGGGCGCTGACGCAGATACTGATCACGGCGCCGGGCTCCTACACGGTGGCGCCGACGTTCAGTTTTGCAGCCTCGGCAGGGCTCGCCGGCGCCGCCGCCGCGGCGGTGCTGGGCAGGAATGTCGATGTCGGCGAGTATTTCTGGACCGAAGTTTCGACTGGTGTGCTTGGGCTGTACAATGTCACGGCCGGGCCTGTGGCGGCCGATACGGGCGTTCGCGCGGCAACGGCGGAAATTGCCCTGATCAGCTCAAGGATCGTCGGACCCGTTCCGATCACGGGTTCCGTCGGCGGCACGGTGATTACGAACGACAGCGTCTATTTTTGGCCTGGATCGCTGTCGACGGTCGATGAATATCTGTCGACCTTGGAGCTTGGATTTGGCATCGTGCCGGGGACAGCCCACATCGTTATTGCCCACGTCGAGGGCGACGGGACGCTTAGCCTGGTTTCCGACCAGACAATGTCCGTTCCAGCCGGCCCGTCGTCTGTTGTTTCAGGGCTTTCGATCCTGAAGCCTGCCGGCAGCGTCATGGGCCTCCAGCGCACTGGCGCTGGTAGCTGGTACTACACTGCCGGGGCAATTCCGAACGGCGAAGTCGAGTGGTTCACGGCGGCGGTTCCGGCCTCGCACACTGCCAAGACTATAGGCGCTGTAAATGGTCCGCAGTGGAAGGCGACCTTCACCGGCGAAGTCGCCGTCAAGGCGCGTGCTGCCTATACCACAGCAAACGGTCTCGTTTCCGCTGTCGGCGTTAGCCAGGAAATCGGCTGGCCGACGCTGGTCAACACGGGGTCGGACGTTCCGGGCAGCTACAGCGTCATCATGCAGACGCCAGCGCCGGCCGACGGCCATATTACAGCGGTCGACGTTGGCGCTGGCGCTGGCGCCGGCGCTGCGCTCATTCATGTAGTGGACTATCTCGGCGGGTTGGTGGTCAATGTCCTAAGCACATATACGGTGACGCTGGTCAACGGGGTCGCTCATATCCCGCTGGGTATCCCAATCCCAGCCGGCAAATATCCGGCGATCAGCGGTGGCGCCTACAAATTTCAAAACAACGTCAACCCGCAAGGCATCCCGGCATGGATCAAATCAGGCGCGCTGTCGAATGGCGCGACCGTAGCATCGTCCGCCCAGCATCGGTACGAGGTCCGCTTTACGATCAAGACCGGTCTGCTCGCCGATGCCGACCGGGCCTTGACCGGCGGCGCCAGCAATACCGGCATGAACCTGCTAGCTGACGCCGATCCGAACGGCGTCGTCGATGCGACCGCGCTGTTTGCGTCCGCGGCGAGCGCTCATCCCAATCCCTATGTGCCGCCTGGAAATTTCGCCTTGACGGCCATTCCCGCATCTGGCGACGGTTTTTGGGGACCTGGCAAGCCGGCCGTCAACAGTAAGCGCTTCTTCATTCCGCGCCGGCCGTCGCTGCAAAATCTCTATGACGGCTTTCGCGCGACGATGGCCGAACACATCGCCAACAACGATGTGCTCTGCCTGATCGCCGATAGCATCGGCCATTGGGCGCTTGCCAGCGACGGGCCGAAACACTGGTTCAACCTGGTTACGCGTTTTGCCAATATCGGCATTGCCGACGATGAACCGGGCATGACTGCTTTGCGGCCAAGCTCTACCTATCTTCCGACTTTCTATGGCGTCACCGTCGCCGGGAGCGTGTTGACAGGGTCGCGCGGGCCGATCGGCGAGAGCATCATCCTCGCCGCCGGCGCGTCCTTGGCGTTTACCGGCACCTATGAACAGGTCGACGTCCACTACACTCAGGACGCCGGCCAGGGGTCGCTTGCCTTTGTCTTCAACGGCGGCGCGGCGTACAAAACCGTCAACTGCGCGGGCGCCCTGGCGCTTGATCAGTATTCGGGGCCTTCGCTCACCGGGCAGGCGGCAAGCGGCAATTACACTCTTACGGCTGTCGGCGGTCCTGTCGAGATTACCGGGCTCATCAGGCTTGGCGTCAAGGCGGCCGGCTCGCGTCCGCGCCTGCGCACCTTGCGCGCGGCACACGGCAGCTATGCCTTCTCGTCATTCAACACCGCGCGTCTTACATCGGCCGCCGCTCAATGCGGCTACGCCGGCGGCAAGATCGTGCCCATCCTGGCGCTCGGCATCAATGACAGCTTTGGCACGCCGCCGGCCACGATATCGGCAAACATCGCAACAATCATCAACACGTTGGAAGCGGCCGCTGCACCGCGTATCCTTGTGATGCCGCCGACGCGGCCGTCAGCCGCATGGGATGCAAGCTACACGGGCGGTCGGACCTATGATGCCGCCCTTGGCGCAATCCGTCAGACCTATCGATCGCGCAATATGCTGACCATCCCGATCGACGGCTTCGACTACATCAATTCGGGAAACTATCAAGAGGGCTTGCATTTCAACGATGCCGGCCATGACGGCAATGCGCTGCGCTTCATCGAACAAGTCGCGGAAAGGGGATAAGCAATGGCATTCGCTATTCAGCATAAGGGCGAAATCATCACCGAGCTCGAGGAGGGCGAGGAATGGCTGGTGGTGGGCGCAATGATCATGGTCGCAAAGCCGAAGGATCCGGCACACAGCCGCGAAATCCCGGTTCCTGACGGCGACATTGAGGGTCTCGTCGAGGTCTGGGTAGGCGGCGCCGTAGTCGACGCTGGACGCCATTCGCAGGCAATGGCAGGATGAGGTCGGCGGGGGCTATCCTTGGAGGATTGTCCCATGGCGCATGCCGGCAGCATCATCGACATCTATGACGACTATTACGCCGATGGAAAAGTAGCCGCAAAACGGGACATAGCTTCAAACCAGTCGGTCGGGCACATCGAAGCGGTCATTCAAGGCCAATTCTTCGACAGGATTCTTGACATCGGGGCGGGCGAAGGTGCGGTGCTGGATAAGCTGAACAGGAAGGGGCTCGGTAAGAAGCTTGGCGCCGTCGAGATTTCGAAGAGCGGCGTCGAGGCCATCAAGGCAAGAAAAATCGCCAAACTGGACAGCATCGACGTATTCGACGGCTATCACATCCCTCATCCCGACAAGTCGTTCGATCTTGGGCTTGCCATTCACGTCGTCGAACACGTCGAGCACGAACGGATGTTTCTGAGGGAGGCGGCTCGGGTCTGCGAGAAGCTCTATATTGAAGTGCCTTTGGAGCATACGCGAGATCTCAGCAAGGCCATTCGGATGTCAGGGCCGTATGGGCATATCAACTTCTACACGACCCAAACGTTTGAAAACCTTCTCAAAACGTCTGGGCTAAAGGTCGAACGGCTAAAGGTTTTTGCGCACGACCTCGCTTATGAACAGCACCTGGCTGGCGAAAAAAAAGGATGGGTAAAACACAGACTGCGGACCGAATTTCTAAGGTTTGCACCCAAGACGGCGATGCGCAGCATGGCCTACATGGCCGGAGCTCTGTGCTCAAGTCGCTGATCTAGCAGCAGCGCCGCCGATTTGCTTTGCAGGATTACCGCCGACCATACTAAAGGGCGGCACGTCTTTCGTGACGACAGAGCCCGCACCAACGACCGATCCCTTGCCGATCGTTACGCCCTTGAGAATAATGACGTTGAAGCCGATAAAAACACTGTCTTCAATCTTCACTGGCGCAATGGTGATCTTTGACCAGTCCTTTTTTCCCTGATGCCAGTCGGCGACATCTTCCTTGCGGTCTTGCCAACCCGTCGCGTGTGAGTTGTGATCGACGACTGTGGTACCCCAACTAATGATCACGTCATCCCCGATTTCGATCTTCTCAGCCGCCACGAGGTGGCTCTTGCCGATATAGGATCTTTTTCCAACGGTGATCTTTGCATCGGCGCGATCGAAGGAAAAGACGCTGTTGATGATGCATTCTTCGCCGATCGCATGCTTGCCTCGCCGCAAACTGCGGACGCTCCGCAAACTTAGCTTCGTTGCGGGGCCGGAGTTGATGCCGGCTAGGCGGTAGAGGAATGGTGGAACGAATGGCATATCAGTTGCGGCCGAAGCGCGACTTTCGCACCCTCTCAGCGAAAAGCTGCGATCGCTCGAAGAAATGCTTCCAATGTTGGTGTTCAGATACCCCTTCGAAGAATGCCCGCGCCGCGTCTTCGAGGTCCGAATCAATAATTGCACGTGGGATCGGTGGCTCGTCGGCTAACTGAGCCGACAACCGAAATCGGCTGTTCGCAATAGACAGGTCAGCCTCCATCATCCATGCGTCTCTTTACGGCCTAGCTATTGCGACAAGCGGCGGCGGTTTGCAAGCTTGCGAACGACCGCGTCCGCCAGTCTAGACGCCGTGAAAATCGCCGAAAGACGTCAGAACAATCGGGAGCCGCGCGAGGTCACACCAACACGGCACTGCAACTCGACCAGAAATCCTGGGAGGAGAGGTTTCGGCTAGGGTTCATCGCCGACGCAGACCCACCGCGGCGGAGCCGCTACCGTCTGCTGTCCTGCGGCTTCTGGTGAGGTTCCTGGCTTTTCGACCACCAGACAAAATACAGCGAGCCCATCTTCATCACAGGCACGCGGCGGTCGCGTTCCCTGGCCCGCAACTCACGATAGGTCTTCATCTTCAGAGTGCCGCCAGGCAACCTGATACGCACTGCCATCGGTCCAACTCCCGTTGTGCAACGCAGCAATTTTCGTGCAATGCGGTAAGTAGAGACCTTCCGTTACGGAAGAGTCAACAGCGGCCTCATCAACTTATTTTGCAAGCTGGCCGGCGGAGGTCGGGGCGGGCTTTCCCAGGCGCATGGCAGCCGAAAAAATTCATGCGTCACCCTGGCGACTGATCATCAATCAGGCGCTGGCGGTTCGACCACCAGGTGAAATAGATCCGGCCGATCTTGACGACGGGTATGCGGCGGGCGCGTTCGCGGTCGCGCAATTCGCGGTACACCTTCACCTTCAGTGTGCCGCCAGGCATCCTGATACGCACCGCCATCGATTCCGCCACCCCATTGTGCAATGCAGCATCAGAGACCTTCCGCTGCGGAAGAGTCAATGCCTGCCCGCTGACTATTTCTGGGACTAGTCGAGCGGTCTTGAGGTTCGGGCGCGCGCGGCGGTTCCCGATCCCGCACGGGGCGCCAGTGCCAGTTGGGATCGTCGGGTGCGGGGGCTATTTCCTGGGCGAGGATTTATTGGGCGAGGATGGGCGACCGGACATGCCGCTCGGCCACCAGATGACGAAGTAATTGCCGAACTGCCAAACCGGCACCTCGCGTTTCTGCTCGCGGCGCCGCAGCTCGTCCCTTTTCTTGATCTTCAAGGTGCCGCCTGGAAGCCTGATTCTTATCGTCACGTGTCCTCCCGTACCCGCTACAGGTACGAACGATAGACGGGAACAGTTTCATCCCGGCTAAGCAATTTCATCCAGGTCGAGCAATTTCGGGCGCGGTAGACGCAGGAACCGGGACCTGAGCGAGATCGCCGGAACTGGCTTCATTTGAAGAAATCCGCAATGCCGTTGATGGCCAGCACCGCATAGACGATCGGTCCGGCGATAAACGCACAATAGAGGCAGAGGATCGCCGACAGCACCAGCAGCAGCGGCTTGTCGCGACCGACGGTGCGGAGCTCGGACTTCACCGTCCAGCGCGCCGCAGCGGTTTGTTCATCATCAGACATGTGCACCATCCCGCGGCCATTTCACACGGCAGGTCGAAAACATCAACCTTCCTTGCAACATCGGCACGGGCTGCCGCCCAATTCTGCTTTGCCGCCACGCATCTGCTTTTTCAACCTCAAAACCTTGCCCGCGAGGGCGGAAAGGACTGCCCATGGACATGACGTTCAGGGGCGCCGCCAGGCGCCTCGATGATATAGACTTGCCGAAACTCGGTGCCCGGATCGGCGTCGGCGAGGACGAGATGCACGCGTTCCTCGATGTTGAAACCAGCGGGCGCGGCTTCGACGCCGTTGGCCGGCCGGTCATCCTGTTCGAACCGCACGTCTTCTACCGCAACCTGTCGGGTGCCAAGCGGGCAAAGGCGGTAGCCGCCGGCCTCGCCTATCCGAAGTGGGGCGCAAAGCCCTATCCCAGGGACAGCTACCCACGGCTCAGGGCAGCTTGTGCGATCGACGAAACCGCGGCGCTCAAATCCGCTTCGTGGGGGCTGGGTCAGGTCCTCGGCGAGAATTTCAAGGCCGCGGGCTTCCTTACCGTGCAGGCGATGGCCGAGGCAATGATGGCGGACGAGGCGCTGCAGCTCGGTGCGGCGATCGATTTCATCGTCGCGAACCGGCTCGACGGCAATCTGCGCAATCATGACTGGGCTGCTTTTGCCAAGGGCTACAACGGCGCCGGCTACCGCAAGAACGCCTACGATACCAGGCTTGCCGAGGCCTATCGCAAATGGTCGCGCATCAAGGACACGCCCTGGCCGTCTGCCGGTCCGGTGTCATCGGCGGTCGTCCCCGCAGTCCCGCCAGAGCCCGCTAAGCCAATTGCCGTTCCGCAAGCGACCGCTGCGCCCGCGTCCTCTGCACCTCCCGTGCCTGCCGCCAGGCCCGGCCTCTGGGCAGCGCTGATCGCAGCCATCCTGAAACTATCAGCCATCCTGAAACTGTTTGGAAGGAAATGACATGTGGACCCGGATCAAGAGCTTCTTCCGCGGCAGCGAAACAATATTCTGGGCGCGGCTTCAGGCGGCCATCGGCGTTATCGCGACCGTCGTTACCTATGTCGACCCGCAGGTTCTTTCGCCGATTATCCCAGGGGAATGGTTCCCCTGGTTTCTTGTGATCAACGGCGTTTTGACCGAGTTCCTGCGCCGCCGCCGCGCGGAGGATTTGTGATGGCCGCACTCCTCGCCATTCTCAGCGCCATCCTCGGCAACAAGGTCGTCATGACGGTATTGGCCGCTGCGGCCGGCGGCATCGGCCTTTATGTTGCCGGCGGCATCAACCGGGCGAAGAAGGAGGCGGTCAAACAGGCCGAGGCAAAAGTCGCGGCCGCCGAAGACCGCCTGGAAATGAGCCGCGAGGCCGCCGCCGAAGAGCGCAAGGCCGCCGGCATGACCGATGCGGCAGCCAGAGCGGAGGCTGGGAAATGGGCAAGGCGCTGATCCTCTGCCTGGTGCTCGCCGGCTGCACGACAACCGCGCCGGCCGGTAATCCGCGCCAGGTCTGGTGCGACCATAACCAGCCGCGCCGGCCATCGGCGGCCGTGGTCGCCGCCATGACCCGGCCCGAGCTCGACGAGATGAATGCCTTCAACGGGCAGGGCGCCAGATGGTGCGGGTGGACGCCATGATGCACGAGTTGCTCGACGTCCTGGGCATCAAGGCGCCGGTGTTGGTCGCCGGCCTGTCCGGCGGCATTTTGCGGGCCTTGTCGCGCCATCGCTACAAGGTCCGCGAAATGGTGGCCTCGCCGATCTGCGGCGCGCTGGCGGCGGCCTATCTGACGCTGCCGGTCGTGCATTATTTCCGCGCCGCCGGCCTGCCCATTCCTTCTCCGGACGACGACACCACGACGCTGGCCGCGGCGTTCCTAATCGGCGTCTCGGCCATGTGGATTTCGGACATCGTCTTCGAAATGATCGTGCGCCGGTTCGGGCCGGTGAAGGAGGAGTAAGCCGCCCAAGCCCGACGAAATAGTGACGTTCAGTTGGAGCCCACCGCACCGAAAGGTGCGGCGGGCTTTTTGCATTTTCCCTCGCATTCTGTACGATCTTTCTTTCGCGACAGGGCGGCTCGATCCGGCGCTGCCCGACCAAGATGCGCGTTAGGCATGGGAGATGGTGTCATGCTTGCCAAGGTCCTGACACAAGCGGCAGTCCTGACAGCCGGGGCGCTTCTGTTTGCCGCGACGGCCCACGCCCGGCCGGACAGCCGCGCGAGTGACGTGCGAACAGACACAGCTTCTGATCCAGAGGCATCGCTCGGTGGTGCTGACCACCGGCCAGAACACCTACGATCGATACGTCCGCCAATTCGGCAATGAATGCGACTGGCCGCAGGTGCCGCGCGCCGCTTATATCAAGACGCGTGACGGTCAATGTCCGGTCTATCGCTGCCAGGATCCGGTCTTCGACCTCCCGGACTGAAAGCAAGGGTTTTTCATCCGACCGCCGATGCAGAATGCGGAAGGCGGTGGCTCATTCCTCGTCGAAAGGACCACCTTCCCGTTGGAGATCGCGCGAAATGACGCGTTCATCGGTGTCGTCCGGCAAGGCCTCGTCGCTTTCCTGGTAAGCGTTATCGTCGTCCTCCTCCGGCAGTTCGCCGCTTTTCTCGACGTCGTAGCGAATATCGCCGTTTTGCGGCACGCCGTCAGGGAGGATTCTCCCGCTCCGGATGGCGTCCCAGTCCTGCTGCTGGATCGTCGGGCTCTCCGTCTCGTCGTCGGTTCGTTCTTTCCTGCGCGGTTTCATCGCGGTTCTCCATAATGTCAGGGGCCCTGAATTGGCTCAGTGGTTGAACTCATAAGTCTGGCGGCCGGTTCCGGGCCGCTGCGGTCCGGGCGCATTGCCGCACGACGGAACCAATCGCGCCTGCCCGCCTTCACATTCAGAAGATACTGGCGCGAAAGGAGCTCGACATGAGACCGCTCATTTTCTTGCCGTATATGCTAGGTGCGCTGCTGCTGGCGGTGCCGGCGGCCGCGCAGCCGGGCGAACAGGCGCAATCCGACCGCTGCAAAGTCGAGCTGCCCGACAAGAACAGCGAGCAGCAGAAGCCGGCCGGCAACAATTTGTCCGATACGCTCGAGCCATGCGGTGGGGTGCTGAAGCCCCCGCCAACGGGCGATCAGGGCATGGCGGCGCCACCGCCGGATGAGGGCAAGACCCCGGTGATCAAGCCCGGCGAGGTGCCGCCACAGCCGCCAAAGCAGTAGCAGCGACGAGCGGCAACTTCGCGCCGCTTGCGCCGGCAGGTTTGTTGCACTCGCTTAGGAACATTAGCTTGTCCTAAATGTTATTTCAGACGCAGTAGATATCACCCCCCTCCGGTATCGCTGCTGATCGGGAAACCGATCGGCCCGCGTCTTGCGACGCGGGCCACCGCAGTTCATTCGCAGTCCATTCGCCGCATCGCGCGGGCACTTCACCGGTGTTCGATTAGCCGCCACTTACGGAACAACAAGGTGGCGTGGGCGTTTGCCTAGAGGGTTCGCCGCTTCGACCGGAATGCCGCGTCGCAATTGTAAGGGCGAGGCCCGTAACAACAGGAGTAGACGATGAAAATCCACCTTGTTCCTGCTGCGGCGGGATTGGCGTTGCTTGCCGGCGTCGGCGTGGCCACCGCGGACCAGGTGATTGTCACGCCCGAACAGCAGACGGTCATCCGCGAATACGTCCACAAGCACCCGCTTGCGTCGATCAGTCTTCTGGGGGTGGAGCTCAATATCGGTTCCACGTTGCCCGATACGGTCGAGCTGCAACCGATCGATGTTCCAGACGTGCGGTACAGATACGTCGTCGTCGGCAATCGCACCGTGCTCGTCGACCCAGGCACCCGCAAGATAGTGCAGGTCATCGAGTGATCGGCGTTGCCAAACCGCGAACCGGGTTTGGAAAGGTCACGGTCTAATAACCAAATCAGAGCTCCATCCCGCGCGATCGGGATGGAGCCGCTGTCGTCTCGAAACAAGGAAAGGAGCCATTCCCATGCTGCCGCATGTCGAGCCGGTCAACGTGGCCGCCGCCGTCGACAAACTGCTTGCTGAACGAGGCGATGGCCTGCTGTCGATGAAGGCGGCGATAGCACTGTTGCGCGAACGCACCGGAACCGAGCGCTCGGACGCCGACCTTGAAGGGCTGATCATCAAGAAGGCGGCGCTCCTTGGCGTCGCTGTCCTGTGTGACAGAGAGGCTCAATGACGGTGTTGCCTGCGCCTCAAGACGCGGGTCGAAATTTCAGCTAGAACAGCGTTGCTTACGCATGAACCGAGCCGACGGAGGTATCAGTGACGGACAGGCAGGAACGGATTCGCCAGCGGGCACACGCGATCTGGGAACAGGCAGGCAGGCCCGATGGGGCGCATCAGCAGCATTGGGATCAGGCTACCACAGAAATCGACACGGAAATCGCCGCGAAAGAGAAGACCGCCAGCCGGCCGAAGCCGAAAGCACGCCAGCCTAAGCCGGCGCCCGTCACCAAGGACGGAAGCAAACCCAAGGCGCGACCACGCAAAGCGTGAACGAGCGGATTTAGGCAGACTTGGATTGAACGCGTCCAAACGGCAGAATTCAGATCCATTATAGGCTACGTTCATGGTATAGGCCCGGCCGCCCCGCCTTGTCCGGATCGGTCCGGTCACGGCGGAACTGCCCTGCCCAGGCAATGGCAACAGCCATTCCTCGTGCCTGCCAGTGCAGAGCTCATATTCAGGCGCGAGATTCGTCGGCGCCAAGCCCGCCATCCCAATGGCGGGCTACTTACCGCCTTGCACGTGGCGGCAGCAGGGCGGGGCTCACACGAGCACGCGCCTCAGTGTGTTTGACGGCCAGGATCCGGCGAAGCGGACGCTCCGTCTTCCAAGGCGTCCCAGCCCACGGCGGGGCTTCTTTGCATCAGCTGAGGGCACGCAAACTCCGCCAGATCGGTTTCCGCGAAGCCGTCGAACTCGATAGCCGCCCCGTAGAGCTGGGCTGCTTGCATGACGAGCCATTCGATGTCTTCGCGCGCAACATTCTCGGCGAGGTTCTGCAGTCGCGCGGCTTCGGCGACAGCAGTCAGATTGATGGCAATCCCGGACCGCAATGTAGCCCGAACTCGGGAACTGACGTCTTCGTGCAGGCGAACCGAAAATCCGTAGCGCATGGAAAACCTTCCCTTCAGGAGCGGTTTATCCCTCGCTTTCACCATGCGCCCAGAGTCGGCGATTGACAAGCGAAAATCTTGAAAAATCATTTAGTATCAAATAGTTAGTGTATTTTGTCGATTGTGCGGTTGATGCTTGATCCGCTTCATTGGATTTCTGCACGGATCACGCATCTGGAGATCTTGACGTACTCTGCCAACATACCTAACTCTACGAAGAATTAGGAACATGCTAACTCAGCTAGTTTTAGCCTGGTATGACTGGAGGCCGAGATGTCCGAACTGGAACGCCCGGAACGATTGCAGATCATGCTGACCGCCGATGAACTGGCGGCGTTGGAGAACTGGCGCTTCGACAAGCGCATGCCGAGCCGGTCGGCCGCGGTACGGGAACTTTTGAGGCGAGGCCTCACAGCCGATGGTTTCCTGACGGCGGCGCATGGGACCAAGTCGCGCGACTTCGGCATCCTGCCGCATTCTGCAGATGGCGACGGGGCAGTCGACGGGGTGCCCCAGAAGGAATAGCGTCGTTTCCGCGGCGATCGCCCGCTCTGCGACCGTGCTTCGCGACTCTCTTGCTTCGCGATGAGCTGTGAACGTCTGGTCCGCTGATCGCCGCGAAGTAGAAGAGATCCAAAGCTCTGTCTTGCCAGACGCTCCGCAATCAGGGAGTGCTCGATCGGCATAGTGTGGGCTCGGGAATTTGCCGATGACGCTGGAATTGACGGCCGGCGACCAGTCGATGCTGCATGGCGAGCAAGGCTCGGCAGCGGCTGCCGCCATGAAGATCCTGGTCGCTTTCGCGAAGGCGGTCGGCGCGCGCAAGTTGCTGGACATTGCCGGTGCCCATATCGACGGCTGCCTCTATCACGGCCAGGCCAGCCTCGATTTCGTCGAAAGGCTGATCGAGGGCGGCGGCCGCGTTCGGGTGCCGACGACGCTGAATGTCGGTTCGTTCGACCTCATCCATCCCGGATTGGTGAAGATGCCGGTGTCGCAAGAATCGCCGGCGCGACGCCTGATGAAGGCGCATCTGGAACTCGGCTGCCAGGCGACCTTCACCTGCGCACCCTATCAGACCCGGTTCCGGCCAAGGTTCGGCGAGCAGATCGCCTGGGGTGAATCCAACGCCATCGTCTTTGCCAATTCGGTGATCGGCGCGCGCACCAACCGCTATGGCGATTTCGTCGATTTGTGCTGCGCAATGACCGGGCGCGCGCCGGCATGGGGGCTGCATCTGAGTGAAAATCGACGAGGCCAGGTCCTGTTCGAGCTGACTGACGCTGCTTTCGAGCCAAGCGACGCTCTGTTTGTCGGCGTCGGGCTGATCATCGGGCAAAGGGCTCGCGACCGCATCCCTGTCATATCGGGCCTGCCGCAGCCGCGCGACGAGGACCAATTGAAGGCGCTGGGCGCGGCGGCGGCAACGACGGGTGCCGTGGCGCTGTTTCATGCCGTCGGCATCACGCCGGAGGCGAAGACGCCGGATGAGGCGTTGCACGGCCTGGCGCCGGACGAAAAAATCCGGATCTCTCGCGCTGACATCCACCATGCGCTGGCCAGGCTGTCGAGCGTCCCCGACGGCGTGCAGCTTGCAGCCGTGTCGTTAGGCACGCCGCATTTCTCCTATGACGAGTGGATGCGCCTGTTGCCGCTGCTGCGCGAAGTCGGTCCAGGCAAGGGTGTCCCAATCTATGTCAACACAGGGCGCGCGACGCTGACGCGGCTGCAGGACGAAGGCGCACTGGCCGGCATGGAAGCCTTCGGCCTCGTTCCGGTCACCGACACCTGCACCTATGTCACGTCGATCCTCGAGCGTCTCGATGGCGTGGTGATGACCAATTCGGGCAAATGGGCGCATTACGCACCTGGCAATATCGGTGTCTCGGTGGCCTTCGGTGACATGGAAGACTGCGTCCGCTCGGCTGCGGCCGGCCGCGTCGTGCGAGGCGCGCCATGAAGACGCCGGCCAGAACCGGTACATTCCACCTTTCCGGCTCGGCACAAGGCCCGGCGCTGGTGCTTTCGCAGGCGCTCAGCTTCTGGGGCGGGATCGACGTCGAAACGGGCGATATCATCGACCATTCGCATCCGGACCTGGGCGGCAATATCGCCGGCAAGATCCTGGTGATGCCGAGCGGGCGAGGGTCGTCGTCCTCGTCTTCGGTTCTGGCCGAAGCGATCCGCAGAGGCACGGCGCCGGCCGGCATTATCCTGGAGCGGCCGGACCCGATCCTTGCCGTCGGCGCCATCGTTGCCGAATTCCTCTACGAAATCAGCATGCCGCTGGTTGTCTGCGACATGTCAGGCATTGTCTCCGGCGACCGGATCGCAATCGGTCTGGGCGAAGATGCGCAAGCGATGGTGAGCAAGCTCTAGCCGGCCATCAGTCCCGCCGCGCCCCGCCGCCAGTAGGCTGCCGCCAGTGTTTCGTTGCGGCCGAGCGCCAGCGTGCCGCGCCAGTGTTCGCGCACCGTCGTGGCGGCTGCCGCTTCGGCCGCAAACCAGCCGAACGCCGAACCGGTCGGCCATGCGAGCAAGCTTACCCACAGGGGCGAAATGGCATGGTCGGCAGTGATAGCCGGCGCGGGCAGATGCGCTGGTTTCGATCGGGCAGCATGACGGTTATGCTGCCGATGGCGTGTCTGTCCTTGCGCCGTCTTGCGGGTTCAAGGCACTGGCCGCCGAGACGGTCGTCGCCGGCGGCGGAGACGAAGGCGCTGTTCGTACTGGGCGGCGCATCTATGATCGGCATCGGCCCTTCTTTCAGATCTCCGGGATGCTTTCCCTGAAGATCACCTGCAGCCGTGGCTGGTGCAGTTCGTAAAGCAAGCCCCTGACCGCATGGGTCAAGGTGTTGAGCGCTTCACGGGCCTCGACGCGCGGGTTCTGGTCGATGACCGCGTCGAGCGTGCCGTCGAGCAGAAGCTCCTTGGTGCCTTCCGTCACCTCATGGCCGAGAAAGACCGTCGACAGCGCGCGCCCGCGCTCCTTGAGTGCGCGGGCGATGCCGGTGTTGCCGGCGCCGACATTGTAGATGGCGGCCAGGTCCGGGTGCCGGTCGAGCAGGGCGGAGGCCTCCGAATAGGCCTTCTCCCGGTCGTCGAGCATTTCGCGCATCTCGACAATCTGCAGATTGGGCGATTCTTCCGCCAGTATGTGGCGGAAGCCCATCTCGCGCTCCTCGTGGCCGCGGTAGGAGAGCGAACCGGCGAACAGCGCGACCTTGCCCGGACGCCCGGCGCCCATGAAGCGGTTGAGAAGGTAGCCGGCGAGCCGGCCGGCGGCGCGGTTGTCGATGCCGATATAGGCGACCCGCGGCACATGCAGGATGTCGGAAGCGATGGTGACGACCTTGACGCCGCTGGCCGAAAGCGAGCGGATCGCCTCACGCACAGTTGGATGGTCGAGCGCGATCACACCAACGCCTTGCGTCTGCCCGTGCAGTTCCTGCAGCAGACGCGCAAGCCGGTCCGGATTGAAACCTTCGATGGTAGCGACGCGGACGTCGAGGTCGGGCCGCGCCTGCGCCTGCGCCTCGATCTGGCGGTGCAGCATCTTGATGAAGGAATTGGTGCCGGCGGGCAGGGCGAAATCGAGCCGTATTACCTCACCGCGCAGCGCGTTGAGCGAGCTCGGATTATTCGAATTTTCAGCGATATAGCCAAGCCGCTGTGCCGTTTCGAGCACGACCTCGCGGGTGCGCGCCCTGACCCCGGCGCGGTTGTTGAGCACACGGTCGACCGTGGCGGCCGAAACGCCGGCCTCCCGGGCTATGTCTGTCAGGGTGGACCGCACTGTCGATCACCTCATTCCAAAACGCGCCAGGGGCGCATCGAGATCACGCATTTCATGGGTCCACCGTCGGAGAGCGGCTTCATCGCCGTCCGCGATTCTGATGGGAAATGATGTAACCGGCCTTGGCCGATGCGCAAGCCGCTGCGCTATACCAAAATGCCCAAGCAGACCAAAGCGGGGAGGTGGGCAGCCGGGCTCCCTCAAATTCAAGCACCGGCTTCAGTATGAGAGCCTTTACAAACGCCATTCTTCCCCTCCCATGAGATGTTATGAGGTGTATTGATTATTTATGATGTTGACAGCCTTCGTATAGTGCCGTCAATATCCATCATAAGGGCCGTGGAGGAACAAGGCCCTGAGGGAGGAGTTCCAATGTCGAATTTGATCCGCGTGTCGCGGCGCCGTTTGCTGGCGTCCGGTGGAAAGGCAGCAGTCCTTGTTGCCGCCGCAGGTATTGCACCGAAATTCATTCGCCCGAGCCGTGCCTATGCGGCCGATGCCCTGGCGCCCGGCATGATCGGTGGCCCGACGGGCTTCGACGGCTCGGAACGCTATCAATATGGCGCCGACACGCCCGAGGGTCGCGCCATCGAGGCGGCCAAGGCGATGAAAGGCGCCGGCAAGGCGCCGGCCAAGATCGTACTTGGCCTGTCCGACGGCTCGATCGGCCAGTTGACCCAGCCGTTTCCGGCCGGTGCGCCGTCGATCAAGGATCTCTGGGAGAAGGAAACCGGCATTCCGTTGGAAATCGTCGGTGTGCCAAACGGCCAGGAATTCACCAAGACGATGCAGGACATCTCCACCAAGGGTGGGGCCTACGACATCTACGCGGTCGAATGGAACCGCCTTGGCGACCTCGCCGAAACCGGCGGCATCCTCAAGCTCGACGACTTCGTCGCGCAATACAAGCCGGAATGGGACGATCCCGAGCGCGGCTATGTCGACGGCGCCAAGGGCGTCTCGCTGCTCAATCAGTATCGCGGCTCGACCTATGGCGTGTCGCTGGATGGCGACTTCCAGACATGGGTTTACCGTACCGATCTGTTCGGCGACGCAAACGAGAAGAAGGCCTTCTCCGACAAATACGGCTATGAACTGGCGGCGCCGAAGACCTGGAAGCAGCATGACGAGATCGCGGCTTTCTTCCAGCGCCCGGACAAGGGCCTGTTCGGCTCGACCGATCTGCGCAACCAGGGCTGGGGCTACACCAACTGGTATCAGCGTTATGTCTCAATGGCTTCGCCCAATCAGTTCTTGTTCGACGACGCCGGCAAGCCGCTGATCAATTCGGAGCAAGGTATCGCGGCGACCAGCGAGTACATTGCGTCGCTTTCGCATCATTCGCCGGATGCGATCTCCTGGGGCTGGCCGGAGCAGTACGGCAATTTCGCCAAGGGCGGCGCGGCCATGACCTGTGCCTTCTCCAATCTGCCGAAGTTCCTCGACAATGCCGGCAACAAGGATTCAGCTGTCACCGGCAAGATCGGCTCGATGCTGCCGCCCGGCCGTGAAATCGACGGCAAGCTGGTCAGCCGGTCGGTGCTGTGGCTCAATCTGTCGGCGTCGGTGTCCTCGCAAGCCAAGAATCCGGAGGCCTGCTACCTGTTCCTGCAGTGGCTGGGCTCAAGCCGCATCTACGCCTGGATGACTGCCAATCCGGGCGGCTACTTCGATCCGTTCCGGCTATCGGATTTCTCGGATCCGCTGGTTCGCCAAACCTATCACGCCTACCACATGGACGTGGTGCGAGAGACGGTCGCCCGCACCGTGCCCACCATCAACTATCCCGGCGCCACCGCCTTCCACAATGCGCTGGACGAGAACCTCGTCGCCGCGCTGACCAAGGCCAAGACAGCCGAGCAGGCGATGGCCGACACCGAGGCCGAGTGGAAGAAGATTGCCCGCCGCACCGGCGAGGAGAAGCTTCTCGAAGCCATCAAGACCAACAAGGAGGCCTGGCCGACCGTCCTCGATCCGATCGCCTGATCCTCGCAGGATCTTACCAAGAAGGGGAGGAGCGGTCGCTCTTCCCCTCGGCAACGAAGGACCCAGCAAAGCCGCAAGATGAAGCGTTCAGTTCCTTTCGAGATATTGCGCTATGCCGCGATCCTTGCGGCGATGGCGGTTACGCTGGTGCCGATCCTGTGGATGGTGTCGATGGCGTTCAAGCCGATCGCCGAATGGTCGGCGACCGGCGCCGACCTGACATGGTGGCCGAAGAACCCGACACTCAGCAATTTCCGCTTCGTCTTCGGTGAATCGACCAACAATCTGATCGTCGCGCTCGACCGCACAGCTTTGAAGCCGATCCTGTCATCGCTGCTGTCGGCCACATTCGGCACGGCAATCGCCATGTCGGCGGGCACCGCGGCGGCCTACGGGCTGTCGCGCTTCGGCTCGGGCCAGAACCTGCCGCTGGCGCTGATCCAGCTTCGCCTGTTTCCGCCGATGGCGGTCATGACCCCGGTGATGATCATGTGGGCCTTCCTCAACTTCACCGACAGCTGGTGGGGGCTGTCGTTGATCTACGGCATCGTCACGCTGCCTTTCGCCTTCTGGCTGATGAAGACCTTCTTCGACGACATGCCGCGCGAGATCGAGGAGGCGGCACTGGTCGAGGGCTGTTCGCGGTGGCGCGTCTTCACGCGCATCACGCTGCCGATGATGCGCGCGCCGCTGGCCAGTGCCGCGCTGTTCGTCTTCATCCTCAACTGGTCGGACTATCTGATTGCGCTGCTTCTGACCACGCGCGAATGGGTGACGGTCCCGGTCTACATGGCCTCGCTGTCCTCCTCGATGACCGGCCAACTCTACGGCGCCAAGGCAGCCCTCGGCCTGATAGCCGCAGTGCCGCCTGTCATCATGGGCATCGCCATCCAGCGCCATCTGGTGCGCGGGCTAACTTTCGGGGCGCTCAAGCAATGAGCGCGGTGACTGCGACGATTTCGGAGGGCGACATGCAAGCCTCCAAAGCGGCGTCGGTGCTGCCGGACGACGGCGCAAAGCTCGGCTTCCGGCTGACGCTGCCGGCGCAGATCCTGGTGCTGTTCATCGCCGTCTTCCCGCTCCTGATGCAGCTCTACATCAGCCTGACCGACTGGTCGCCGCTGTCGGGCACCGGCTGGTGGAACGCCTGGTCGATGTGGAACAGTTTCGCCAACTACACCGACCTTGCCGCCGATGCGCGCTTCTGGAGTGCGCTGAAGCGCACGGCCATCGTCATGATCGTCTGCGTGCCGGCGGAGTTCCTGCTCGGCTTGGCGCTCGCGACACTGTTTGCCGACGAGTTCCCCGGCAAGCGGATCTTCTACTCGATCCTCTTGATGCCGATGATGGTGGTGCCGGCGGTTGCCGGCTACATGTTCTTCATGCTGTTTCAGTCAGGCGGCCCGGTCAACGACATCCTGTCGGCGATCTCAGGCTTTCCCGTCACCATCGCCTGGCTGTCGGACCCGACGCTGGCGCTCATCGCCGTCATGGTCGCCGACATCTGGCAGTGGACGCCGCTGATGTTCCTGATCCTGCTTGCCGGCCTGGTCGGCGTGCCCGACGACCAGATCAAGGCGGCGACGCTGCTCGGCGCCAACCCGTGGCAGCGCTTCGTCACCATCGTGCTGCCGAAGATGAAGACGATCATCATCATCGCGCTGGCGATCAGGGTGATCGAGAACTTCAAGATATTCGACACGCTTTACATCATGACCGGCGGCGGTCCCGGCGTCGCTACCGAAACCATCTCAGTCTACATCTACAAGCTCACCACCCAGGACCTGATCTGGGGCTATGTGGCGGCAATCGCGCTGGCCATATTGATCGTGCTGTCCATCGCTGCGGTGTTTGCCATGAAACGCATGGCCCGGGTACGCGAGGTGGCGGCATGAGCACCATCCACCTGCAGAACCTGGTCAAGAAATTCGGCGACTTCACCGCGCTGAAGACGATGGACCTGGCCATTGCTGACGGCGAGTTCATGGCGCTGCTCGGGCCGTCCGGCTGCGGCAAGTCGACGACGATGAACATGATCGCCGGCATGGAAGGGCCGACCAGCGGCAAGATCCTGTTTGGCGAGCGCGACATGGCCGGCGTGCCGATGGGGCGGCGCGGCGTCGGCTTCGTCTTCCAGAACTATGCGATCTTCACTCATATGAGCGTGCGGCAGAACCTCGCCTACGGGCCGAAAATGCGCGGCGCACCAAAGGCCGAGATCGGCCGCCGTGTCGACGCCATTGCCGAGATGCTGCAACTGACGTCGCTGCTCGACCGCAAGGCGGACAGACTGTCGGTCAACATATTGCAGCGGGTGGCGATCGGCCGTTCGGCGATCATGGAGCCGGCGATCTTCCTGCTCGACGAGCCGCTTTCCAATGTCGACGCCGCCTTCCGGGCAGTGATGCGGACCGAACTGAAGCAGTTGCAGCGGCAGTTCCGGCAGACCATGGTCTACGTCACCCACGATCAGCTCGAAGCAATGACCATGGCCGACCGCATCGCGGTGATGGACCACGGCGTGCTGCAGCAGGTCGGCACGCCGCTCGAGGTCTACAACAACCCGGCCAATGTCTTCGTCGCCCGCTTCATCGGCGCGCCGGGCATGAACCTGCTCAAGGGCAGGCCGGCGGAAAGCGACCGAGGTCTGGTCATCGATCTCGGCCCGCTCGGCGTGACACCGCCGCTGCCGGTCGAGATCGCAGATGCCGTACGCAGGATGCGCGGCGAGGTGTTTTATGGCTTTCGACCGGAGCAGGTGACGCTGGCTGAAGGTGGCCGTGGCCTGTCCATGCCGGTGAGTTTCGTCGAGCGGATCGGCGCGCGCACCATCATCCACCTTGGCGACGGCGAGACTGCGGTGAAGGCGGTGTTCGACAATGATGTCGGGCTGGCGATCGGGCAGACAGCTGTCGTCGCGCCTGCGGCGGAGGCGGTGCGCGTCTTCGACGCCGCCTCCGGTCTTGCATTGAGAGCAGGTTGAGATGGCCGATATCGTTTTCCGTAATGTGACAAAACGCTATGGCGGCACGCTTGCCGTCGACGATGCGTCGTTCGCGGTGAACGACAACGAGTTCTTCTGCTTCTTCGGGCCGCCGCTGTCGGGCAAGTCGACGATACTCCGTCTGGTGCTCGGGCTGGAAACCCCGGACGCGGGCGAGATCCTGATCGGCGGAAAGCCGGTCAACACAGTGTCGCCGGCCGACCGCAACGTCGCCATGGTGTTCCAGAATTTGGCGCTGTTTCCGCATATGAGCGCGCGCGACAACATCCGCTTTCCGCTGGTCGAACGCCGGGTCGCCGAAGCCGAGATCGAAGAGCGCGTCGCCGACGTCGCAGCCAAGCTGCATATAGGCCATATCCTGCACAAGCCGCCGGCACAGCTTTCCGGAGGTGAGCGGCAGCGCGTGGCGATTGCCCGCGCGCTGGTGCGCGACCCGGCCGCCTATCTGATGGATGACCCGATTTCGGCGCTCGACGCCCGGCTGCGCGAGGAGACGCGCGTCGAGCTCAAGCGCATCCAGCGCGAGCTTGGCAAGACGCTGATCTATGTCACGCACGACCAGGAAGAGGCGATGTCGGTCGCCGACCGCATGGCCATACTGGAGAACGGCAAGATCAGGCAGATCGGCGCGCCGGCCGAGATCTATGACCGGCCGACCAGCACCTATGTGGCGCGGCTGCTCGGCTCGCCGATGATGAATATATTGAAGTCGGTGCACGGCGCTGAAGGCGTGGAGGCGGCGGAAGGCACGATCCGCATCGCGGATACCGGCGCCCCGGCCGATGCCGTGGAAATTGGACTCAGGCCGGAAGATATCAAGGTTAAGGCCTGGTCGGAGGGGGGCGCGGGCCGCGCGGCGCGAGTGTTCGAGGTCGAGCCGCTCGGCGGCTACACGGTTGTGACGCTCGCCGCCGGGCAGGCGCGTCTGCGGGCGCTGTTGCGCGGCCAGCCGGACATCAGGCCGGACGCGATGGTGGCGATATCCTGCGAGCCGGGCAGGGTGCATTATTTCGGGCAAGGCGGCGGAGCGCTGGCAAGATGACGGTGGCTGCAAGGAACGAGCTTCGGGAGGAATATATGGCAAGCCAAGAAATGGTGGGCAACGGCTTCGAGCCGGACGTTAAAGTCCGCACCAGAGAATACAGGATCGGCTGCGTCGGCGCCGGCATGATCATGGCCGAATGTCACCTTGCCGCCTACAAGGAAGCCGGTTTCCCCGTGGTGGCGATTGCCTCGCGGACCAAGGCCAGCGCCGAGAAGGTCGCCAAACGCTGGGATATCCCAACCGTCCACGACACGCCGGAACAGCTCATCGAGGACAAGAACGTCGAGATCATCGACCTTGCCTTTCCGCCGGACAAGCAGCCGGCGCTGATCCGCCATGCTCTGAAGCAGGCACATATCAAGGCGATCCTGGCGCAGAAGCCATTGGCGCTGTCCCTTGAAGAGGCAGTCAAACTTCGCGACGAGGCGGCCAAGGCAGGCAAGATCCTCTCGGTCAACCAGAACATGCGTTACGACCAGTCGATGCGCGTCTTGAAGCAGATCATCGACAGCGGCGCGCTCGGCGACATCGTTTTCGCCCAGATCGACATGCATGCGATCCCGCACTGGCAGAGCTTCCTCGAGGACTATGACCGGCTGACGCTCGCCAATATGAGCGTCCACCATCTCGACGTATTGCGCTTCCTGTTCGGCGATCCCTTGGAGATCACCAGCCTGACCCGCAAGGATCCGCGCACCCGCTTCGATCATTCGGACGGCATCACCGTGTCGACGATAAAGTTCCCGTCGGGCGTGCTCGCCGTATCGCTTGAGGATGTCTGGTCCGGTCCGCGCCAGGAGGGCTACAAGGACGACCAGCACATCAATTGGCGCGTCGACGGCACCAAGGGCGTCGCCAAGGGCACCATCGGCTGGCCGACAGGTTCTGCCTCGACGCTGACCTATGCCTCGACCGAGACCACCGGTGGCGAATGGGTGACACCCAAATGGGATACGATGTGGTTCCCGCATGCCTTCATCGGCGTCATGGAGCAGCTCCAGCACGCGGTTAAGACGGGCGAGCCGCCGGCGCTCTCGGTCGCCGACAACGTCAAGACCATGGCGCTGGTCGAAGCCGGCTATCGCTCGATCGACATGGGCCGGACAGTCAAACTTTCCGAAATATCAACTGACTGAATTACTTACAGGGAGGACTTCACACCATGATGCAGGCAGGTATTTTCACGGGTTATTTCCCGTATGGCCTCAAGGAAACCGCGCAGAAGATCCGTGCGCTCGATTTCAACACCGTACAGCTCGACCTGCATTTCAAGGACATAGATCTGTCGGCCGGGCAGATCACCAGGGACAAGGCCAAGACCGTCCGCGATACGTTTCGCGATCACAATCTGCCGATCTGCTGCGTATCGGGCTATACCAACATCATCCATCCGGATATGGCCGAGCGCGAGCGGCGCGTCGGCTATTTGAAGGAGATCATCCGCAACGCACGCCATTTCGGCACCCCTTACGTGATCTCGGAAACCGGTACCTACAACACCGAGTCCGACTGGGTGCATCACCCGAAGAACAAGACCGAGGAAGGTTTTGAGGAATGCCGCAAGGTCATCGCCGACCTTGCCCAGACCGCCTATGACCACGGCGCGGTCTTCCTGCTCGAAACCTATGTCAACAATGTCGTCGGTTCGGTCGAGGAGACGGTGAGGATGTTCGCGCAGGTCGACCACCCAGGCCTCGGCCTGCTGATGGACCCGACCAACTATTTCGAAACGCACAACATCGACAGGATGGACCAGATCCTGAACCAGGTGTTCGACACATTGACCGACAAGATCAAGATTGCCCACGCCAAGGACGTCAAGCGTTCCGGCGGCGACAAGTCGGAAAAGCACGCAGACATCGGCGACGAGGACGCGCTGGAGAGCCACACCTTCCGCGGCGTCGGCGAGATCGAGCTGCCGGCGCCCGGCCTCGGTTCGCTGAATTACGACCTCTATCTCAAGCGGCTGGCCGAAAAGCATCCGAACATCCCGGTCATCATCGAGCATCTTTCGGAAGACGACGTGCCCCGTGCCAAGAAATTCCTCGACGGGAAATTCCGCGCCAACGGACTGTGATGGCGCGGTTCGGCTACGAAACAAGGGAGGAAGAGAAATGTTGAAATTCGCGTTGAAAATCGCTGCCGCGGCGACGGTTCTCGCCGGTGTTGCGCTGGGTACGCCGGCGCTGGCGCAGGACGCCCAGAAGACGTTCTACCTGCTGTCGCATGGCGGCCCGTCGGATGCCTTCTGGATCGACTGGAATGCCGGCGCCACCAAGGCCTGCGACCAGCTCAAGGTGACCTGCAAGATCTCGTTCAGCGGCGGCGACATGGCGGCGCAGAAGGAAGCCTTCAACTCGGCACTCGCCGCCAAACCGGACGGCATCGCCACGACCTCGGCGCAGCCCGGCCTGTGGACCGAGGAGGTCAAGGCAGCCAAGGCGGCCGGCATCCCGATCGTGTTCTTCAATACCGACGATCCGGCAACCGGCCGGCAGGCCTATGTCGGCGCCGACCTTAAGGAAGCCGGTGTCATCTGGGCGAAATATCTGGTCGACCACAAGATGGTGAAGCAGGGCGACAAGGTGTTCCTGCCGGTCGAAGTGCCGGGCGCCAGCTACCAGCAGCTCGAGACCGAAGGCATTGCCAGCGTCTTCGATCCGCTCGGCATCAAATATGATGTGGTCGATTGCGGCACCGATCCGGCCGGCATCATCGCCAAGATGACCGACTACATGGTGGCCAACAACCCGCCGGCGATCATCGCGCTCGGCGATTCCGTTGCGGCCAGCGTCAAGCGGGTGTTCGACGGCGCCGGCGTGCCGGCCGGCAAGATCCCGGTCGTCGGCTGGGGCAATTCGAAGGAAACGGCCGAGTCAGTGAAGTCTGGGTTCATCAACGCGGCTGCCTGGCAGTTTCCCTCGGCGCAAGGCTTCATGCCGGTGGCGCTGCTCGGGCTGGCCGCCGCTGGCGAACCGATCGGCTACGACATCCACACGTTCAGCCTCTACGACGCGTCGAGCGTCGAACCGATCCTGAAACTCTACAACAAGTGATTGAAATTGACGCTCGCCGCGCAGGCGGCGGGCGTCACCTTGAAATATGGTCGAAACAGTCATGACAATTGCCGCAGAAGAGGAAATGCCGCGTACCAAACGCAGGTCGAGCCTGATGCGCTCGCCGCAGTTCTCTTCGCTCGTCATCCTGATCGTCCTGCTGGCGGTGTTCGCGATCGCCGACGCGAATTTCCTGTCGCCGCTCAACATCTCCAACATGATGGCGTTCCTGCCCGAGCTCGGCATCATCGCGCTCGGCATGACGCTGCTTCTGACGGCGGGCGAGTTCGACCTTTCGGTCGGTGCCGTGTTCGGGCTGGCGCCGGTCGTCGTCATGCTGCTGGTGCAGAACGGCGGGTTTGATATTGGCGTCGCGCTGTTGGCCGGCCTGCTGCTCTGCATAGCGATCGGTGCGATCAACGGCCTGATCGTCACCAAGATCGGGATCTCGTCCTTCCTGGTGACACTGTCGATGTTGCTCGTCGTGCGTGGGGCAGCGCTTTACATGACCCAAGGCTTTCCGCTGAAATCCTGGAACCAGCCAGGCTTCTTCGTGACGCTGCTGGCCGGCAGCTTCAATATCGGAACGTTCCGTTTCTATACCTCGCTGTGGTGGTTCATCGGCCTGTCGCTACTGGCGATCTATGTGCTGCGCTACGCCAAGCTCGGCAACTGGATCAGCGCTATCGGCTCGAACCGTAACGCTGCCGTGGCGCGCGGCGTGCCGGCCGATGCGGTCAAGATCTGGCTGTTCATCCTGACCTCGGTGCTGGCCGGTCTCGCCGGCATGATCAGCGCCTTCCGCATCTCTGCCGCCTCGCCGGTGGCCGGCACCGGCTACGAGCTCGAGGTGATCGCCATGGTGGTGGTCGGCGGCACTGCGCTGACCGGTGGGCGCGGCACCATCCTAGGCACCATCGTCGGCGCGCTGATGCTGCGCAGCATCCGCAACGGCATCGTGCTGATCGGCGTGCCCGGGCTCGCCTACAACATCTTCGTCGGCATCATCATCCTTGCCATGCTCATCCTGCACGCTTTGCTGCAGAAGAACGCCGCCAGGAGCTGATCATGGAAGTGCTTCGGCTGCAGAATTTGCAAAAATCCTTCGGCAGCGTCCGCGCCCTGAAGAGCGCCTCCTTCACGCTCAACGAGGGCGAAGTGGTGGCCTTGCTCGGTGACAACGGCGCCGGCAAATCGACGCTGATCAAGGCGATCTCGGGCGTGTTTCCGGTCGATCGCGGCGAGATCTATGTGCGCGGCCAGAAGGTCTCGATCCGCTCGACACGCGATGCGATGGATCTCGGCATCGAGACCATCCACCAGGACACCTCGCTGGCGCCCGATCTCAGCATTGCGCGCAATCTTTTCCTCGGCCGCGAGCCGGTCAATCTCAAATGGCTGGGCGTGTTCGCGCCGCTCGATCTCGCTCGATTGCGCGATGCTGCGTCGGCTCTATTGAAGCGCGTCGGCATCTCGAAAAAACTCGACGCCGATGCGCTGGTCAGCACATTGTCGGGCGGCGAGCGCCAATCGATCGCCATTTCGCGTGCCATGCAATTTGCCGCCAAGGTCATCATCCTCGACGAGCCGACCAACAATCTCGGCGTCGAGGAAACGCACGGCGTGCTGCGCTTCGTCAAGGAAGTGCGCGACGCCGGTCACTCGGTGCTTTTGATCACCCACAACATCCATCACGTCTTCCAGGTCGCCGATCGCATCATCGTCATGCGCCGCGGCGAGATCGTCGCCGAGCAGACGGTCGCCGACACCGACCTGCTGACCGTGGAAAGCATCATCACCGGCGCCGACATGTCGGCCCTGCTCAAGGAGACGAGAGCGAAATGAAGGTCGGGAGCAAAGTGAAAGAACTGGCCGTCACATGGTAGAGCTTTACGGCAAGACGCTGTCGCGCCGGCAGGTCTCGGAACGATCCGGCATGCTGTCGCAGTTCGCCGGCGTGCGGCTGATGACGCTTGGCGACGGCGTCGAGCGCGGCATCCGCATGCTCGAATTCCGCACCGGCTCCGGCCTGCGCTTCACCGCGCTGGTCGACCGGGCGCTCGACATCGCCGACTGCGACTTCAAAGGCCAGGCGATCGGCTGGCACTCGCCGAGCGGTTTTCGCCATCCCGGCCTGCACGAGTATGAAGGCGAGGAGGGATTGGCGTGGGCGCGGTCGTTTTCCGGCCTTCTGCTGACCTGCGGCCTCGACCATATATTGTTCATGAACGAAGTACCGGCCGATACCTACAACTACCCGCCGAAGACGATGGTGCGCCATTCGCTGCACGGCCGCATCAGCACCATCCCGGCGCGGCTGACCGGCTATGGCGAGACCTGGGACGGCGACCGCTGCGTGTTGTGGGCCGAAGGCATCGTTCAGCAATCGACTGTATTCGGCGAGGATCTGCACCTGCTGCGGCGGATCGAGGCCGATGTCGGCGGCAACGAGATCCGGCTTTCGGACCGTGTCGTCAATCACGGTTTCAACCGTACGCCGCATATGTATTTCTACCACATCAATATCAGCCATCCCGTGCTCGACGAAGGATCGCGCTACCTGGCGCCGATCCGCGACGTCGTCTGGGCGGGCCATGCCGGCGAGCGCTATGAAGTGCAGAAGGTCGGCTACCGCACGGTGCCGGCGCCGCAACCGGGATTCAAGGAACAGGTCTGGCAGCACGAACTCGGCGCCGACAGCACCGGCGAAGTCCCTGTGGCGGTGGTCAACGACAGGCTCGGCCTCGGCTTCGAAGTGGTCACGCGCAAGGACCAGTTGCCTTGCGCCTATCAATGGCAGAATTTCCAGGCCGGGCAGTACGCGCTTGGGATCGAGCCCTCGACGCATCATGTGCTGGGAAATCTGGCCGCGCGCGAACGCGGCGAGATGATCTGGCTGGAGCATGGCGAGAGTCGCTCCTACAATGCCGTTTTCCGGGTTCTCGACGGCGCCGGCGAGATCGCCGTCGCCGAGAGCCGGATCGCGGCAATCGCCAGGCAGCCGCAGCAGGATTATCCCCAGCCGTCGGGCCATTTTCCTGTTCTTGGAGGCAGGTCGTGATAATGGCGAACAGAATACGGGACACCAGTTGGGAGGCTGGCTCCGGCCGGAGCGGGGAGGGCTCGCGGCCGAGAGGGAATTGGAGGTCACAATGGCTGGCACGGTAAAGCGCGATTACAGCCTGGTCGGCGAAAGCACGCGCAGGGCGATCGAGACGGGACTGGCCTCGGCGGAGTGGTACCACACGGATGTCCCCCGCAAGGCGATCAAGGAGTTGATGCAGCGCTCAGACGGCCCGGCGATCCGCGACACGATCATTTGGATCGTCGCCATCCTCGGCTCGGCCGCCGGCGCCATCTATTTCTGGGGCACCTGGTGGTGCGTGCCGTTCTTCTTCGTCTACGGCGTGCTCTACGGCTCCTCCAGCGACTCGCGCTGGCACGAATGCGGCCATGGCACTGCCTTCCGCACGCGCTGGATGAACGATGTCGTCTACCAGATCGCCAGCTTCATGCTGATGCGCAACCCGGTGACCTGGCGCTGGAGCCATGCCCGGCACCATACAGACACGATCATCGTCGGCCGCGACGCCGAGATCGCCGTGATGCGCCCGCCGGACCTTTTGCGTGCGGCGCTGGCTTTCACCGGCATCCTTGATTTTCGCTATTCGCTTCCGGCGCTGGTACGCCAGGCGTTCGGCAAGCTGACGCCCGACGAGAAAAGCTACGTTCCCGAGATGGAACAGCACAAGGCCGTCATCGCGGCGCGCTGGCATATTGCCATCTATATCGCCACGATAGCACTCGCCCTCTACATGCAGTCGTGGGTGCCGGTGGTGCTCATCGGCGTGCCGCGCCTCTACGGCACCTGGCACATGGTGATGACCGGCCTGCTGCAACACATCGGTCTGGCCGACAACGTCGTCGATCACCGGCTCAACACCCGTACCGTGTACATGAACCCGATCAGCCGGTTTATCTACTGGAACATGAACTACCACGTCGAGCACCACATGTTTCCGATGGTGCCCTATCACGCGCTGCCCAAGCTGCATGAATTGATCAAGCACGATCTGCCGGAGCCGAACCCGTCGATATGGCATGCCTATCGCGAGGTCTGGCCTGTCCTGCTCAGGCAGCTCAAATACGAGGATCATTTCCTCAAGCGCGAACTGCCGCCAACGGCCAGGCCCTATCGTGGCGAGTTCCACGAAGTGAACATGTCGGCGGCGGCTGAATAGGCACCGCACCGGCGCCATGCAGAAAATTTCAGGAGAGATATAGAATGGCCGATTGGGTCGAAGCGTGCGCCGTGGACGATGTCGAAGAGGAAGACGTCATTCGCTTCGACCATGGCGGCCGCACCTTCGCGATTTACCGTTCGCCGGACGATGAATTCTTCGCCACCGACGGGTTTTGTACGCATGAGAAGGCGCATCTGGCCGATGGGCTTGTCATGGACGACATCATCGAATGCCCAAAGCACAATGGCCGCTTCAATTACAAGACCGGCCAGGCCAAAGGGGCTCCCGTCTGTGTCAATCTGCAGACCTATGCGGTCAAGGTGGAAGCTGGCAAGGTGATGATCCAGATCGCCTGACCGGCCTTCTGTCACGTAGCAAAGGGGACCAAAATCCATGAGCCGGAAAAGACCGACCGTCGCAGACCTGCGGGCCATGAAGGGCAAGCGGCAGCTGACGATGCTGCGCGTGCTGACGATGGACGAGGCCGAGGCCGCCGAACGCGCCGGCGTCGACATCGTCTCGGTGCCACCGGAGCTGGTGCTCAATCCGCAATACCGCGATGCGGCACCCAGCCTGTTCACCATGCCGGGCGAGAATTTCTTCGAGATCGGCACCGCCGATGATTTCGTCCGCTGGGCGTTCCGGCTCTACAAGGCCAGCGCCGATGCGGTCTATTGCAGCGCCGGCTATGCCACCATCAAGCGGATGGCCGACGACGCCATTCCGGTAATCGGCCATGTCGGCCTCATCCCGTCACGCGCCACCTGGACCGGCGGCTTCAAGGCTGTCGGCAAGACCGCCGACACCGCCATGCAGGTGTTCGAAGCGGTGAAGCAACTGGAGGCCGCCGGCGCGATCGGCGCCGAGATCGAAGTGGTGCCGGTGGAAGTGGCCAAGGCGATCTCGGAACGGACGTCGCTGATCATGCTGTCGATGGGAGCGGGCACCGGCTGTGACGCGCAATATCTGTTCGCCGACGACATCCTCGGCCAGAACCGCGGCCACATGCCTCGGCATTCCAAGGTCTATCGCAATTTCGCCGCCGAATACGATCGCCTGCAGGCCGAACGCATCGCCGCCTTTTCCGAATATGTCGCCGATGTGAACAGCCTGGCCTATCCCGAAGACAGGCACGTCGTGCACATGGACCCGGACCAGCTCAGCCTGTTCCTGGAGAAGATCGAAGCCGCATGAGATACGCCGGCTGCGGCACAAAGCGTCATCGCGGATCGTAAAAGGCCGGTTCGGCGCCAGGGCCAGGTCATCGCATGGCCGGCAGCGATGCCACACGAAAGTTTGTTGGACCAGGTCTGGACGGCACCGGCCAGATGCTGTTGAAACCGGTGCGTCATCGGTTTGCCGGACAATTGTGCGGTTGCCGATGGAGCGGGTGAAAATTCCCCTTCGGACAGTTCTGTGCATGACCGCCATTCCCGAAAACAAAGCCTTGCCCGAAACCGCGCCGGCGGCGCGGCAAGCTCGGCGGGTGGCGCTGATCGTCGCCGTCGCCTTTTTCATGCAGCTTCTGGATTCGACCATCATCTCGACCTCGCTGCCGCAGATGGGAGAATCCTTCGGCGTGCCGGCGGTGGCGATGAGCATCGGCATCACCGTTTATATGCTGACCATGGCGGTGTTCGTGCCGCTGTCCGGCTGGCTTGCCGACCGTTTTGGCGCGCGCAACATCTTCCTCGTGGCGATTGCCCTGTTCACGCTGGCCTCGCTCGTTTGCGGCATCTCACAGAACCTGGCCGAGTTCGTCGCCGCACGCGCGGTTCAGGGCCTGGGCAGCGCGCTGATGACGCCGGTCGGCCGCATCCTGGTCCTGCGCAACGCGCCGAAATCCGAGCTTCTCAACGCCACGGCGCTGATCACCTGGCCGGCGCTGTTCGCGCCGGTGGTCGGGCCGGTGCTTGGCGGCTTCATCACCACCTATCTCTCCTGGCACTGGAATTTCTTTATCAACATTCCGCTTGGGGTTGCCGGTTTGGCGCTGGTCGCCCGCTTCATTCCCGGCGACCGCGAAGGCGGCGCTAGGCCGCTCGACTGGCCGGGCTTCCTGCTGACCTCGGTGGGGCTCGCCGCGATGCTCTATGGCCTCGAGCGCATCGCGCATCCGCAGGAGGGTGTGTTGCCGACCGTGGCACTGCTCGGCACGGGCATTTTGGTCGGCTGGCTGGCGGTGCGGCATCTGGGAAGCGCCAACCATCCGCTGCTCGATCTCACAGCTTTCAAGGTGCAGACCTTCGCCATCTCGACGCTGTCGGCCGGCACGATTTTCCGGATCGCCATCAACGCCACGCCGTTCCTGCTGCCGCTTTTGTTCCAGGTCGGCTTCGGACTGAGCCCAGTCGATGCGGGCATGATGATCCTGGCCTATTTCCTCGGCAATCTCGGCATGAAGGCGGTGACGACGCCGACGCTGAGGCGCTTCGGCTTCCGTTCGGTGCTGATCGTCAACGGGGTGATCGCTTCCTTGTCGATCATGGCCTGCGCGGCGCTTTCGCCGCAGACGCCGCAAGCGTTGGTGGTGGTGCTGATGCTGATCGCCGGCCTTTCGCGATCGATGCAGTTCACCGCGCTCAACACACTGGCCTTCGCCGATGTGGCCTCACCGCAGCGCAGCTCGGCGGCGACGTTGTCCAGCATGCTGCAGCAGGTGGCGATGCTGTTCGGCGTAGCGGTCGCCGCGGCACTGCTCAACCTGTCGCAGATCGCCAGGGGGGCTGCGGCGCTCGATCTCGTCGACTTCCGACTTGCCTTCCTGGTGATCGGCGCAATCGGGCTCGTCGCCTCGTGTCGCTTCCTGGCGTTGCCGAAGGCTGCCGGCGCCGAGGTCTCGGGCCATGTTTTGCGGATTTGACGCGGGAATCCAGCGGCGATCGCGGACATAAATTCTGCCTGCTTCGCTCGTTGTGGAACAAACTTTTGCGAGCGCTCCGATCGGCACGGTTAATGCAAAAGTGCTTGAGTTCCTGGCATTGCGCCAGCCTCGCCAATCGGCGCGTCCAACCGCGGAATTTCCTCGCAAGCCGGCCTGCAATGCGCGGATTCATTTGACGAATTGGTCTTGAGCCGATTAGCTTTCGTTCCGATGGCCGCAGAGGGAGCAGGGCGTAGCCATCGCGGGTGAAAGCGGGCAATGAACGCGACCGGCTGGCTAAACTGGAGAAGCCTGAACCAGGAGGGCGTTGTCTTTGCCATCGCGGTTGTGCTGTTCATTGCCGCCGCCATCGGACTGCCTGGTTTTATCAACTCGAACAATCTCGTTGCCATCGTGCGCTCGGTCTCGGTGCTGGGCATATTGGCGCTCGGCATGGCGGTCGTCATTATCGGCAGGGGCATCGACCTGTCGGCGGTGGCGATCATGGCGATGTCGGTCGCCTGGTATCTGCAACTGCTGAATTCGGGAACATCCGACGGGCTGGCCTTCGCCTATGTGCTCGCTGGCGTTCTCGCCATCGGGCTGTTGAACGGAATCCTGGTCGCCTACGCCGAGGTTCCGGCGATCTTCGTGACGCTGGCGACCGCATCCTTCGTCTTCGGCTATGTGCGCTCACAATTGATCACACAGGACGCCGTGCCGGTGCCGCCCGGCCATTGGGTCGAGCTTCTGGGCGGGCTGCGTTTCCTCGACATCCCGGTCGAGGTCTTTGTCTTCGCCGGGCTGGCTTTCGCCTTTTTCCTGTTCCTGCGCTACACCAAATGGGGTCGCTACGTCTATTTCGCCGGCGACAACCCGGTTGCCGCGCGCAACATCGGCATTCCAGTGCGCCCGATGCTGGTGCTGCGCTACGTGCTGTCGGCCCTGGTCTCGCTGGTGGCCGGCCTGCTCACCGCCGCCAGCCTGCATTCGATCAACACCCGCATCGTCAATTCCACGCTGCTCTACGACATCGTGCTGGTGGCGGTGATCGGCGGCATCGGTCTGTCTGGCGGGCGGGGCGGGGTGCGCAACGTGCTGGTGGGTGCCGCGCTGATCGGCATCCTGCTCAATGCGATGACCATCATCGACATTCCGCTGCTCTATCAGAACCTGATCAAGGCCGCGATCCTGCTGGCGGCGATCATCGTCGATGGGTTCATCAATCCGCGCGACGAGCAGACCGCGCAGCAAGGCGACATTTAGACTGACGCGAACGGTTGGGGCCGGCCGCGAACGACAACGACCAAACCAGAGGATGTGACATGAAAATCATCAGGACGTTTATGGCTGCCGCGGCAGCGCTTGCCGCCTCCGCATTCGTGGCGCCAAGCTTCGCGGCCGAAGATCCGGGTCCGGGCGCCTATTCGCAAGCACTCAAGGGCAAGCGCGTGATGCTGGTACCGATGGCGATGGGCTTCGACCTGGCACAGGGCTGGGCGCATTACCTGAAGACGGAGGTCGAGGCCTGGGGCGGCGTGTTCGAGACGCGTGACCCGAACTGGGTGGTCGATGCCGGCGCGCAGGCGATAACCGACGCAATCTCGTCGGACACCAGGCCGGACGTGCTGATCATCCATTCGCCGGACCTCAACTCCTATGCCAAGCTGATGAAGAAGGCGCAGGCCGCAGGCACCTATGTGCTTTTGGTCGACAATCCGGCGAACTTCCCGGCCGATGCCTTTGTAGGCAGCGACTGGGATCGGCTCGGCCAGCTGGAAGCCGAAGCGGCGATCAAGGGTTGTGGGCCGAACTCGTCCAAGAAGATCGGGCTAGTGCAGGGCGACCAGGCCAACTCGTCGAGCCTCTACCAATATGCCGGCATCATGAAGGTGCTGGACAAGAACCCCGACTTCAAGGTCGTGGCCAAGCCTGACTCCAACTGGGATGCGACGACCTCGCGCAACGTGACGACGACGATGCTGCAGCAGAACCCCGACATCTGCGCCATCATCGATTTCTGGGACGGCGACGCGACCGGCGCATCTGCTGCGATCCGCGATGCCAAGCTCGAGGGCAAAGTCTTTCTGGTCACCACCGGCGGTGGCGAAAAGACCGCCGACTGCGACAAGCTGCAGGACGGCACCTATGGCGCGGTGGTGATGACCGACCTTGCCCGCCAGTCGGGCGACATCAACGCCGTCATCAAGTTCCTGTTGCAGAGTGGCCAGCCGGCCGGCACCTCGCACACCTACATCTACACGCTGGAGAAGGCGACAACCAAGGCCGACCTCAAGCCAGACAGCTGCTGGGACTTGAAAGCACTGCAAGCCCAAGCTGCGGCCAAGTAGGCCGGCTTTCCTGAGCTTGGCGCTGCCCCTCATCCGCCTGCCGGCACCTTCTCCCCGTATAGTGACGGGGAGAAGGGATACGCTCCAACGCTGGCGACCCCCTCTCCCCGTCTCTATACGGGGAGAGGGTAAGGGTGAGGGGCAGCGCAAACCTGAGGCGATTGTTCTGCGGATAGCCCGGCCTCTTTTTCCCTTTTCTCTCGAATAGCAGCAACCGATGTCCTTTCGCGAACGCCTCCAGTCCTGGCGCTACAATCTCGTGCCCGACCATCTCGTCGGCGAGATATTGAGCAAACGCTGGACCGACAACGCCATTCCGTTCCTGGCGCTGGTGGCGACGCTCGGCGTGTTCGGTTCAATCATTCCCGGCTTCTTCAAGCCGATGTCGCTGCAGGAATCGACCCGCCAGCTCGGCGAGTTCTCGCTGGTGGTCACCGGCATGACGGTGGTCATGCTGGGCGGCGGCATCGACCTTTCGGTCGGCTCGATCTTCGCGCTGTCGTGCTTTTCCGCCGTGTTCGTCTTCTTCATCCTCGAACAGTCGATGTGGCTGGCGCTGGCCGCCTCGATCGTCACCGGCCTGCTGTTCGGCGCGATCAATGGCTATCTGATCGGCTATTTCCGCCTGCGCGCTTTCCTGACGACACTGGTCACCTTCATTTTCGGGCGGGCGCTGTTCGACATACTGGTCACCACCTATGCCGCCGACGTGCAGCTTTCCGATGCCACATCGGATGTGCTGGACTTCATCGGCGACGATACCTTTTGGGGCCTGTCGGTTGCGGTGTGGGCGGCGATTATCCTGGCCATCATCACCCACGTCGCGCTGACGCGCTCGCGGCCCGGCTGGCATGTGCAGGCGGTAGGCGGGTCGCGGCGCTCGGCCCACAATGCCGGCATCCGCGTGCGCCACACCGTGTTCATGACTTATGTGTTCTCCGGCTTCTGCGCCTCGCTCGGCGGCTTTCTCATCGCCTGCCGGCTGAGCGGGGCAGGGCCGGGAACCGGCCTCAACCTTGAGGTCATGGCGTTGACGGCGGCGGTCGTCGGCGGCGTCAGCCTGGGCGGCGGCCGCGGTTCGGTGATCAAGGGGCTGATGGGCGCAATCATCGTGCTGACGATGACCAACGGGCTGATCCGGCTGGGCTATGGCACCGGCACCAACCAGATGGTGCTGGGCATCATGCTGGCCGTCGCCGTCACCATCGACATTCGCTGGCTGAAGAACCGCCACAAGGTTCTGGACGAGGTCTATGTCGCACCGGTCTATCTGAAAATGGGCGCAACGCAGTCGGCGGCACCGGGCTCGGGCACGCCTTACGAGCTCGACAATCGGCTGTCTGGGGCTGACCATATCGGGCTCGGCGAGCTGGAAGGGCCGGAAGACGTCATCCTCGACCGCGACGACCATCTCTATTGCGGCACCAGGCATGGCGAGATCGTCCGTTTCTTCGCACCGGACTACAAACGCTCGGAGGTCTTTGCCCATATTGGCGGCTTTCCGCTCGGCCTGGCCTTCGACAAGACAGGCAATCTGATCAGCTGTGTTGGCGCGATGGGCCTTTATTCGGTTTCGCCGCAGCGGGAGGTGAAGCGGCTTTCGGCGGAAACGTCGCGCTCCTGGACCTCGATCGTCGACGATGCGCGGCTGCGCGACCCAAATGATTGCGACATCGCGCCGGACGGCCGCATCTACTTCACCGATTCCACCAAGCGCTATGACGCGCACGACTGGGCGCTGGATTCGATCGAGAACCGCGCCACCGGGCGGCTGCTCGTCTATGATCCGACGGACGGTTCGACCAAGACATTGCTCGACGGCTACCGTTACACCAACGGCGTCTGCATGGCGCATGACGGCAAGTCGCTGTTCTTCGCCGAAAGCTGGGCCTGCCGCGTGCACCGCTACTGGCTGGAAGGGCCGAAGGCGGGCGTTGCCGAATGCGTCATCCGCGACATGCCTGGCTACCCCGACAACATCAACCGAGCGTCGGACGGCAATTACTGGATGGCCTGGCTCGGCATGCGCACGCCAAGCTTCGACCTGTCGCTGCGCCACCCCGACATGCGCAAGCGCATGACGCGCCGGCTGCCGCAGGACGAATGGCTGTTCCCCAACATCAACACCGGCGGCGTGGTGAAATTCAACGAGAAGGGCGGCATCGTCGAAGCGATGGGCGACCTGTCGGGCGCCGCGCATCCGATGGTCACCTCGATGCGCGAGCACAAGGGTTTTCTGTTCGTCGGCGGTATTCTCAACAACCGCATCGGCCGCTACCGGATTGCCGGGGCCGACCCGAACTGGACCAGCCCCGCTTCTTACTGGGGGGCGAAGGCATGATGCTGGACCCGATCCTCGACATCTTCCGCGGCAAGGCGGTGACCATCCCGCCGCTCGACGGCGCCTTCAGGCCGAACACGCTGCTGGACGATGCTGCGGCCTTCGCCGAACTGCTCGAGCCTGATAATCTGCTGGTCGCCGACGGCCGGCTGCTGGTTTCCAGCGGCAATGCCGTCTACGCGCTCGCCGCCGGTGGCGCGCCTGTTCTGGTCGAGACATTTCCGGCCGCAGTCACCGCGCTCGCGCGCTCGCCTGCCGGCGAACTGACGGTCGGGCTCGAAAGCGGCAGGCTGCTGATTGCAGGCAAGGAGGCCGCCCTGCCGGCCGAGATCCGCTGCATCACAGCACTCGCCTACGCGGAAGATGGCACGCTTTGGCTGGCAAATGGCTCGGCCGACCACGGGCCGTCGCAATGGGCCGCCGATCTGATGAAGAAGGGTGCGTCGGGTTCGCTGTGGAAGCGCGATCCGGCAGGCAGCGAATTCCGCAAGCTCGCCGGTGACATCGCCTTTCCCTATGGGCTGCATCCAACCGGCAAGGACGTGTTGGTCGGCGAGAGCTGGCGGCACCAACTCGTCCGCTTCGACGGCGCGACAGGCAGCCGCTCGACGGTGCTGGCGCATCTGCCCGGCTATCCCGCGCGGCTATCGCCCGCCGCCGATGGCGGTGCCTGGCTGGCGCTGTTTGCGCCCCGGAACCGTCTGATCGAATTCGTGCTACAGGAAACGCACTATCGGAACGACATGCTGGCGCAAGTGTCGCCGCAACACTGGATCGCGCCGGCACTCGCCTCCAACCGCAGCTTCCTCGAGCCGCTGCAATGCGGCGGCATCCGCACCATGGGCATCCACAAGCCGTGGTCGCCGAGCCGCTCCTACGGGCTGGTGGTCAGGCTCGATCGGGACATGCGGCCGCGGTACAGCCTGCACAGCCGCGCCAACGGCACGCGCCACGGCATCTGCAGCGTGGCGGAGACAGACGGTCGCCTGTTCATTGCCTCGAAAGGCGGCGATTGCCTGCTGGCCATCGATCTGGCTTCAGGAGGGCATCGCTGATGGAACCGATCGTCCGCCTGGAGAACGTGACCAAGACCTATCGCGGCGTGCCTGCGGTGAAGAATGTCAGCTTCGAGCTGCGCAAGGGCGAGATCCACGCGCTACTCGGCGAGAACGGTGCGGGAAAATCGACGCTGACCAAGATCATCGCCGGCGTCGTCGACGCGACATCGGGAAAGATGTTCCACAAGGGGCAGGAGATCGCCTACGGCTCGCCGCACGCGGCGCTTCAAGCCGGCATCGCCATGGTGTTCCAGGAGACCAGCCTGGTGCCGTCGATGACGGTGGCGCAGAACCTCTACCTCGGCACGGAGCGCTTTCTCAACCGGCTGCGCGGCACCTACATCTCGGCGCAGCAGTTCCTGCAGTCGCTGAACTTCCCGGTCGACCCGAACGCCATGGTGGCGACGCTGGGCGCCGCCAAGCGGCAGATGGTCGAAATTGCGCGCGCCGTCCACCACAATGCCGAGATCATCATCTTCGACGAGCCGACGGCGACGCTGACGCCGGAGGAGAAGCGGCACTTCTTCGCACTGATCCGCCGGCTCAAGGCAAGGGGGGTGTCGATCGTCTTCATCAGCCATGCGCTCGAAGAGGCGCTTGATATCGCCGACCGCATCACCATCCTGCGCGACGGCGAGCTGGTGATCACCGACAATACCGCCGCTTTCGATCGCGACAGGATCGTCGCCGCCATGGTCGGGCGGACGCTTTCGGGACAGCTCTACAGCCAGCGCGACGAGGCCAGGCTGCGCAGGGCCGGCAGGAAGGTGCTGTCGGTACAGGACATCTCGATGAGCAATGTCGTGCGCAACAATTCCTTCTCGATCTTCGAGGGCCAGATCACCGGCGTGTTCGGGCTGATCGGCTCGGGCCGCACCGAGACGTTCAAGATCGTCTCCGGCATCTACAAGCGCGACTTCCTGCGCGGCGGCAGCATCGAACTGCACGACCGGCCGGTGCGCTATCTCGTGCCCAGCGAGGCGGTGGCGGACGGTATCGTCTATGTCACCGAAGACCGCAAAAGCGAGGGGATTTTCGAGACGATGGACGTCGCCGAGAACCTGTTCGGCGGCTTTTTGGCGGCGGGGCGGGAAAAGGGCTGGGTAATCAACGCGCAGGAGATGCGGGCGATGTCTGCCGAATGGACCAGGACGCTGAACGTCAAGGCGATCAACGACAATGCCCGCGTGGTCGAGCTTTCCGGAGGCAACCAGCAGAAGGTGGTGATCGGCAAGGGGCTGGTGCAGAAGCCGCGCATCGTCGTCTTCGACGAGCCGACGCGCGGCGTCGATGTCGGCGCCATCGCCGAGATCCACCAGATCATCAACCGGCTGGCCGATGAAGGCCTCGCCGTCGTCGTCATCTCGTCCTACCTGCCGGAGATCATGAACCTCTCCGACCGCATCCTGGTCTGCCGGCAAGGCCGCATCGTCGAGGAGTTTTCGCCTGCGGAGGCCACGGAGGAGAAGATCATGTACGCGGCCGTGCATTAGGTTCCCGGGCGCGGAAGGTTGACATTTGGATGGTTTTTGCGCCGGCGGATCGTACACTTTGGAGATTGGCCGAGGCGGCCGTCGTTTCGTCATCCTGGGGCGAAGCAAGGAGCGAAGCGACGCGGCGCAGACCCCAGGATCCATGCCGCTACATCAGAGCGCTGCCGCGGTGCAGCATTCTGCTCCGCTGCACGCTTCGAGTTGTGTGCGTCAAGTTCTGCAAAATGGCGTGGCATTGCGGTGACGTCGGCGTGTCCGCCGCGCAGCCCCCGTGTTTAGCGGAGCGGCGGACACATGACGGTGCTCAGGCGGCCAAGGCCCTCAGGCTCTCCTTCTTGTGCTCGCGCAGATGATCCATGTTGAGGTAGCGGGTCGCCTCGAGCCAGTTCTCGTGGATCTCCACCGCCAATGCCCGAACCAGTCGCAGACAGCTCCGCGGGTTGGGGAAGATGCGAACGACCAGGGTGCGCCGCTTGATCTCCTGGTTCAGCCGCTCCAGCATGTTCGTCGACTTCATGTGCTTGTGGTGAGCTAGCGGCAGCCGATAGAAGCTCAGCGTCTCCTCGATGTTATCTTCCACCCAGTTGACCAGCTTCGGGTATTTGGCCTGCCATTTGGCGATCCACTGCGCCAGGTCGCGTTTGACCTCGGCAAGGTCGCGCCGGTCGTAGAACCATCTGAGCTCCATCAGGCAATCGTCGTCGACCTTGCGCGGCACGTAGTCGAGCGCGTTTCTGAGAAAGTGCACGTAGCAGCGCTGCCAGACCGCCTCGGGCAGCACTTCGCGGATTGCCGCCCTGAGCCCCGGATGGTCGTCGGAGACGACGAACTCGACGCCGGCGAGCCCGCGATTCTTGAGCCCCGTCACGAACTCGCGCCAGCTCGAATGGCTCTCCGGTTGGCCAGCTCCACGCCCAGAACCTGGCGCCGGCCCTCCCAATCCACGCCGATCGCCACCAGCACCGCCTGGCTGGCGATCACGCCCGCCTCGCGAGCCCGCTCGTAGCGCGCGTCCAAGATGAGATACGGATAGCTTTCCTCGAGCCGCTGCGTGAAGAACGCCTTGAGCGCCTCATCCAGCCGCATCGTCGCCTCGCTCACCGTCGAGGCCGAGAAAGAGTGGCCGCACAATTCCTCCGTCACCGCCTTCACCTTGCGGGTCGAGACGCCCTGCACGTACATCTCGACCAGCGCCGACACCAATGCCTTCTCCGAACGCTGGTAGCGCTCAAACAACTCCGTCGAGAACCGGCCAGCCCGATCCTGCGGAACGCGAAGCTCCAGCACCCCGACCCGCGTCACCAGCTTGCGCTCGTAATAGCCGGACCGGTAACTCGTCCGCTCCGCCGTCCGCTCCCCTTTCTCGGCCCCGATCGCCTCCGTCATCTCGGCTTCAAGAACCTCCTGCACGACACTCTGCAATGCCTGGCGAAAGCCGTCCTCATCCGACAACAGCAACGCTTTCAACTCGCCTCTGCTCAGTCTAACGTCTCGATTGGTCATGGCACTTCCCCTCCCACGGGAATCGGTGATCGCAATGTCACCACCGTGCCATGGCCGCTCGCCCCTCAGAGCAGGCGCCGTTCTCTCTCCAAAACTTTTTGCAGAACCTTCAGCACACTATCACGCTTCGGCTAAGGTCACGGCATGGATCCCAGGGTCTCCGCGACGGAGCTTCGCTCCTGCTTCGCCCAGGGATGACGAAGGTGAGGGGCCTCGGCCAGCCTTACGGTCTTGCCTCAGCGCGTCAATTGCTGATTCATCCAAGGCGGTTAGCCGCCTTTTCTCCCGACCTGATTCAACGACCTCGCATAACGATCCAAACGAAAGGACCAAGCCATGGCCACGACGAAACTTCTGACCGATGCCGAGGTCCAGGCGATTCCCGCCGTGAAGGCTGTGTTCGACGACATCCGCGCGACGCGCAAATCCGATTTCGTCAACAATTTCTGGCGTGGGCTGGCCAATGATCCGGTCTCGCTGAAGCGGGTCTGGGAGCAGCTCAAGGCGGTGATGGTCGCTGACAGCGCCATCGATCCGCTGACCAAGGAGATGATCTACATCGCCGTCTCGACCGCCAATGGCTGCTCCTATTGCGTCCACTCGCACACCGCCGCAGCGCGGGCCAAAGGCATGACCGACGCGCAGCATGGCGAGTTGGTCTCGATCATCGGGCTGGCCGGGCAAACCAACCAGATGGTGACAGCGCTGCAGATCCCGGTCGATCCGGAATTCGAGGTGAAGTGAGGTGAGGCGCGGCGCCTTCCCTTTTCCCCTTGTGGGAGAAGGTGGCCGAGCGAAGCTCGGTCGGATGAGGGGTGCTGGACGGATCGCGGCCTTGGAGACGTAAGTGCTTCAAATCGCTTGGATTTTCTCCGCCGAGTTTCTTCCAGCACCCCTCATCCGTCTCGGCGCTACGCGCCGATCCACCTTCTCCCACAACGGGAGAAGGGATGCGCGCTACACCGGCCGATAAACCTTCGCCGCAGTGTTCCAGAAAATATCCGCCTCGGCGGCCGCGCCATGTTTGCCTACGGCTGCGCGGTGCGCCCTGATCAGCTCGGCATGGCTGGTCCACAGCTTCTCGATCGGGAAGTTCGAGCCGAACATCAAATGGTCGCTGCCGAAGATGTCGATGGCGTTGTCGACGATATAGCCGATCAGCGCCGGGTCGTTGCGGTGGACGAAGGTGCCGAGGCCGGACAGCTTTGCATAGAGGTTGGGCGCCGCTGACAGCGTGCGCAGGCCGGACTTCCACGCCTCGGTGGTCTCCGGCTCCATGTCGGTCAGCATGCCGGCGTGGGTGAGGATGAAATTGGTCTCGGGGTTGTCGCCGACGAGCGTCAGCCCATCCTTCATCTGGGCGGGGAAAAGCTGCAGGTCGAAGGATAGGCCGTAATCCTTGAGCCGCGCGACATTGGCCCGCACCTTCGGGTCGATGACCTGATCGGCCGAGGCGGCGAAGCGGAAGGCCGGCGTTCCGTGCCAGTGCAGCTGCATGCGCACGCCGCGCAGCAGAGGGTATTTGATCAGCCGGTCGATCCGGGAACGCACGTCGTCCACGGTCATGTCGGCATAGCCGACGATGGCGTGCGGCCAGCCGGTTTCTTCCGCGGTCTTCTGCAGGAACGCGACCTCGTTCTCGAAATCCTCCTTGGCCCAGTTGGTCTGGACATAGACCGCCTTCTCGACGCCCGAGCCTTGCTGGTCGGCGAGGAATTCCTCGATCGGATAGTCGCGGCGGATCGGCTCGTAAGGGCCAAAGATGCGCGGCACCATCGGCCCGACCAGCCATGGCTGGTCCTTTTGGCGCCAGATGTGGAAATGCGCGTCGATCGCCTTCTGCATCACGAAACCCTCTTCCAGATTGCCGCGGCCGCAGGGGCGGGGCGGGCGAGCGACAGGATGAACTCGGTGAGGCCGGCGATCGACGAGCCGTCGACCAGATCGTCGAGCACCGGCAGGATGGTGCGAAGTGCTGCCGTGGCCGGCCGAAAACGCGGATCGCCGGCCAATGGCGTCGCCAGCGAAAGCCGAAAGGCGCGGGCGCTCAGCCGGCGTATCGCCGTCTCCAGCTCGGAATGGTCGCCGCGCTCCAGCGCATCCGACAGGATGACGATTGCCGCCCCGCGTGCAAAGGCGGAGAAGCGCGGCACCGATAGAAACGCGAGCAGCGTCGGTCCCATGCGGGTGCCGCCGTCCCAGTCGTCGACCTGGGCAGCGGCGCGGGCCAGCGCCTGGTCGCGGTCGCGAATGCGCAGCGGCGAGGTGATGCGGGTCAGCCGTGTGCCGAAAGTGAAGACCTCCGCCCGGTCGGCGCCTTGCACGGCCGCATGCGCCAGCTTGAGATAGTCCGAGGTGTAGAGCTTCATCGAGCCGGATACATCGATGAGGATGAGAAGCTTGCGCGGCACCGCCTGCCGCCGGCGCAGCAGCGGCGAGGGGATATCGCCGTCGGCGCTGACGATTTCGCGAAGCGAGCGGCGCAGATCGAGCTTGCCGCGCGCATGCGTGCGTACGGTGCGGAAGGAGCGGCGCGCGGGCAAAGCGGTGGCGAGCTTGCGGCGGAAGGCGGCAAGCCCGTCGCTGTCGCGATGGAACTCGCGGACGCTCAACTGTTCGCTGGCCGAAGACAATTCGCCGCCTTGCTCCTGGCGGACCACCTCGATTTCTTCGTCGCCCGTTGCACCATCGTCCTTGATGCGGGTTTCCTCGTCGGCCTCGCCTTCGACCAGCGCCGCGGCGTCGCCATAGAAATGGCTCCGGAAATGCGCCTCGAATTCGTCGCGGCGGTCGGGCGGCGGCGCCAGCGTGGCGAGGGCCGCTTCGCGGATGTCGGCCATCGAACGGGGACCGAGCAGGGTTACGGCCTGCATGAAGTCTAATACCTGCTCCGGCGCGACAGCAAAGCCATAGCGGCGGAGCAGCCGGCCGAAGCCGAGCATTGGGGTTGCGGCGCGCGGCAAGCTGACTTTGTTACACATGGCTGACAGGTCTTCGGCGTCGCGATCCTTCGCGCCCCCCTCTGTCCTGCCGGACATCTCCCCCACGAGGGGGGAGATTGGCAGTTTCGTTGGCGTCGCCCTTCCTGCAACATTGGAGATTGGCGAAAGCATTCGTGACTGCCAATCTCCCCCCTCGAGGGGGAGATGTCCGGCAGGACAGAGGGGGGCGCCGTAGAGCGCCAGTATTGTGGAAAGAGGCGGGTCGATTGCGCATCACGCCAGCGCCTCCTCGACAATCTTGCCGAGCTCGGGCGCGATGCAGGAAAGGTCCTCCTCGTCTTTGATCAGCACGCCAATGGCCCGGCGGAAGGCTTCCGGCCAGGGGCTGCCGCCCTTTTCGAGGATGGTGGCGGCATTGGCCCATTCGACCGCCTCGGCGATGCCTGGCGGCTTGGCCAGCGGACGCGCGCGGATGTCGCGCACGGCGGAAGCCACGGCGCGCGCCGTGGCCTCGGCGACGTCGCCGGCGCGCAGCATGATGATCTCGGCCTCGCGAATGGCGTCGGGATAGGTGATCGAGTGGTAGACGCAGCGCCGCCGCAGCGCTTCGGCCAGTTCACGGGTGCGGTTCGAGGTCAGGATGACGATCGGCTGCGCCGTCGCGCGAATGGTGCCGCGCTCGGGAATGCTGATCTGGAAATCGGACAGGAATTCCAGCAGCAGCGCTTCGAATTCATGGTCGGAACGGTCGATTTCGTCGACCAGCAACACGCGCTTTTCCGGCGCCTTCAGCACCTGCAGCAGCGGCCGCGCGATAAGGAAACGGTCGTCATAGATGTCGACCTCGTGCTCGCCGGCATGGCGGATGGCGAGCAGCTGGCGCTGGTAGTTCCACTCGTATAGCGCATGTGCGGCGTCGATGCCTTCATAGCATTGCAGCCGCACCAGATCGCGCCCGAGCAGTTCGGCTATCGCCTTCGCCGCTTCGGTCTTGCCGACGCCAGGCGCGCCTTCGAGCAGCAGCGGCTTGCCCAGCCGGATCGCCAGGAAGATTGCGGTGGCCAGGCTTTCATCGGCGAGATAGTGCGAGGCGGCGAGGCGGGACGCCACCGCCTCCGGCGAGGTCGCGACTGTCTCTGCGCTTGAAGTCCGGGCGCTTCTCTTGGGCATTTCCAGCACTCAGTTCGGGGCTTGCGCCTTCAGCGCCCGCAGGATGCGCTCCGGCGTGATCGGCAGCGTGTCGATGCGCACGCCGACGGCGTCGAAGACGGCATTGGCGACCGCCGGGATCTGCGGGTTGGCGCACATTTCGCCCGGCCCCTTGGCGCCATACGGCCCGTCCGCCGAGGGCCGTTCCAGCACGATGATCTCGGTTTGAGCGAGATCCCCAGGACCCGGCATCAGATATTGGTTGAAGTCGGTGCCGCCATGGTCGCGATTGGGATAATAGGGTTCGGTCGTTTCGTAGAGCGCATGGCTGATGCCCATCCACGAGCCTCCGACGAGCTGCTGCTCGACCATTTTCGGGTTCAGCGCGCGGCCGATCTCAAAGACGTTCTTCACGGTCAGCACGGTGACCTCGCCGGTCTCGTCGTCGACCTCGACCTCGGCAACCGTGCAGGCGTGGGCGTAGCAGGTCGACGGCTTCATCGCGCCGGTTTCCTTTTCGGGATAGGAGCGGGGGATCAAAAACATGCCGCGGCCGGAAATTGAACGACCGCGCTTGAAATGCGCCGACAGCGCGACATCGAAGATCGAGATCGATTTCTGCGGCGCGCCCTTGACCAGGATGTTGCCCTGGCCATCGGTCTCGAGGTCGGACGCATTGACTTCAAGCTCCTCGGCCGCCACTTCCAGCATCACCTGGCGGGCTTCCCTGGCCGCCTGGATGACTGCATTGCCGGCGCGGTGCGTGCCGCGCGAGGCGAAGGTGCCCATGCAATGCGGGCCGGTGTCGGTGTCGGCGGTGTCGACGACGACGCGGTCGGTCGGCACGCCGATCGTCTCGGCGCAGATCTGCGCCATGATCTGCTTCATGCCCTGGCCGAGATCGACGCTCGACAGCGTCACCATGAAATTGCCGGTCGGCGTCGAATGGACCAGCGCCTGGGTCGGGTCGCCGCCGAGATTCATGCCGGTCGGATAGTTGATCGCGGCGACGCCGCGTCCGCGCCTGATCGCCATCTCAAACTCCCTTCGCGTAAGACGACATCGCCATGAATTTTTCTGCCACGGGCCAGTTGGCGGCGCGCGAGGCTTCCTGCATGCACTCGATCAGCGCAGCACCCTCGGTCGGCTGCCGATGTGCTTTCATGTCGCCATCGCGATAGGCGTTGATGAAACGGAATTCGAGCGGGTCCATGCCGATCAGCCGGGCGAGCTTGTCCATCTGTACCTCCAGCGCGAAATCGCCGATCGTCACGCCGAAGCCACGCATCGCAGAGGACGGGGTGCGGTTGGTGTAGACGCAGTAGGTGTCGATCCAGACATTCGGGATCGTATACGGGCCGGGATAATGCCCGGCGCCCTTCTGCGCGCCGTAGGGCGAATGGCGCGAATAGGCGCCGGCGTCGGTGTAGCCGGTCACTTTGCGCGCGACGATGCGGCCGTCGTTCATGACGCCGTCCTTGATGACGACTTTCTCGGCGGCGCGCGGCGAGGAAATCTGCATCTCTTCCTCGCGGCTGTAGATAAAACAGACCGGTCGTCCTGTTATTTTGGCGCCAAGGATGGCGATCGGCTCGACGATGACGTCGACCTTGCCGCCAAAGCCGCCGCCGACAGTGCCGCCGACGAAATGCAACTTGTTGCCGGGCATCTGCAGGATGATCGAGGCGTTATCGAGAGTGAAGAACATCGCCTGCGTGTTGGTGTAGCAGGTGAAGCGGTCGTTGCCCTCCGGCGCGACGATGCAGCCGGTCGTTTCGGTCGGCGCATGCTCGATCGGTGAAGACTGGTAGGTCTGTTCGAGCACGTGGTCGGCTCCTGTAAAGCTTGCCTCGACATCGCCGAAGCGCACCTTGCGGCATTCGCCGCTGTCGTAGAGGTAATAATTCCGGCCATGGTACTCATTGACGATCGGCGCGCCGGGCTTCAGCGCTTCCTCCATGTCGAAGACGGCCGGCAGCACTTCGTAATCGACCTTGACCTTGGCGGCGGCTTCCTGCGCGGCGCGCTCGGTCTCGGCCAGCACCGCCACCACGGCCTCGCCCTTCCAGCGCACCTTGCCGTCGGCCAGCACCGTCTCGTCCTCCGGCCCGATCTGGATCAGGATCAGGATGGTGTAGACATTGTGCGGCACATCCTTGGCGGTCAGCACCTTGACGACGCCGGGGTGCTTTTCCGCCTCTGACGTATCGATGCTGCGGATGCGGGCGTGATGATGCGGGCTGCGCACCATCTTCAGGTGCAGCATGCCGGGAAAATTGCGGTCGGCGAAATAGGCGGTCTTGCCGGTGACATGGCCGGGCGAATCCGATCGCGGCCGCGGCTGGCCGATCTCGTGCAGATCGTCCTTGCGCTGGTCGGCGAAATAGCTCTTGCGGAGTTCCATTTTCTTGACTCCCCTCAAGCCGCGTTCTGCGAATTGGAGCGCGCGGCGCTCAGCACAGCCTGGATGATCGGCTCGTAACCGGTGCAGCGGCAGATATTGCCCGACAACGCCTCGACCACGTCCTCGCGGCTGGGGTTCGGGGTTTGGTCGAGCAGCACCTTGGCGGCCATGATCATGCCCGGCGTGCAGAAACCGCATTGCGTGGCGAAAGCATCGAGGAAAGCGCGTTGCAGCGGATGCAGCACGCCGCCTTCCGCCAGTCCCGAGGTGGTGGTGACGGTTGCGCCGTTGCAGGTCTCGGCCAGCGTCAGGCAGGACAGCCTGAGCTCGCCGTCGATGATGACCGAGCAGGCGCCACAGGTGCCTTGATGGCAGCCGCCCTTCGGCGAGGTGTCGCCGATCTTGTCGCGCAGCGCATGAAGCAGCGTTGTGCCGCTGTCGATGAATTCGGCCTTTTCGGCACCATTGAGCGTGAACTGAACCGGGACCTTTGCCATCTTTTTACTCCTTGCGCCGCAGCCAGGCGGACATACGCGCCACGGTCTTTCAGGCGAGCAGCAGCCGGCCGAGATGGACCGGCAGGACTTCGTTGCGATACCAGGCACTGGCGATCGGATCGGTTCGCGGCGAAGTGCCGTCGCGGGCAACAGCCAGTGCCGGTGCGATGCCCTCGCTCGTGAGTTCCCGGCCAATCAGGGCCTTCTCCGCCGCCCTGGCACGGATCGGCCGGTCGGCCATGCAGCCGAACGCGATCCGCGCTGACGACACGGTGCCGTCCGGTGCGTGCTCCAGCACGGTCGCGATGCTCAGCACCGAAATGCCCTTTGGCTTGACCCTCGACACTTTCAGGAAGCGAAAGCCGCCTTCCTTCGGAATCGTGAAGCCGACCGCAGTGACGATGGCGTGGTTGCTTTCGCGCTTTGCGAGGAATGTCTCAATCGGCAGCTCGCCGTCATCGGCGCTGACAGTTGCATCCAAAGCCAGCAGCGCAACGGTGAAATCGCCGTAAGGCGTTGGCGCGAAGAGATTGCCGCCGACGCTCGCCATGTTGCGGATCGCCGGGCCGCCGACGGCGCGCGCGGCGTGGGCAAGAGTGGCCAGATCCGGGTGACGGGCGATCGCCGCCATGGTCACCGAGGCGCCGATGCGGACCGTGCCGCCGGAGACGCTGATGGCCGACAACGCCGGGTCGGTCGACCTGACGAAACCGGAGATCGACACGTCGCCTTCATTGACGGCGCGCACGACCAGCGTGCCGCCACCGAGATAGCGGGCGCCGGCGGCTTTCAGCGCCGCGCTGGCGTCCTTCACCGTCGCGAAAGTCTGCAATGCAAGCGTCATGGAACGCTCCCTTTTTCGGGCTTAGTCCGTCATTCAACTCTGGCCGGCAAAGTGGTTCTTCAGGGCGTTGAACCCGCCCTGGAAAACATTGGCGCCCATGCCTTCGGCCAATTTATCGGCTTCCTCAGGAGCGGCGTCGAAGCTGGCGGTCCATTCGGCATAGGTGCGGTCGCCGTCGGTCACCCGCCGCAACTGCAGCGTCGCCTTGTGGTTGGTGAGCGGCTGCGGCGTCTCCAGGATGGCGTAGCTGACGAGGAAGTTCTCGTCGGAGAAGTCGAGCAGCTTTTCGCGCAGGCGCGCGCCGCTGGCGAGCTGGAAATTGCGCACGCAGCCGATCGTGCCGGCATCCTTGCCGTCTTCGATATGGCTTTCGACCATGCGCGGGTGCCAGCTCGGCAGGCCGTTGAAGTCGCGTATGCGCGCCCAGACCTTTTCGACCGGCGCGTCGATGACGCTGGAGATGGTGACTTTCGCCATATGATCGTTCCCTTGCAAATCGGCTGCCTGGGAGGGTAGGGCGGCAGGCTCGGCAGCGCTTATCAATGCGTCTTGAACGCCTATCAAATAGTCTGAAAAAACGGGCGCTCAGCTGATCGCCCGCGCCGCCTCGCGGTAAAGCGTCGGCGGGACGCCGACATGGTCGCGGAAGAAGCGCGAGAAATTGCCTTGCGTGGTGAAGCCGAGATTGCAGGCGACCGAGATCAGCGGCTCCTGCGACCACTGCAATTGCCGCACCGCTTCCTCCATGCGCAGCGTGTTCCAATAGACGTTGGGCGTCAGATTGGTCTGTTCCTTGAACAGCGCGAAAAAATGCGGCCGCGACAGGCCGACGCTGCGCGCCATGTCGTCGAAGCAGATACGCTCGCAGACATTGGCTTTCATCAGCTGGATCGCCTTGCGGACGCGGAAGTCCTGCATGGTGTTGACGCGGGCGCGCACCGTCTGCGGTGCGGACGCGTCGGCGGCATCGAGCACGCTGTCGATGAAGCGCTCGATCTCGTAATTGGCGATGTCGTCGATGCTCTCATTGTCGCTGAGATGGTCGAGGAGGTTAGCCGCTGACTTGTGCAGCCAAGGCTCGAGCGTGATTGCCGGGGTGGAGAACAGCGGCGCGGAGGAAGGCAGCTCGCGGCGCCTTCGAGCCCAGTCCGGATCGATGTAAAAGGCGAGGAACAGGCCGGGCGTGCCGTCGCGGGACAGAGCGTGGCTGTGCGGCTGGAAGGAATTGATGCCGGCGGCGGTGCCCGGTCCAAGCCGCACCGTCTCGCGGCCGATGGTCATCTCGCCGGCCGTGCCTTCCAGCCAGATGATGATATGCGCCTCGACATGGGCATGGGTGACGAAGTCGCTGGCGACGTTCAGGACAGAAACATGTCCGAACCGGCCCCAGTAGAGCCTGATCGCTTCCGTCATGGGTATATCCTCCCGCAGGCGACTGGCCTCCCTTCGCCTGCTGCGAGCGATTGTGCGGCGCAGTTCGGGCTTGCGTCAAGACGGATGTGCACGTCCGGGCGCCGGCCATGCGCCGCAGCGGCGGATTTTCAGACCCGGCGATAGGAGCGCGTCCCCTTGTCCCCCTGTGGGAGAAGGTGGATCGGCGCGCTAGCGCCGAGACGGTTGAGGGGTGTTGGAAGAAATGAGGCGATGCCAAGCTGGAGCACCCCTCATCCGTCGCCTTCGGCGACACCTTCTCCCACAAGGGGAGAAGGGGGAGGCTGCGCTTGAACGTCAGTCGTTGCGCCTGAAATTGCGGATGCGGTCGAACAGCACGGCGAGCAGGATGGCGCCGCCGATGAACACGCCTTGCCAGAAGGCATTGATGCCGAGCAGGCCGAGGCTGTTGCGGATGACCTCGATCAGCGCCGCGCCGACGACCGCACCGAAGGCCGTGCCCATGCCGCCGGCCAGGTTGGCGCCGCCGATGACGGTGGCGGCGATCACCTGAAGCTCCATGCCGTTGCCGAGATTGGTGGTGACCGCGCCCAGCCAGCCGGTCTGGATGATGCCGGCAAGGCCAGCCGCCAATGCCGAGATCATGTAGACGACGACCTTGATCTGGCGCACCGGAACGCCGGTCAGCGTTGCCGCATGCTCGTTGCCGCCGATGGCGAAGATGTGCCGGCCGAATTTCGTCCAGCGCAGCACAAAGCCGGTGATCAACGCCAGCACGATCATGTAAAGCACCGGATTGGCGATGCCGAACACCCAGGCGCCGCCGCCCAGCGCCAGCAGCTTGTCGTGATCCGGCCCGAACTGGAAGACGACGGTGTTGTTGGAGGCGACCATGGCAAGGCTGCGTGCGATCGACAGCATGCCGAGCGTCACCACGAAGGGCGGGAAGCCGAGATAGGCGATCAGAACCCCGTTGAAGGCGCCGATGATCAGCGCTGTCGCGATCGCAGCGCCAATGCCTATCTCGATGCCGTAGCCGGCATGCATGGTCACGGCCAGCACCATCGAGCACAGGCAAAGCACCGAGCCGACCGACAGGTCGATACCGCCGGTGATGATGACGAAGGTCATACCGAGCGCCACGATGGCGACGAAGGTGACGTTGCGGGTGATGTTGTAGAGGTTCTTGGTCGTGGCAAAGGAATCCGTGGCCACCGACAGGAACAGGCAGGCGAGGATGACCGCGATCACCACCCAGAAGGTCTGGCTGGCAAACACCTTGCTCAGCAAGGTGTGCTGCTTGTGCGCGATCGTCTGATCAAGGGTGACTGCCATTATCGACCTTTTTTACTCATGGTTGAGGCGTCAATCATACCTGTTCGATGGCGCCGGTGATGAGCCCGGTGACTTCTTCCGGCGAACTCGATGCGATCGTCTTGTCGGCGACCTTGCGGCCGCGCCGCATGACGATGACGCGGTCGGCGACGTCAAAGACGTCGGGCATGCGGTGGCTGATCAGCACGACGGCGATGCCCTGGTCGCGCAAATGGCGGATCAGGTTCAGCACCTCGGCGACCTGGCGCACCGAGATCGCCGCCGTCGGCTCGTCCATCAGCACGATCTTGGCCTGCGAAAGCATGGTGCGGGCGATCGCCACCGCCTGCCGCTGGCCGCCCGACATTTGTTTGACCAGGTCGCGCGGGCGCGTTTCGGATTTCAGCTCGGCGAAGATCTGGCCGGCACGCTTGTACATCGCAGCATAGTCGAGGATGCGAAGCGGCCCGAGGCCGCGGCCCAATTCACGGCCGAGATAGACGTTGGCGGCGGCCGTCAGATTGTTGCACAGTGCCAGGTCCTGATGGACGATTTCGATGCCGTGCTGGCGCGCCTCGACCGGCTTGTGCAGGATCAGCTCCTTGCCGTCCATCTGCATCGTGCCATGGCTCGGCGGGAAATTGCCGGCGATCATCTTGACCAGCGTCGACTTGCCGGCGCCGTTGTCGCCCATCAGGCCGACAACCTGTCCGGCCTCGATCGACAACGAAACGTCGTTGACCGCCTGGATGGCGCCAAAATGCTTCGAGATGTTGGTGAGTTCGAGAACCGCCACCAGCCTTCTTGCCTCCCCGTGCTTTGCGGCCTGCGGTTCTGCCGCGGCCTTTCGCTCTCCCCAGTTCCTCCCGGAGGCAGCGATTTTGCCCATTTACGCATAAGCCACCTTGGCGTCAACCACGGCTTCTTTCGAAAAATCAGTTTTGTAGGACAAATAGCATTGACGTCGGTGACAAGGCGATATTAGCTAAGTGTCGGAGGAGCTTGCGCCGATCCCCCGGGGTTGCCGGGAGGAATCGGTGAGGGTTTGTCGGTCAGGGATTTGGCAACCAGCAGTATCTGTCGGTGCCGGTCTGAGACTGAATATGAAAATGCTTATCGACCTGGCTTGGCGACACGAGTGCGACGTCCTCTGTCATCTTGCTCCGGGTCGATCTGTGTGTGGCGGGCACGCCGTGTCCGTTTGTTTCAAAGGGAGGACTGACATGAGGAAATCACTATTGCTCGCTGCCGCCGCCGTCATGGCGTTGGGTGCCGGGCCGGCTATGGCCAAGAAACAGCTCGTCATCGTGGTGAAGGGTCTGGACAATCCATTCTTCGAGGCCATCCACCAGGGTTGCGAGAAGTGGAACAAGGAAAACGCCAGCTCGGAATATGAGTGCTTCTACACCGGACCAGCGTCGACCTCGGATGAGGCCGGTGAAGCCCAGATCGTCCAGGACATGCTGAGCAAGCCCGATACGGTGGCAATGGCGATTTCGCCATCGAACGCGCCGCTGATCGCGCAGACGATCAAAAGCGCCAATCCGTCGATCCCGATCATGACCCTCGACGCCGACCTCAGCAAGGAAGATGCGGCGCTGCGCAAGACCTATCTCGGCACCGACAATTACCTGATGGGTCACAAGATCGGCGAATACATCAAGAAGGCCAAGCCGAATGGCGGCAAGATCTGCACCATCGAAGGCAATCCGGCCGCCGACAACATCCTGCGCCGCGCGCAGGGCATGCGTGACGCGCTGTCGGGCAAGGACGGCCTCGCGGCGCTGGCAGGCGAAGGCGGCTGGACGGAAGTTGCCGGCTGCCCGGTGTTCACCAATGACGACGGCGCCAAGGGCGTGCAGGCGATGACCGACATCCTCGCCGCCAATCCCGATCTCGACGCCTTCGGCATCATGGGCGGCTGGCCGCTGTTCGGCGCTCCGCAGCCCTACCGCGACCTGTTCAAGCCGATGGCCGACAAGATCGCCAGCAACGCCTTCGTCATCGGCGCCGCCGACACGATCGGCGACGAGGTGGCGATTGCCCGTGACGGACTGGTGACCGCGCTGGTTGGCCAGCGGCCGTTCGAGATGGGCTACAAGGCGCCCTCGGTGATGATCGACCTGGTCGACGGCAAGCCGGTCGCCGATCCGGTGTTCACCGGCCTCGACGAATGCACCAAGGACACCGTCGACACCTGCATCCAGAAGTAGGTTCGCAGTTTCGGGGGGGGCCCCCCGCCGCGCGCGCCGCAGGCCGACAGAAAAAAAAAAACACCACAGCGCGGGGACGAAATAAGCGGAAGGCCGGGAGGTATTAATAAAATAAAAAAAAAAACCCCCCCAACAG